>JAJZSR010000209.1 GCA_021849595.1 Pseudomonadota bacterium | reverse complement strand
GATCTGGCCGGCGCGCTGGGCCTGCTTGGCGGTTTTCTCCAGCGCGCCCAGCAGGTCTTCCTCGGAAATCTGCCGGGCCTTGATGCGCGAGACCATGCCGTTGCAGTAATTGTTGATGGCCGTCAGTGGCTGGTTGAGCTCGTGCGCCACGCTGGAGGCCATCTCGCCCATGGTGATCAGGCGGCTGGCCGTCTGGGCACGCTCGGTCTGCGCCGCGGCCTGCTCCTCGGCCAGGCGGCGCGGCGTGATGTCGCTGGCAATGACCATCTGGGCCAGGCGCCCGTCGACCCAGGTCAGGTAGCGCGTGCGGACCTCCAGCCATTTGTCGAGATCTTCCACATAGATCTCGGCGTTCTCGGCTTCGAAGTCCGGCAGGCCGCTGGTGGGCATGCCCATGAGGTTGTCGACCGCATCATGGCTGTCTTCCTCCGTCACGCGCGACGGTATGCCGGCGTGGTGGGCGAGGTGCACGTGGCCCAGGCTGCGGTCGCCGAACCAGAGGCGGTACATCTTGTTGGCGAACAGCAGTTCGTCCGTGCCCAGCGGTGCCACCGACACCGAGGCATCCAGCGCCTCCAGCACCGTGGTGAAGCGCTCGTAGGACGCGTAGAGCTGTTCGCGCACGCGGTTGGGCTCGGTGATGTCGGTCATCGCCGTCATCCAGCCGGTCTGCAGGCCGCGGGCGTCGATCAGGGGCGAGACATAGATGCGCGCATCGAACAGGGTGCCATCCTTGCGCTTGATGCGCACCTGGAAGCCGCCCGGCGGCACCCGGCCGCTGAGCTCGTCTTCCAGTCGCGCCGCCAGGGTCTCGCGCTCGCTCTCGGGCCAGTAGGGAAAAGGCGCGGTGCAGCCGACCAGTTCGCTCTCATTCCAGCCGGTCATCTGGCAAAAGGCGGCGTTGACGTAGGTGATGCGCCCCTGCAGGTCCAGCGCGCGCATGCCGGTGGGCATGGAGTTTTCCATGGCGCGGCGGAAGTTCGTTTCCACGATCAGGGCCTGCTGCGCCTGCATGCGGCGGCGCGTGTGGCGCCAGTTGGCCAGCAACATCCAGGCCGTCATCACGCTGAGCGTGCCCACCAGCCAGAACAGGCCGCTGCCGACCAGGCCCAGCGACGCGCGGTAGGTCTGCGCATGCAGCACCAGGCCATTGCCCACCGGCGAGACGGGGACCTCGTATTCGTTGGCATGGGAGGCCCAGGACAGCAGTTGCCCGGCGCGGTTGCGCCGGGGCGCGATACTGCCGGCCAGCACCTCGCCGCGCGAGTCGCGCAGGGACACGGCGTAGCGCGCCGACACCTCCGAGGGCACCCCATAACGATAGAGCGTGTCCAGCGAATACTCCGCCAGCACCACGCCGACGAACTGGGTACGCCGGAACAGCGGAATGTGCAGTTCGAGCAGGGCACTGCCATCGGGGGAGGCCGCGCGCTGGGCGTAGATGGGCTGGTGAAGTTCGCGGGCCAGCGCGAAGGCGCTCTCGGATTCGCCCGGCTTGGCGGCCGGCGGGCTCCCATAGGCCGAGGCATTCGTCAGGCTCTGGGCCAGCGCGGCATTGCCGCTGTAGGAGCGCAGGCGGCGCCGCTCGTCCACCCAGCTCAGGCCCTGCAGTTCCGGGTACTGGGCCAGCAGCACGCCGGCGCGGCTGCGGAACTGCTCGGTATCGATTTCCCGGTTGGCGATCTCCTGCGCCAGACGCACCAGTTCCTCCTGGCGTTCCAGCAGGCGCAGGCGCATGCGCTGCTGGGCGTACTCCACGTCGCGGCGCACGGCCTCCTGTTCGCGCTCGATTTCCTCGATGCGCAAGTAGCCGAAGGCCACGACGATGGCGGCAAAGAAGAAAAGCACGGCCACCAGGGGCGCCAGCATGGCGTAGCGGTCCTGCCGGTGCGGGGACTGGCGCCGCCACCATTGCCGCCAGCGCACGACGGCGGGCAGGTCACGCAGGGGAGGTAGCAGGGATGGCAGGCGCTTGAACATAGGGTCAGAGTCGCAGTGTAGGCGAGACGGGAACGGTCGCATCGGGCGTGCGTCACCGGCGCTCTGGCGTGAGCCTGGAATGACCGGATCTTAAATTCACTATATGAAATTGAAAAGCACAGCTTAAAATTTTGTGGAAATTATGAGAAACTCTCGTATCGTTCAAATGGGTCATAAGCCCTAAACCGAGGAGCCCCCGAATGTCCGCCATGCCCCAGAACCTTCCCGGACTCAATGTCGAAGATCTCGACAGCCAGGAAACCCTTGAATGGAAGCACGCCCTGGAGGCCGTGATTGCGCAGGAGGGCCCCGAGCGCGCCCATTTCCTGCTGGAGCAGCTGCTGGAGCATGCGCGCGAGCACAGCATCGACATGCCGTTCTCGGCCAATACCGGCTACATCAACACCATTTCACCGGAAGAAGAGGCCCACAGCCCGGGCAACCTGGAACTCGAAGGCCGGCTGCGCGCCTATATGCGCTGGAACGCCATGGCCATGGTGGTCAAGTCCAACCGGCTGGATCCGATTGATGGCGGCGACCTGGGCGGGCACATCAGCTCCTTCCAGTCGCTCGCGCATATGTTTGCGGCCGGTTTCAACCACTTCTGGCACGCCGACAACACCGACGAGGGCGGCACCCATGGCGGCGACCTGCTCTATATCCAGGGCCACTCCGCCCCCGGCATCTATGCGCGCGCTTTCATGGAGGGCCGCATCAGCGAGGAGCAGATGCTGAACTTCCGCCAGGAGGTGGACGGCAAGGGCCTGCCGAGCTACCCGCACCCCAAGCTGATGCCGGGTTTCTGGCAGTTCCCCACCGTGTCCATGGGGCTGGGGCCCATCATGGCCATCTACCAGGCGCGATTTCTGAAGTACCTGCACGCGCGCGGCATCGCCGACACGGCGCAGCGCAAGGTCTGGGTCTTCTGCGGCGACGGCGAGATGGATGAACCGGAAAGCCTGGGCGCCATCGGCCTGGCTGCGCGCGAAAAGCTGGACAACCTGGTCTTCGTGGTCAACTGCAACCTGCAGCGCCTGGACGGCCCGGTACGCGGCAACGGCAAGATCATCCAGGAACTCGAAGGAGATTTCCGCGGTG
>JAJZSR010000208.1 GCA_021849595.1 Pseudomonadota bacterium | reverse complement strand
CCAGAGCGGGTGGCGGGCGAACAAATGAAAGTGGCCGTGCTCAATGGCACCGGGACGATCCTCCGGCGCATGCGAATGATAGAACCACTGGTAGCCGTCTGCCTCATCGACGGCGTCATCCTCGGGATAGTGGCACCACTGCCGGGGCTGCTGCCCCGCAAGCACGCCCTGCAGCAAATGCTCCCCCCGCGCCGCGAGCGCCGCGTAAGTCTGCAGCAATCGCTCGGAAGCGGGGTGCAATCAGTTTTTAGACGCGTGCTTCGGGGCACATTTCGGCGCGCATTTTTTCGCGCCCTGGCTCATTTTCCCGGCCTTGGGCGCGCACTTGGCGCCTGGGCTTCGCATCATGGAGGCGGCGGCGGGAAGGGCCAGGGTGGCGGCCGTGAGGGCGGCCAGGGATGCGATTTTTAAAGAATTTTTCATTGCCTCTCCAAGTTGAAATTGATTGAAGCTGGGTCGATCGGTTAGGGGTGTGTTGAAAAACGCAGCGAACACCGTGCAGCGCGGCAGATGGCCACCCTCAGTAGTTTTTCAACACCGTTAGCTCCCGGATCGCCGCAGCCGGCGTCCGAGGTAGATGCATGACCCCTCTTTGCCATCGCAGTTCCCTGCGTGGCACCCGGCGCGGCTCACCATCCGGGGGAACTACCTACCGGGAATCACATAACCCAATGGCAATTCCTGTACACGACGCACTACCGCCCTCATCCGGCGCTGCGCGCCACCTTCTCCCAAGGGAAGAAGGGCAAGAGCCTATCGGGGCCGATCCGCCCAGTTCTCTATGCGCAGCCCCGCAACCCGGTTCAATTCGCGTAGATTGTTGGTGACCAGTACCACTTCCAAGGACAAGGCATGTGCCGCGATCTGAGTATCCAGGGGACCGATGGGCTGGCCGGTGCGTTCGAGCTCCCGGCGCAGGCGACCGTATGCGTGGGCGGCCTGCATATCGAAATCCGCTATCTCCAAAGGCTCCAGAAATTTTTCCAGCGCGGCCAGATTTTTTTCGGAGCCGCTCTTGGTTGCGCCAAATATCAATTCGGCCGCGCTTACGCTCGACAGCCCAATACCATCCAAGGCATGCGCACGGAGGGCATCAATCACTGCCGGAGGTTTGTGCTTAATGGCATAGATGCATATGTTGGTGTCGAGCATATAGCGCATGGCGATTACCACGCTTCCCGAGCGTCGGGTTGCGAGGGTTGGGCGCGCTCGGGGAGCGCATCGAAGTCATCCAGCGAGGCGATGAGTTGCTCGATGCTGGGGCGAGACGCGGGGCGCAGAATCACTCGGTCCCCGTCGCGCTCTATCAGGACCTCAGACTGCCCTTCGAAACGAAACGCTTTGGGCAGACGCACGGCCTGGCTCCGCCCATTGAAAAATAGCTTGGCAGTTTGCATGGCGATCTCCTTATTGGAATATACCAAGTATATATCATCAAATCGATGTACTTCCCATGAATTTCCAGAAGAGATCGCGCCGGCGCAGTGGCGCCTCATCCCGCGCTACGCGCCATCTTGTCCTGGGGAAGGTTTTAAGCCAGATAGGCCTTGGGTACCGCGCCGCATCCGGCGGCAAGTGCAAACGCCGGCGCCAAGCGTAACCGCAAATAAGAGAGGACACTGAGGAAGATAAATCGGGTTGTTAGAAGACTTCAAAAGGACTATATTTGGTCGTATCTCGACGCCACGGAGATTTCCCCCATGCGCTATTCCGCCCAAGTCAAACCGATCAGCTATCTCAAGGCCAATGCGGCCGAGGTCCTCGCCCGCCTTGCCGAGGAGCGGGAGCCGCTGGTGATCACCCAGAATGGCGAAGCCAAGGCCG
Source organism: Pseudomonadota bacterium (assembly GCA_021849595.1). Taxonomy (GTDB): domain Bacteria; phylum Pseudomonadota; class Gammaproteobacteria; order Burkholderiales; family Thiobacillaceae; genus JAJXXS01. The sequence goes on along the minus strand of JAJZSR010000208.1, from coordinate 1,257 downwards.
TCATTCAGGATGTGGCGTCCTATGAGGAGACGCAAGAAACGCTGGCACTGCTGAAAATTCTCGCCCTGGGTAACGCGGAGATCGAAGCGGGCAAGGTGAAGCCCGTAGGCGGGGTCGTTGCCCGGTTGCGGGCCAAGGCGGCTGCCCGGTAATGCCGGGCCGTAGGTACGAGATCCTGCTCACCGAGGGCGCTGAGCGGGATCTCGAATCGATCTACGACTACATCGCGGAATTCGACTGCAAGGCCAATGCCGACCACGTGCTGGATCGCCTGCTGGAGGTCGTCGAGAGTCTGGCCGCATTCCCCGAGCGGGGGACCTATCCAAAGGAACTGATCGCGCTGGGCATCCGCGACTATCGTCAAACGGCATTCAAGCCCTACCGGGCCATCTATCGTGTGATCGGGCAGAAGGTTTACATTTACATGATCGCCGATGGCCGGCGCGATATGCAGTCCCTCCTGGCGCGCCGGCTGCTCGGGGCCTGACGGGTGCCATGGATTGTTTTGCAGAGAACCGCTGACGTGCGCTCCGACCCCATAGAGATGGCTTACGCGATTCGGGCAGTTGCTCCCTGCCGATTTTTGTGGGCGCCCCCGTAGACGCTCACCGTACGGCCGGAAGTTGGCGGCCCATGACGGAGCCCTTGGACAAGGCCGTGAGATAGGCGACCAAGTCGACCATCTCTGGGCTGTCGTAGCCGGGCGGCTTGCCCATCACCCCCGCACGGACGCAATGCACGATCTGCCGTTCCAGCGTATAGATGGACGCCTCCTTGGACTTGTACTCGACGGCGTTCTTTTTGAGCTTGAGTTTGGGGAACTCGGCCGCCGCGCCGACAAGGCTGGGGATGTGCGCCCCGGCCGGCGTGATGCCCACAGGGATGCCGCCGTCGGTATGGCAGGCGGCGCAGCTCATCAGGTGGCTGCCGAAGGCGCCCTCAGGAACCCAGGTCTGCTTGGTGCCGAAACTGTCCTGCGCAAAAATTTTGGCGCCGTCCTTCACCGCCTGTTCCATGGATGTGGCGGGGTGGACCGTCATCGGATGGGCCTTGGGCACGGTGGCGGCGTGGGCGGCGCCGCATCCGGCGGCAAGTGCAAATGCCATCGTAAGGCGCGGAACTAGAGCGAAGTAGGGGCGGGCGGGCGATTGTTTCATAGGCATCCTCGTGATGTGGTGAACATGAGCGACCCTGGCCTTGCCTGATTATATGTCGGCGGCGTGAGGTGCTTCCCTGTTCAAAACAACTAGATCGGAA
>JAJZSR010000047.1:882-16934 GCA_021849595.1 Pseudomonadota bacterium | reverse complement strand
GTTGCAGCGGAAACGGCCGATGTCCGGGGGGGCGATGGCGAAGTTGCACTCGTTCTTGGCCTCGAACTCGGCCCATTGCCGGTCGTTCATGAGCGAGCGCGCCAGTTCGCGCGTATGCGCCGGCGTGAGCGTCTGGTTGGCCACGGCGACGATCTTGCCGTCCACCTTGAGGGCGGGCGCGAAGCCGGCGGTGAGAAAAAGGTCGGAGGCGTTTTTCGCCACCATGAGGCGGAGCAGGTCGGTGATGGTTTTTTGCGCGTCCATAAACGGGCCCTGTGATCGTTCAGCCGAGGAAGGCGTCTTTGTTCTGGGCGCGCGCGCGCGCCTCCGTCGAGGTGACGAGGTTACGCCGCACCAGGTCTTGCAGGCACTGGTCCAGAGTCTGCATGCCCAGGGCGCCGCCGGTCTGGATGGAAGAATACATTTGCGCCACCTTGTTCTCGCGGATGAGGTTGCGGATGGCCGGCGTGCCGATCATGATTTCGTGTGCCGCCACCCGGCCGGAGCCGTCCTTGGTCTTGAGCAAGGTCTGGGAGATCACCGCACGCAGCGACTCCGACAGCATGGCCCGCACCATGTCCTTTTCCGCGGCCGGGAACACGTCGATGACGCGGTCTATGGTCTTGGCGGCCGACGAGGTGTGCAGGGTGCCGAACACCAAGTGCCCGGTTTCCGCGGCGGTGAGCGCCAAGCGTATGGTTTCCAGGTCACGCATCTCGCCCACCAGGATGACGTCCGGGTCTTCGCGCAAGGCGGAGCGCAGGGCATTGGCGAAGCTATGCGTGTGCGGCCCGACTTCGCGCTGGTTGATGAGGCATTTCTTGCTTTGGTGCACGAATTCTATGGGATCCTCGATGGTGAGGATGTGGGAATACTGGGTGTCGTTGACGTAGTCGATCATGGCCGCCAGGGTGGTCGACTTGCCCGAGCCGGTCGGGCCCGTTACCAACACTACGCCGCGCGGCTGATCGGAGATTTCCTTGAAGATCTTGGGCGCCTCCAGCTCTTCCAGGGTCAGCACCTTGGAGGGAATGGTACGGAACACCGCGCCGGCGCCTTTCTGCTGATTGAAGGCGTTGACGCGGAAACGGGCCAGCCCGGGGATTTCGAAGGAAAAATCCACTTCCAGAACTTCTTCGTAAATCTTGCGCTGGGAGTCGTTCATGATGTCGTACACCATGCGGTGCACGTCTTTGTGGTCCATCGGCGGCAGGTTGATGCGGCGGATGTCCCCATGCACCCGGATCATGGGCGGCAGCCCGGCCGAGAGGTGCAGGTCGGAAGCCTTGTTCTTGACGCTGAAAGCCAGCAGTTCGGAAATGTCCACGGGGTGCTCGTCCGAAAGTCAGTTGGGAGATAATGCAATCCAATCCAATAACGACTGCGCGCGATTCAACTTGAGCGAACGCCCGACACCCGGCCTGGCTGCCCATCTGGCGGCCGTACGTACGCGCATTGTCCAAGCCGCCAGGGCAGCCGGGCGCGACCCTGCTGACATCGGCCTGATTGGCGTGAGCAAGGGAGTCGACGCCGGGATGGTGCGGCAGGCAGTCGCGCTGGGACTTAAGGATGCCGGCGAAAGTTATCTCCAGGAGGCGCTGCCCAAGATGGCCGAGCTGGCCGACTTGCCCCTGACCTGGCATTTCATCGGCCCGCTGCAAAGCAACAAGACGCGGGCGGTGGCGGAGCACTTTGCCTGGGTGCACGGCGTGGATCGCCTCAAGCTGGCCGAGCGCCTCTCCGCCCAACGCCCCACCGGCCTGGCCCCGCTGCAGGTCTGTCTGCAGGTCAATGTCAGCGGCGAGGCCAGCAAAGGCGGCGTGGAAGAGGGGCAACTGGCACCCCTCGCGCAGGCCGTTGCCCGCCTGCCGCGGTTACAATTGCGGGGGTTGATGGCCATACCCGCGCCGGCGTCCGGGCTGGCCGCGCAAAGAATGCCTTTTGCGCGCTTGAGAGCCCTCCTGGAAGACCTCAACGCCGCCGGCTTTGCCCTGGACACGCTTTCCATGGGCATGTCGGCCGACCTGGAGGCCGCCATCCTGGAGGGCGCGACCTGGGTGCGGGTGGGAACGGCCCTGTTCGGCGCGCGCAAGAAATAAGGCGGGGGAGCCATGACAGACAGCATTACCTTCATCGGCGGCGGCAACATGGCCACCGCCATCATCGCCGGGCTGGCCGGCAAGGGGGCGGCCGGCGAGCACATCGAGGTCGTCGATCCTTCGGACGACGCTCACGGCCGACTGGCAGGGCGTTTCGGCGTCACCCTGAGGCGCGATCTTGCCCATGCCCATCTGGGCAGGACGGTGATCCTGGCGGTCAAGCCCCAGCAACTAAAGGGGGTGGCGGCCGAGCTCGCCCCCCGTATCGGCGACCGGCTGGTGGTGTCGGTGGCGGCCGGTGTGCGTGTGGCCGATCTGACCCGCTGGCTAGGCGGCCATGAGCGCATCGTGCGTACCATGCCCAACACCCCGGCCATGGTGGGCGCCGGCATCACCGCTCTTTATGCCGGGCCGCAAGTCGATGGCGCGGGCCGCTCGCGTGCGGAAGCCATCCTGCGCGCGGTGGGCACTGCGGTCTGGGTGCCGGAAGAAAAACAGCTCGATGCCGTCACGGCCGTGTCCGGCAGCGGCCCGGCCTATGTGTTCTATTTCATGGAAGCGCTCGAAGCGGCCGCCGGCAGGGAGGGGCTCGCGCCCGAGGTGGCGCGCCAGCTTGCTCTGCAGACCTTCGTCGGCGCCGCGCGCCTGGCGCTGGAGTCCGGCGAGGAGCCGGCCACGCTGCGCGAGCGCGTCACTTCCAAGGGCGGCACCACCGAGCGCGGCGTCGTCGCCCTGGAAAGCGCAGGCGTGCGGGAAGCCGTGGCCCAGGCAGTGGCCGCCGCCCGGCGGCGTTCCGAAGAACTGGGCGATGAGTTGGGGGCCACGCCATGATGACCGACGGCCTGCAATTCGTCGTCCAGACGCTGGGCAACCTGTTTCTTTTCGCCCTCCTGCTGCGCTTCGCCATGCAGTTGTTCCGCGCACCCTTCGGCAACCCCTTCGGCCAGTTCGTGGTGGCCTTTACCGACTTTCTGGTACGCCCGCTGCGACGCGTGATCCCCGGCTACAAGGGGATCGATTTCGCGACTCTGGTGGGGGCCTGGCTGGTGGAATACCTGATCCAGATCCTGCTCTTGTGGTCCGGCGGCTTTCCTTTCCGCCTGGCGGCCGGGGCCGCCCTGCCGGCACTGGCGTTGCTTGCCCTGGTCAAGCTCCTGGAACTGGTCATTTATCTCGTCATGGGCATCACCGTGATCCGTGCCGTGCTTTCGTGGGTAAACCCTTACTCACCGCTGGCGCCCGTCATTTACGCGCTCAGCGAGCCCATCCTGGCACCGTTGCGGCGCATCATCCCGCTCGTGGGCAACGTCGATCTTACCCCGCTGGTGGTGTTTTTCGTCGGCCAATTGATCATCCTGGTGCCGCTGCGCGCCCTAGAAATGGCGATCCTGGGCAGTTTCTGATGGCCGCCTGGGCACGCCGCGACGAGCAGGGCCGCTGGATCTTTTCCCTGCACATCTCCCCCGGCGCCGGCAAAAACGCCGTGGCCGGCGAGCGCGACGGCCGGCTGTGGATCAAGCTCGCCGCGCGCGCCGCCGACAACCAGGCCAACGAAGCCCTGCTCAAATTCCTGGCCGCCCACCTGGCCGTCGCGAAAACCCGCCTGGAGCTGCTGAAAGGCAATACCAGCCGGCAGAAGCTGGTGGCGGCTCCGCCGGAGGCCGTCCCCGAACGGCTGCTGGAGAACCCCGTGAACCTCCCGGAAGACCGCACCCGATGACCGCACTGCTGGAACAGGAAATCGCCGATTACACGGCGCGCCGCGACCGTTTGGTGGACGCCATCCACGCCTTCATCCACTGGCTGGACCAGCACGAGGGCGTGGACGGCGACCGCAACCTGCGCCTGCTCGACGGCGCCGAAGCACTGCGGCGCGACCGCCTTACCCTGGCGTTCGTGGCGGAATATTCGCGCGGCAAGAGCGAGCTGATCAACGCCTTGTTTTTTGCCGACCACGGCCATCGCCTGCTGCCCTCGGATGCCGGGCGCACGACCATGTGTCCCACCGAGATTTTTTACGACCCCCAGGAAGAACCCTGCCTCAGGCTGCTGCCCATAGAATCGCGCCTCACGGAGGAGACCCTGGCGCATCTCAAGCTCAAGCCGGTGGAATGGGTGAAGCTCAGGCTCGATCCGGAAGACCGCGCGGCTTGGCCGCAAGCCCTGCAAAAGCTGCGCGAAACCAAGCGCGTACCGTTGCCGGCGGCGCGCGCGCTGGGGCTGCTGGACGCCCGGGGCGAGGACGAAAATCTCGCGGCGGATGGCGGCGTCGACATCCCCGCCTGGCGCTACGCCCTGCTCAACCTGCCGCATCCCCTGCTGGAAGCCGGGCTGGTGCTGCTGGACACGCCCGGCCTCAACGCCCTGGGCAGCGAACCGGAACTGACCCTGTCGGCCATCCCGAACGCGCACGCAGTCATGTTCCTGCTGGCGGCGGATACCGGCGTGACGCGCAGCGACTTGGAAATCTGGCAGAAATATGTGCACAAGCACGTCAATTTCCACATCGCCGTGCTCAACAAGATCGACACCCTGTGGGACGAAATGAGGCCCGCCGAAGAGATCCGCGCCGGCATCGAGCGCCAGGTGCAGGACACCGCGCGCATCCTCAAGCTGCCGCTGGAACAGGTGTTCGCGCTGTCGGCCAGAAGCGCGCTGCTCGGCCGCGTCAAGCAGGATGCCGAACTGCTGGCGCGCTCCGGCGTCCTGCCGCTGGAGAGCCTGCTGGCGCACAAGATCATCCCCGCGCGCCGCGAGATTCTTTGCCACGCCGCCCTGCACGACATGGAGGGCCGACTCGCCGGCCATCAGGCGCGCCTGGCCGAGCGTGCCCATCAGGTCAGCCGCCACTTGGTCGAACTGTCCCAACTGTCGGGCAAGAACCGCGACATGGTGCAGCAGTTGCGCGACGAGGCGATGAAGGAAAAGGAACGCTACGAAGCCACGGCGGAACGCTTTCGCCAACTGCGCGCGCAAATCCTGCGTCAGGGGGAAGAACTGCTCGCCCTGCTGTCCAAGGAAAACCTCTCGGCGCTGTTGGCCGACGCCATGCCCGGCATGGAAAGCGCATGGACCACCGGCGGATTGACCGGCGCCATGCGCCGCCTGGCCGAAGAGGCGCATGAGCGCTTCGCGCGCGCCGGCCGCATGGGCCACAACATCCAGCATTTTTTGCACGACACCTGCGAGCGCTTCGTGCAGATGCACGGCTTCAAAGCCATGCAGGTGCCCGCGCTGGATTTGCAGCGCTACCGCCAGCGCATGGAGGCGCTGGTGAGGGAGGCCGAGGAATTCTGCCGCGATCCCGCCAATCTGGTACTGGAAAAGCGCTTCATGATCCGCCGTTTCGTTGCCGGGGTGGTGCAGGAAGCGGTCAAGACCTACAGCCTGGCGGCGCAGGAAACGGACCGCTGGCTGCAGCTCGCCATCACGCCCATCACCGCGCGCGTGCGCGAGCACAAGCAGGTCCTGGACGAGCGCCTGGACAATTTGAAAAAAATCCTCGCCAACGCGGAAGTCCTGCAAAGCCGCATGCTGGAGATGAAGCAGGAGCTGGCCACGCTCAAGCAAAGCCGGGCGGAGCTGGACGATATCGCCCACGCCCTGCCCTGAGGGATTCGAGGACCGCCCGGGCGGCTCGCCCATGAGCGGCTTGATGGCCGCGAGCAAATGGCCGAACCGTGCGGGATGCTCCCTCTCCTGCTGCGCCAGAGAGGGAATGAGCGCACGCGGGTCGAAGTGGCGATCCAAAACTACATCGTGCGCCGCAACAGCGGCCGCAGTTGCGCCAGGGAACGGCTGTTGAGCACGTCCTTCGCTTCCAGCCAGCCGCGCCGGGCCTGGCCAATCCCATAGTCCAGGCAATCGAAGTCGGCCTCCTTGTGGGCGTCCGAATTGATCGCCACCAGCACACCTTCCTCCTTCGCCATCCGGCAATGGATGTCGAACAAGTCCAGCCGCTCGGGCTGGGCATTGAGTTCCAAAAAACAACCCCGCTGCCTGGCGTGGCGGATGAGCTTGAGCCAGTCGAGCTCCAGGGCCGGCCGCCTGTCGATCTCGCGGGTGGCGGGATGGGCCAGCAGGGTGAAATGGGGATGATCCATGGCGGTGAGCAGCCGCTTCATCTGCCTGGCCGGCGGCAGGTCGAACCGGCTGTGCACCGCGCCGACCACCAGATCGAGCTGGCCGAGCAGCGCATCCGGCAAATCCAGGCTGCCGTCTGCGAGGATGTCGACCTCGACGCCCTTGAGCAGGGTGATGCCCCGCAGTTTCTCGTTCAGGCGGTCGATCTCCGCCATCTGCCTGAGCAACTGCCCGGAGTCGAGGCCGTGGGCGATCTTGAGCCGCTGCGAATGATCGGTGATGGCGAGATAGTCCAGGCCGCGCGCCTTGGCCGCCAGGGCCATGGCCTCGATGCTGGCATGGCCGTCGCTGGCCCGGCTGTGGCAGTGCAGATCGCCCTTGAGCTCGGCACGCTCGACCAGTTTCGGCAGCGGGGCCCGCATCGCCCATTCGATCTCGCCCTGGTCTTCCCTGAGTTCCGGCGGAATCCAGGGCAGGCCAACCGCGGCAAACACCGAATCTTCCGTCTCGCCGGCGATTCTGTTCTCGCCGCGAAATACGCCGTATTCGTTGATTTTCAGCCCCCGCTCCTGGGCTCGCTTGCGGATGGCGATGTTGTGCGCCTTGGACCCGGTGAAGTAATGCAGGGCCGCGCCGAAGGCGGCCGCCTCGACCACGCGCAGATCCACCTGCAAGCCGCACTTGAGCATCACCGAGGCACGGGTTTCGCCATGGGCGAGCACGTCGCGCACCTCGTCGTAGCCGATGAAGCGCTGCATCACCGGGCTGCCCGAGCGGGCCGCGACCAGAATGTCGATGTCACCCACGGTTTCGCGCCGGCGCCGATAGCTGCCGGCGACTTCGACCCGCTCGACGCCCGCGACCCCGGCCAGCCAGGCGGCCAAGGCCTCGGCATACTGGGCGGCGACCGGCCGCTTGAACCGGCGCGCCTCCGAGGCCTGGGCCCCGATCGCAGCCAGGATATGCTGCTCGGTCTTCTCGCCGAAACCGGCCAGCTCGCGGATGCGGCCGGACTGCGCCGCCGCTTGCAACTCCGGCAGGGTCTGCACTTTGAGCTGTTCGTAAAGGGTCTTCACCCGCTTGGGGCCGAGGCCGGGAATCTTCAGCAGTTCGGTGACGGCCGCCGGCAGTTCCCGGTGCAGACGTTCGAGGAAGCTGCAGCGGCCGGTCGCGGCGATCTCGTGAATCTTGCCCGCCAGGTCGTCGCCTATGCCGGGGATCTTGGGCAAGGGCTGGCCCTTGGCGATGAGGCCGGCCAGGTCGCGGCCGTAATCGCCCACCGTGCGGGCGGCGTTGCGATAGGCGCGCACGCGGAAGGGGTTGGCCCCCTGGATTTCCAGGAGGTCGGCGATCTCCTCGAAGATCGCGGCGATGTCGGCGTTGTGGACAGGCATGCTTCGGCTCCGATGGATACAGCATAGCCCGAGCCCATCATTGATCCGGCATTATTGGACTTGAAAATATACGGCGGCACAAAAGCATACGTGCCTCAATTTTCGGCCAGGGAATGCCGGATCAATAACATTCAACCTCGGCTGGTTATTGAGGCGGCCCAGTGGCCGTATTCAACCCAGATTGTCCATTAGAACGCGGGATGCTGGCGGCGCGGGACGAGACCAGGTTGCGCGAGATGGTCGCAGCCCAGATTGAACATCCGGGCGAGAAGTTGAGCGCAAGATGGGCCGTCCCGTGCCGCCAGGGCCCGCGTAGGCTAAAGGCGCAGCAAAGGTCGGCATGCTTGGATTCTCCATGGTCGGCCCCAAAAGGTTAGTGCCGGTCTAATGGATAATCTGGGTTCAACGCTTCTACCGTATTGGGGTCGTTTCATGTTTCAGGTTTATAGGTGCCGTCTTAATAACCCGTAGCATTTTGCCTCCGGCGCCTCCCGGCGGGCAGCAGTGATCGACCGGGTGCGTGAGCACAGCAGGCCCTGCGCAGGGCTGCTCAGGCAGGCACCGCGCCCATCAGCGGTTTGATGGCCGTGAGCAGGTGGCCGAACAGCGCGGGATGCTGTTTTTCCTGCTCGGCCAGCAGCGTCTTCATGGCAAAGCGCTGCTGCGGCATGGCAAAGCAAGCCGGGCAGTTTTCCTGCACCACCGGCAGATTCGCCTTCGCCGCATAGTCGCGCGTCTGGCGCTCACGCACGTAAACGAACGGCCGGACGACCCGCACATCGCCGGCATCGTTGAGGTAATGGGCCTGCATGGTGCGCAGCTTGCCGCCGAAGAAGGCGGACATGAGAAAGGTTTCCGCCAGATCGTCCAGGTGCTGGGCCAAGGCGAGGACGTTGTAGCCCCTTTCCCGGCAGACGCGGTAAAGCACGCCGCGCCGCATGCGTGAGCAGTAGGCGCAGAAGCTGTCGTCCTCCAGAAGTTTGCCCTTGGCCTCTTCCAGGATGGGCTGTGACTCGAAGAAATACGGCACGCCCAGCTGAGCCAGGTAGGGGATGAGCGCGCGCGGGTCGTAGTCGGGCGACTGCGGGTCCACGGTGCAGGCCGCCAACTCGAATTTGATGGGTGCCTTCTGCTGAAGATGGCGCAGCACGTGCAGCAGCGAGAGCGAATCCTTGCCGCCGGAAAGACCCAGAAGCACGCGGTCGCCCGGGCGGATCATGGCAAAGTCGCCAATGGCGCGGCCGGCCTCGACGACCAGAGAGCGGGGCGGATGGTCAGGCGTGGGCAGGCTCATGGAATTGCAGGCGGTGCAGATGGGCATAGGCACCGCCCTTGGCCAAAAGCTCCCGATGGGAGCCGATCTCGACAATGCGGCCGGCCTGCAGCACGACGATGCGGTCGGCCTTTTCTATGGTGGACAGGCGGTGGGCGATGACGATGGTGGTACGGCCGCGCATGAGCGTTTCCAGCGCGGCCTGCACGTGGCGTTCGGAGGCCGTGTCCAGCGCCGATGTGGCTTCGTCCAGGATGAGGATGGGGGCGTTTTTCAACAGTGCCCGCGCAATGGCCACGCGCTGGCGTTGCCCGCCCGAGAGCTTGGTGCCGTTCTCGCCCACCGGGGTGTCCAGCCCCTCGGGCAGCTTGGCGATGAACTCCCAGGCGTGCGCCGCCTCGCAGGCCGCCCGGATTTGCGCATCGCCTGCCGCGCGCGCGGCGCCGTAGGCAATGTTGGCACGCAGGCTGTCGTTGAACAGCACCACGTCCTGGGACACCAGGGCGATGTTGGCGCGCAGATCGGCGAGCCGGATGTCCTCCAGCGGCACGCCGTCGAGCAGGATGCGCCCGGCACTCGGATGGTAGAAGCGCGGCAGCAGATTGACCAAACTCGTCTTGCCCGCGCCGCTGGGCCCCACCAGGGCCACGGTTTCGCCGGGCTGGATATGCAGGTCGATGTCCGCCAGGGCATAGCCGGGCTTCCCCTCGTAGGCCAGGCTCACGCTCTCAAAGTGGATGTCGCCACGGCAGCTGGGCAGCGCGATCGTTCCGCTGTCGGGCTCGGGCGCCCGGTCGAGCATGGCGAACACCACTTCGGAGGCGGCCAGGCCGCGCTGCAGCACGTCGTTCAGGCCGATCAGGCGCTTTACCGGTGCGAAGATCAGCATCATGGCCATGACGAAGGCGAAGAAGCTGCCCAGGGTAGTGGCGCCGTGGATGGCCTGATACACGGCGAGGGTGACGATGATTGCCAGCGCCAGGGCGCCCATCAGTTCCACCAGCGGGCTGTTGCCCGCCACGGCGGCGGTGCGCTTCATCTCGAAGCGGCGCGCGGCATCGGCAATGCGGTGGAAGCGCTCGCGCTCATAGGCCTCGCCGCCGAAGATCTTCACCACCTTATGGGCGGAAAGGGATTCGTTCAGGACCTGGGCCATGTCGCCGATGTTCTTTTGCGTGCTGCGCGAAATGCCCCGCAGGCGACGGCTCAAACGGCGGATGAGGAAAATCGACGGCGGCGCTGCCGCCAGCACGATGAGGCTCAACTGCCAGTTGAGCCACAGCAGATAAAGCGTGAGCCCGAGCACGGTGAGGCTGTCCTTCACCAGGCTCACCAGCGCAGTGGTAGCCGAACGCATCATCTGGTCGACGTTGAAGGCCACGTCCGCCACCATCTGGCCCACGGTGTTGTTGTCGAAGAACGGCGTGGGCAGGGTGAGGATGCGGCCGTAGAGGGATTCGCGCAGATTCATGACCACGCGGTTGCCGACCCACGCCGTGCTGTAGGCGCCGACGAAATTGGCCAGGCCGCGCACCAGGAACAGGCCGATGATCGCCGCCGGCACGAAGTAGAGCAGGGACTTTTCCCGCAGCACGAAGCCCTGGTCGAAAATCATCTTGAACAGCGCCGGCAGCGCCGGCTCGGTGGCCGCGGCCACCACGTTGGCCAGCACGGAGGCGAGATACACCCGCCAATAGGGTCTGGCCTCGCCGAGGATGCGGCGATACAGGGTGGGGCCGTCGTAGCTGCTCACGTGCCGTCAGCCTTTCCGAACACCTGTTCCATGAGCCCCCACTTGGCCGCCAAGGTCTCCGCCGCGTTCTGCATTTCCTCCCCCAGCGCCGGGTGGTTGTAAAAGCTCTGGGCGAGACTCGCCAGCGCATCGGCGCGCCCGTAGCGGGCGGCCACCAGATGAATCAGTTCGCCGGCCTCCGCGCCCACCACCTCGGCGCCCAACAGCGCGCCGCTGTCCAGTTCGGCGATAAGCCGCACATAGCCCTCGGCCTCGCCCATGCCCAGGGCACGCGGGTTGGTTTCGAAGGCGGCAAAGCCGGTGGCAGGCTCCAGCCCGGCCTCTTCGGCCTGTTCTTCGTTCAGTCCCAGGCGGCCCAGTTCGAGGGCGGAATATACCAGCTCGGGCACGGCCTCGGCCCGGCGCACGCGGCTGCCGGGCTCGACCAGATTGGCCGCCGCCACGGCGGCGTCGGCCAGCGCCTGGTTGGCATTCATGATGGGATTGGCGCAATCGCCGATGGCATAGATGTGCGGCTGGGAAGTCTGCAGGTGAGCGTTCACTGCCACGTAGCCCTGCGCATCCAGTGCCACGTCGGCCGCCGGCAAGCCCAAGTCGCCGGTATTGGGCAGGCGCCCGGTGCCCAGCAACAGCCAGTCGGCGCTGACGGTGGCGCCATCCTCCAGGCCCAGTTCCAGGCCGGCGTCGGTTTGCGCCACGCTTTGCACCGCAGCCTGGCGCGGCGCGATGCCGTAACGCGCCAAGGCGCCTTCCAGCAGCTTCAGGGCGGGCGCGGAGAAACGGCCGTGGGCCAGGGGTGCGGAGGGTGTCAGCCAGGCAATCTCATGCCCCAGCATGGCCAGGATGAAGGCAAATTCCACACCGATGACGCCGCCCCCCACCAGGGCCACCTTACGGCCCGTCGGCGGCGGCCCATCGAACAGTTCATCCGTGGTGAGCACACGGCCCGGAATGAGCTGGAACGGCGCCGGCACCCGCGGCACGGAACCCGTGGCAATGACGAAGTGGCGCGCCGCGACAATCTCGCCCGCCACCTCCGCGCGCCGCGCATCGACGAAGCGGGCCTGCCCGGTGTAGCGCGTCACCCCCAGGCGCTTGAGGTAATCGACGTAGCTGTCGCGCACCTGCGCAACCACATGCTCCTGGTGTTGCCAGGCCGCCGCAAAATCCACCGCCATCTGGGCCTTGAGGCCGCGCGCCGGCCAGTCGCGGCTGTGCGCGACAAGCTTGGCGGTGTAGTGCCAGACCTTCTTGGGCACGCAGCCGCGGTTCAAGCAGGTGCCGCCCCAGGCGGCTTGCTCCGCGATGGCCACGTCCCAGCCGCGCAGCCTGGCCAGCACCGCGGCGCGGTAGCCGCCGGGGCCGGAGCCGATGACGAGGAGATCGTGCATGTCAGTGAGTTAGGAGAACCGTGGCCAAGCCGAGAAAGATGAAAAAGCCCATGCTGTCCGTGGTGGCAGTGAGCAGCACCGAGGAACCTAACGCCGGGTCGCGCTTGAGCTTCTGCAGAGTGAAGGGGATGACGATGCCCGCCAGGGCCGCCACCAGCAGGTTGAGGAACATGGCCAGCATCATGACGCCGCCCAGGCCGGCGTTGTCGTACAGCCCATAGGCCAGCAGCCCCACCAGGCCGCCCCACAGCAGGCCATTGAGGGCCGCCACGCCCAACTCTTTCAATATAAGCCGGCGCGCATTGCTGGGCTGGATGTAGCCCAGGGCGAGGCCGCGGATGATGAGGGTGATGGTCTGGTTGCCGGTGTTGCCGCCGATGCCCGCGACGATGGGCATGAGCGCGGCAAGCGCGGCCAGCTTTTCGATGGAACCCTCGAACAAGCCGATGACGCGCGAAGCGATGAACGCCGTGAACAGATTCACGCCCAGCCAGGTCCAGCGGTTGCGCGCCGCCTTCCACACCGTGGCGAACAAGTCCTCGTCCTCCTTTAGGCCGGCCATGGACAGCATCTCCGCCTCGCTGCTGGCACGGATGTAGTCCACCACCGCGTCCACGGTAATGCGCCCCAAGAGCTTGCCTGCCTCGTCCGCCACGGGGGCGGCCACCAGGTCGTAGCGCTCGAAGGCCTGGGCCGCCTCGCGCGCGTCGTCGGCCGGGCGGAACACCACCATGTCCTCGGCTATCACCTGGGCTACGGTGCTGTCGGGGTCGGCCGTGAGCAGCTTCTTGAGCGGCAGCACGCCGATCAGGCGGTCGTCGCGTTCCACCACGAAGAGCTTATCCAACTGATCCGGCAGCTCGCCCAGCCGCCGCAGATAACGCATGGCCACTTCCAGGCTGACATCAGCGCGCACCGTCACCATGTCGTAGTCCATGAGCGCGCCCACGGTGTCCTCGGGATACGAGAGTGTCGATTGCAGGCGCGCGCGCTTTTGCGTGTCCAGGCTGGCCAGCAGCTCCTCGATCACGTCGCGCGGCAGATCCGGTGCGATGTCGGCGATCTCGTCGGTGTCCAGGGCCGTGGCCGCCGCCAGCAGCTCGCGCCGGTTCATGCGTGCGACCAGCGACTCGCGCACCCCGTCGGACACTTCCAGCAGGATTTCGCCGTCCCATTCCGGCTTTACCTGCTCCCACAGACGCAGGCGCTCGTCCACCGGCAGGACGTCCAGCAGGTACGCAACGTCGGCCGGGTGCAGCTCGTCGAGCTTTTTCTGCAGCTCCGCCAGATTCTGCTTGTGCACCAGGTTTTCCACCAGTTCGTGGCGCGGCCCGCCCTGGCGGTGCACCAGGGTCTCCACCAGCTTCTGCTTGTCGAGCAAGGCCTGTACCTGGGCGAGCGTCTGCTCCAGGGTTTCGGGGGCGGATTTCGGGGGTGCGCTCATGCTGACGCGATTCTACCGCGCCGCACGGGCTGGCTTTCGCACTCGGTCAGCGCGCGATGAGCACCTCGTTGAATTGAATGACGGGTTCGATGTCCGTGTAGTTCGGCATGTCACCCTGCAGCACCGCCGCATGGGGGGTGAAGGCGGCCATGAAGTCCTCCGCCGAGCTGAAGAGGAAATGGCACATGGCCACAAAAGGTGCAGGCGCACCGGGCACTGCGCCGCCCAGGCCATGTTCCACCGACACCCCCTTGAAGCCGGGATGGCGGCCCAGCAGGCCGATGGACAGGGGCATATGGGTTTCCACGTAATAGCGTAGGTCGAACCTAGCGCCTTCGCTGTTCGGGTAGAGAATGCTGATTCTTATCATGGCGGTCACATAAAGGTGAGAAATCGGGGCGGTCAGCCCCTGGAATTGAGACATCGCGCGTCAGAAACGGGCGGCTCATTCGCTCCGAGCGGGGTGTCGCACTCACCGCCGCGCAACACCCAGGCGCGCGGATTGTGCTCGAAGCCAAGCTTGGGATAGTAATCATTGGCCTTGGGCGCGGCCAGCAGCACAATCATGCATTCGGGCTTGAGATGCCGCCGGGTCTCCTCGACGAGGCGCCTGCCGATACCTTGCTTCTGGAACTGGGCATCCACGGCCAAGTCGGCAAGATAGGCCACATAGGCAAAGTCAGTGAGCGAGCGGGCAATGCCGACCAGCCGATCGCCGCGCCATGCTGTCACCGTGAGATTGGCATTGGCGAGCATGTCCTCGAAGATGTCCGGCCGGTCCACCGGACGGCGTTCGCCCAGCGTCGACCGTTTGTACAGGTCGATGGCCTGCTCTACGTTGATGGCTGCGTTGACGCGGTATTCGATCCCGGCCGGAGTCACAGGACCACTTTCAGCTTGCGCCCGCCGGCGACGGAAAACTCTTCCCGCTCGTAAAACGCCAGAGTCCGATCGAACTGCGGCAGCGGCGGCGTGGTCACCTCCAGGCGCTTCCAGCCGCGCGTGCGGCCGAAGGCCTTGGCTTCCTCCATCAGGCGCCGCCCTACGGCCTGCGAGCGAAAAGGCGGGCGCACGTAGAATTCCGGCACGATGCCGAACGTCCCTTCGGCATACAGCGCATAGCTTTCGCACAGCGTAATGAAGCCGGCCGGGGCCGCCTCGGCGCCTGTGGCGACAAACACGAAATACCTCTCCCGCCCGATGAAATCCCTGAGATTCGCCGCCGCGCCATCGAGCTTGAAATTGAAAGCCGGAGTCCCGATCGCGCGCATGATTTCGTCCAGCAGTTCGCCGACCATGACGGCAACCTCATGGGCGTCAGCGGCGGTGGCTCTTTGTATGCGCAGATCAGGATTCACGATCCACCACTCCGGCCATCCACTCGCCGACGGCGGCATCCGTCGGTTTGCCCGATTGGCGCAACTCTTGGGCCACACGCCGCCGATCTTCCGGCGGGCGGTTCTGGCTGAGCTTGAATTTGGCCTGCATGCTTGTGATCTCGATTTCAAAACCCACGATCGCGCCCAGCAGTTTTGCACGCCGCCCTCCTGAGAGCTCGGCCTTCCAGGGGTTCGGCCGGGAGGACTCGTGGACATGGGTCAACCGCTCCAGCAGGCCTTCCAGCTCGGCTTCGCCCTCAATGATCGCAGGTCTTCCCCGCACATGGACCACGGCGTAATTCCAGGTAGGGACGCCGGGCGACGCGTACCAGGAAGGCGATACGTAAGCGTGCGGCCCCTGGAACACGGCCAGCACTTCGGCGCCCGAGGAAAAATGGCGCCACTGCGGATTGGCCCGCGCCATGTGGCCGACGAGCCTGCCCTGCGAGCCCGCCCCGCGCTCATGGAGGAAAGGCAAATGGCTGGCAAAAGGAATGCCATTGAGAGCGGTGACCAGCGTGCCCAGGGGATGGCCTTCGATCAGTGCCGAGATGCGCTTGGGATTTGTTTCCTCGAAATATTCCGGCAGGTACATAACTGGCCCGTCAAAAATGAACTTCAAGGAATCTTCCGCGGCTACGTCCTCACTACAGCGGGCACGCCGTGAAACACCTCGGCCGACACGACCCGGCCGCTCTCGTCGAATCTAAGGTTCTCCGACACCCGGCGGCTCTTTCCACCCGTGTCCGCCGTATAGATGATGGCTAGTTCACGGCGCACGGGATCCCACAGCACGTGATCCACGGTGAACCGCAGCGAGGCGCTGCGCGCGAGCGCCGCCGTCCAGTAGGCGCGCAGCGCATCTTTCCCGCGCACGGTGGGCGAACTCACGATCATAAGCGCGGTAGGGCTGGTAAAGACAATGTCCTCATGGAAGTGCTCCAGCACCGCCCCCACGTCACGGCGATTCCATGCCTCCGCCCACCGGGCCGCGAACGCCTCGCTCTCTTCGCGCGTCATTACCATATGGCCTTGCTATCCCCTTTCTATCTCGCTATTCAGGCGATGCGCTTGAGCAGTTCGTCCAACTGATCCAGATCGGCAAAGCGGATGGTGAGCTTGCCGGCGCCGTTTTTGGCGGCGGTGATGCTGACCGCGACGCCGAGCTTCTCCGAAAGCGCCTCTTCCAGGCGCAGCACGTCGCGGTCCTTGCGCGCCTTGGGCGCAGGCGTCTCG
>JAJZSR010000047.1:0-872 GCA_021849595.1 Pseudomonadota bacterium | reverse complement strand
GCCAGGCGCGCGGCGAGCCGCTCCGCCTCGCGCACGGACAGACCGCGATCGGCGATTTCGTAGGCGGCCTCGTGCTGCTTGGCGGCCGGCAGGGAGAGCAGGGCGCGGGCATGGCCCATATCTATGGTGCCATCCATGAGCAACTCGCGCACCGGCTTGGAGAGATGCAGCAGGCGCAGCAGATTGGACACGGCGGCGCGCGAGCGCCCCACGGCCTTGGCGGCGGCCTCGTGGGTCATGCCGAATTCGCGGATCAGGCGCTCCAGTCCCGCGGCCTCCTCCAGCGGATTGAGGCTTTCGCGCTGGATGTTCTCGATCAGCGCCATGGCCATGACGGCGCGGTCTTCCACGTCGCGCAACAGCACCGGCACCTCGCTTAAGCCCGCCATCTGGGCGGCCCGCCAGCGCCGCTCGCCGGCGATGATTTCGTACTGGGCGCCGTTCTTGCGCACGAGGATGGGCTGCATGATGCCCTGTTCGCGGACGGATTCGGCCAGCGCCTCCAGGGCGGCCTGGTCCATGCGCGTGCGCGGCTGGTAAGGGCCGGGCTTGAGCGCCGAGAGCGGCAGGGTGAGCAGCCGGTCGCTGCCTGCTGGCGCATCGCCGCTCAGCAACGCATCCAGGCCGCGGCCCAGCCCTTTGAGTTTGGCCATCGAGTTCTCCTGGTTTCCTGTATCCGGTCAGGCGGCGGCGCTGCCGACCGCCGCGCTAGCGCGCTCCAGCACTTCGCGCGCGAGTTGCAAATAGGCCTGCGCGCCCTTGCTGTGGCGGTCGTACACCACCCCCGGCAGGCCGTGGCTGGGCGCTTCGGCCAGGCGGACGTTGCGCGGGATGAGGGTGTCGTAGACCTTGGCGCCGAAGTGGCGCTTGAG
>JAJZSR010000046.1 GCA_021849595.1 Pseudomonadota bacterium | reverse complement strand
GCGCCGGGGTATCGCCGCCCTGCCGGTGTTCGGCGTGGAAAGCTACCTGGCGCGCGGCTATGTGGTGGGCCGCCCCATCGGTCGGCAGGGTTTTTATTCCAGTCTGTATGCGGCCGTGCCCGAGGCACTGGCCGACGCCGCCTATGTGGCGGATTTTGCCGCCACCGTGCGGCGTACCTGCTTTGCCCATTTGTCGGGCATACGGCCGCTGGCCGCGTGAGGGGGGGAGAATGAACGAAACCTTGCAGTGCTGGAAATGCGGCGCCAGCCTGGCCGCCCTGACGCTGCCCCTGGGCCGGCGCGATGCCTGCCCGAGTTGCCGCGCCGAACTGCATGTTTGCCGTATGTGCCGGTTTTTCGATCCCCGCGTGGCGCAGCAATGCCGCGAGCCGCTGGCCGAGGATCAACGCGACAAGACGCGTGCCAATTTTTGCGGCTATTTCGTGCCGCGCCCGGATGCCTATCGCGGCGGCGGGGCTGCGGTGGCGCAGGGCGCGCGCAACGCCCTGGAGGCGCTCTTCGGCGCGCCTCCGAAGAAGGACTGATTCAGCGCGCTTTCAGGCTGTCGCGTATTTCGCGCAGCAACTGGATATCTTCGGGCGGCGCGGCGGGCGCGGCCGGCGGCGTCGCCTTCTTGAGCTTGTTGATCTGGCGCACCATCACAAAAATGATGAAGGCCAGGATGATGAAATTGAGCAGCACGGTGAGGAAATCGCCGTAGGCAAAGACCGGGATGCCGGCTTTCTTCATGTCCGCCAGGGTCATGGGCATGCCCGGCGGAACGGCCTTGAGGGCGACGAAATAGTTGGAGAAGTCCAGGCCGCCGACGAAATGCCCGACCACGGGCATGATGAGGTCGTTGACGATGGAATCGACTATCTTGCCGAAAGCGGCGCCGATGATGACGCCTACGGCCAGGTCGATGGCATTGCCCTTGACGGCAAACTCCCTGAACTCGGACATGAAACTCATGGCTCGCTCCCTTTGCGGTTGGTGGAGCCCCGTTTTTAGCATGGGATGGCCAGGACGCGCGCGCACGGGGTGTAAAAAAATCTGACAGTTTTCCCCTCTTGCGCGCGCGGGTAGAATTTGCCCCCTTATGCGCGTCGGCCCCTATTTGCTCAAAAACCGTTTGATCGTCGCCCCCATGGCGGGGGTGACGGATCGGCCGTTCCGCCAGTTGTGCAAGAAGATGGGCGCTGCCATGGCGGTGTCGGAGATGGTGACCTCGAATTCGCTGCTCTACGGTTCTTCCAAGACTTTGCGGCGTGCCAATCACGAGGGCGAGGTGGAACCCAAGTCGGTGCAGATCGCCGGCGCCGATCCGGCCATGATGGCGGAAGCGGCGCGCTACAACGTCGAGCGCGGCGCGCAGATCATAGACATCAACATGGGCTGCCCGGCCAAGAAGGTGTGCAACGTCATGGCCGGTTCGGCTCTGCTGCAGAATGAATCCCTGGTGGCGCGCATCCTGGACGCCGTGGTGCGCGCCGTGCCGGAAGTGCCGGTGACCTTGAAGATCCGCACCGGCTGGGACCGCGAGCACCGCAATGCCCTCAATATCCTCAAACTGGCCGAGAACTCCGGCATCGCCGCCCTGGCCATCCATGGTCGCACGCGCGCCTGCGGCTATTCAGGCGAGGCCGAGTACGACACTATCGCGGCGGTGAAGGCGCAGGCAAGCATACCCATCATCGCCAACGGCGACATCGTCAGCCCGGAAAAGGCCAGACGGGTGCTGCAGCACACCGGCGCCGACGCCGTCATGATCGGGCGCGCGGCGCAGGGGCGGCCCTGGATCTTCCGCGAAATCGAGCATTTTCTGGCCACCGGCCATCGCCTGCCACTGCCGCAAGTGGCAGAGATACACCAGGTCGTTCTGGAACATTTGGACGATTTGTATGGCTTCTACGGGCAAACCCTGGGCGTGCGCGTTGCGCGCAAGCACATCTCCTGGTACACCAAGGGGCTCGTGAACGCCGGCGCGTTCCGGCATGCCATGAACCGGTTGGAGACGGTGCATGAGCAAGTGCGTGCGGTGAACGAGTTCTTTGCCCAGGCGGCGCGCGCGAGCAATTATCTGCAATATCAGGACGAGTCGATGGAACTCGCCGCATAGGGGGTGCGGAGCATGATGGAAGAAAACGAAGTCGCCGCCTGCGTGCGGCGTTCGCTCAACCGCTATTTCAGGGATCTCGACGGCGAGGAACCCAGCGACATCTACGACATGGTGGTGAAGGCGGTGGAGAAGCCCCTCCTGGTCTTCATCATGGACCGCGCCGAGGGCAACCAGTCGCGCGCCGCCGAACTGCTGGGCATCAACCGCAATACCCTGCGCAAGAAACTCAACGAACACGGCCTCCTCTGAGGTTTTTCCTACATCGATCAAGCATGAAAATCCAGCGAGCTTTGTTGAGCGTGTCGGACAAGACCGGCGTGCTCGAATTCGCCCGGCAATTGTCCGCGCTGGGCGTGGAAATCCTCTCCACCGGCGGCACCGCCAAGCTGCTGGCCGACAACGGCGTGGCAGTGGTGGAAGTGGCCGAGTACACCGGCTTTCCGGAAATGCTCGACGGCCGCGTCAAGACCCTGCACCCCAAGATACACGCCGGGCTGCTGGCGCGCCGCGATCTGGACAGCCACGTGCAGGCCATGGCGGCGGCCGGCCTGCCCTACATCGACCTGGTGGCGGTGAATCTCTATCCCTTCCGGGAAACCATCGCCAAGCCTGGCTGCAGCCTGGCCGACGCCATCGAGAACATCGACATCGGCGGCCCGGCCATGGTGCGTTCGGCGGCCAAGAATTATGCCGCGGTGGCGGTGGTCACCGATCCTGCGGATTACGCCGGTATCGTCGCCGAATTGCGCTCGGGCGCGGGCGCCCTGTCCCACCAGACGCGCTTTGCCCTGGCCAAAAAAGCCTTCGCCCATACCGCGGCCTACGACGGCGCGGTGGCCAATTACCTGACGGCCTTGGACGAGAACGACCGGCCCGACGGCCGCTTTCCCGCGGTGCTCAGCCAGCAGTTCCTCCAGGTGCAGGCCATGCGCTACGGCGAAAACCCGCACCAGAAGGCCGCCTTCTACCGCGACCCCGATCCTGCGCCCGGCACGCTCGCGCACTACGTCCAGTTGCAGGGCAAGGAGCTGTCCTACAACAACGTCGGCGATGCCGACGCCGCCTGGGAATGCGTCAAGACTTTCGATGCGCCGGCCTGTGTCATCATCAAGCACGCCAACCCCTGCGGCGTGGCGCAGGCGGACGATCTGCTGCAGGCCTACCGCCTGGCTTTCGCCACCGATGCCACCTCGGCCTTCGGCGGCATCATCGCTTTCAACCGCGAGGTCGACGCGGCGACTGCGGAAGCGGTTTCGGGCCAGTTCCTCGAAGTGCTCATCGCGCCTGGCTACAGCGCGCAGGCGCGGGCGGTGTTGGAGAAGAAACCCAACGTCCGGGTGCTGGCTCTGCCCCTCGTGCCGGGACATAACGCCCTGGAATTCAAGCGCGTGGGTGGCGGGCTGTTGGTGCAGACCGCGGACGATTTCAATGTCGGCGTCGCCGATCTCAAGGTGGTGACCAAACGCCAGCCCGGCGCGCAGGAGATTGCCGACATGCTGTTCGCCTGGAAGGTGGCCAAGTTCGTGAAATCCAATGCCATCGTTTTCGCCGCCGGCGGCCGTACCCTGGGCGTGGGCGCCGGGCAGATGAGCCGCGTGGATTCCACCCGCATCGCGGTGAGCAAGGCGGGCAATGCCGGGCTGGAGTTGGCGGGCTGCGCGGTGGCTTCGGACGCCTTTTTCCCTTTCCGCGACGGCGTCGATGTGCTGGCCGAGGCCGGGGCGAAGGCCGTGATCCAGCCCGGCGGCAGCGTGAAGGATCAGGAGGTGATCGCCGCGGCGGACGCGCACGGCATTGCCATGGTGTTCACCGGCCACCGGCATTTCCGGCATTAGCAAGTGAGTGTCCCTTTGAGTGAAGTTTTCCGGCCCGGCGCCGTGCGCCGCGGGGCGATTCTCATATTTACTTCGATCGCATCATGAAGCTCTTGGTCATCGGCTCGGGCGGCCGCGAGCACGCCCTGGCCTGGAAACTGGCCCGTTCCCCGCGCGTTTCCCAGGTGTTCGTGGCGCCGGGCAACGGCGGCACGGCAGCGGAGGAGGGCGTGCAGAACCTCCCGGTCACGGAAATCGCCACGCTGGTGGAATTTGCCCGCCGCGAGGATATCGCGCTGACCGTGGTCGGTCCGGAGGCGCCATTGTCCGCCGGCGTGGTGAATGCTTTCCGCAAGGCCGGCCTGCGCATTTTCGGCCCTGACAAGGCGGCCGCGCAGCTCGAGTCGTCCAAGGACTTCGCCAAGCAGTTCATGGTGCGCCATGGCATTCCGACGGCGCGTTACCAGACTTACACCGACGCGGCGGCGGCCCATGCCTATCTCGATGCTCAAGGGGCGCCCATCGTCATCAAGGCCGACGGCCTGGCGGCGGGCAAGGGTGTGGTAGTGGCGCAAACCCTGGCGGAGGCGCATGCCGCGGTGGACGCCATGCTGGCAGGCAACGCCCTGGGGAAGGCGGGTGCGCGCGTGGTGATCGAGGAATGCCTGGCGGGGGAAGAGGCCAGCTTCATCGTCATGGTGGACGGCAAGCACGTGTTGCCCCTGGCTTCCAGCCAGGACCACAAGCGCCTGCAGGACAACGACGTCGGCCCCAACACGGGAGGCATGGGCGCCTATTCCCCCGCGCCGGTGGTCACGCCCGAGTTGCACGCCCGCATCATGCGCGAAATCATCCTGCCCACGATTGCGGGCATGGCCCAGGACGGGCTGCCGTACACGGGCTTTCTTTATGCCGGGGTGATGCTGGACGGCGCCGGCAATCCCAAAGTGCTGGAATTCAACTGCCGGTTGGGTGACCCCGAAGCCCAGCCGCTGCTCATGCGCCTCAAGTCCGATTTGCTCGACCTGCTGGAAGCGGCCCTGGATGGCCGGCTGGATCAAGTCGAAGCGCAATGGGACAGGCGCGTGGCGCTGGCGGTGGTGCTGGCCGCTGCGGGCTATCCGGAGCATCCGCGCAAGGGCGATGAAATCGGCGGCCTGCCGGCACCGCAGGAGGACGCTCATGTGTTCCATGCCGGCACGCGGCGCGAGGACGGACGCCTGCTCACGGCCGGCGGCCGCGTGCTGGCGGTGACCGCGTTGGGCGACAGCGTGCGCATGGCGCAGAAGCGGGCCTACGAACTGGCGCAGGGCATACATTTCTCCGGTATGCAGTACCGGCGCGACATCGGCTGGCGCGCGCTCAAGCGCCCAGTCTGAGCCCCACCTCATCGCCATGCGGGGCTATCCCCTGAAGACGGCGCAGGCACGCGCGCTCAGCGGCCATCTGCGCGGCGGCGGTGTGGTCGCCTATCCGACGGAGTCCTGCTATGGCCTGGGCTGCGATCCGCGCAATCCGCGCGCGGTCGCGCAATTGCTCAAACTCAAGGGGCGGCCGCGCAGCAAGGGCTTGATCCTGATCGCCGACCGTTTCGAGCGCCTCGCACCCTATCTGCGGCCGGTTCCGCCGGCTGAGCTGCCGCGTCTGCTGGCCGCGTGGCCCGGCCCGCACACCTGGCTCCTCCCGGCGCGGCGCAGGCCTTGGCTCACGGGCCGGCACGCCACGCTGGCGGTGCGGGTGACGGCCCATCCCGTGGCGGCTGGATTGTGCGCTCAGCTGGGCATGGCGCTGGTTTCCACCAGTGCCAACCGCAGCGGCGCCAGGCCGGCAACATCCGCCCGGCAGGTGTGCGCCGTCTTCGGGCAAAATGTGGTGCTTGTGGAAGGACGGGTCGGTACGCGCAAGCGCCCTTCCACGGTGATGGATTTTGCCAGCGGAAAAATATTGCGAGCCTGATGAGCGTCAACGTCGAAGCCGTCAAAGCCTATTTCCTGCAGTTGCAGGAACTCGTTGTCGAGCGCATGGAATGTCTCGACGGCCACCTGTTCCGTCGTGACCAATGGACGCGGCCCGAAGGCGGCGGCGGCATTTCCCGGCTGGTTGAGGAGGGCGGCCTGCTGGAACGCGGCGGGGTGAATTTTTCCCATGTCCAGGGAGCGGCCCTGCCGCCCTCGGCCAGCGCCCATCGCCCGGAGCTTGCCGGCAAGCCCTGGCAGGCCCTGGGCGTGTCCCTGGTGTTCCATCCGCGCAATCCCCACGTGCCCACGGTACACATGAATGTGCGCTTCTTCATCGCCGGGCGGGAGGGCGAAGAGCCTAGCTGGTGGTTCGGCGGAGGCATGGATCTCACGCCGTACTACGGCTACGCCGAGGATGCCGTGCATTTTCACGCCACTTGCAAGAAGGCGCTGGATCCTTTCGGCGCAGGGTATTACCCGCGCTTCAAAAAATGGTGCGATGATTATTTTTTCATCAAGCACCGCAACGAGCCGCGCGGCATAGGGGGTATTTTCTTCGACGATTTCAACCGTCCCGACGCCGGGCCTCATTTCCAGGGCGTGGGCGGCGCGCGTCTGGAAAGCGATTTTGAGCACTGCTTCGAGCTGGTGCAGTCGGTGGGGGATCACTTCCTCCCGGCCTATGTGCCCGTTGCCCAGCGCCGCCAGGGCATGCCCTATGGCGAACGCGAGCGCGATTTCCAGGCCTATCGCCGGGGCCGCTACGTGGAATTCAATCTGGTGTACGACCGCGGCACCCTGTTCGGCCTGCAGTCCGGCGGGCGTACCGAATCCATCCTCATGTCCCTGCCTCCCTTGGTCAAGTGGCGCTACGACTGGCACCCTGAGCCGGGAACGGCGGAGGCCAGACTTTATTACGATTTTCTGACGCCGCGGGATTGGGTGTGAGCTTCTGGCGCGCGCTGCCCCGGCATCTGCTGATATTGCTGGGGGGGCTGACCCTCCTGGCGCTGCTCATCGGCCTGATGGCCTGGGAATTCCTCACCTCGGATTTGCAGGCGCGCTATTTCAGCAGCGTCGCGGCGAAGATGACCTACGCTGTGCAGCCGGGGCCGTCCAAGCGCATCTGGTTCCCTCAGCCTGGCGGCCCTTATGACGTGCGCATGGGCTACAGCGGCGTGCCCGATTTCTCGAAAAGGCTAGAAGACCACGGCTGGCAGATCGCGCGCCAGGCGAAGATCAGCATCCAGATGCTGCGCGCCGACCAGATGGGCCTCTATCCTCCCTATGCCGAGAAGGACCAGGCCGGGCTCAGGCTGCTGGGGGCGGGTGGTGTGCCCATGTTCGCCAGCCAGTACCCTGAGCGGGTTTACCGTCACTTCGACGATATCCCTCCGCTGCTCACGCACAGCCTGTTGTTCATCGAGAACCGCGAACTGCTCAACGCCAACTTTCCGCACCGCAACCCTGCGGTGGAATGGGACCGCCTGGCCCAGGCCCTGCTGGACAAGCTCGCCCAGTTGGTCAACCCGGCGCGCAATGTCCCCGGCGGCAGCACCCTGCCGACCCAGATCGAGAAATACCGCCATTCGCCTGAGGGGTTGACGCTCAGCATGTCGGACAAGCTGCGCCAGATGCTGTCTGCCAGCCTGCGCGCCTATCGCGATGGCCGGAACACCCTGCCGACGCGCAAGCGCATCGTCAAGGACTACCTCAACACCGTTCCGCTTGCCGCGGTGCCGGGCTTCGGCGAAGTGAACGGCGTGGGCGACGGCCTGTGGGCCTGGTATGGATTGCGCTTCAGCGAGGTGAACAAGGCGCTGGCGCGCAAGCATCCTGATGCCGCCACGGCGTCTGCGCTCAAACATGCCCTGAGCCTGCTGGTGGCAGAACGCAAGCCATCCTATTACCTGGTGAAAAACCGTCAGGCACTGAACGACTACACCAACACCTATCTGGATCTCCTGGCCAATGCGGGCGTCATTTCTCCGCAACTGCGCGACATGGCGCGGCGCGTGAGCCTGCGCTCCCCGGCACATCGTCAGGAACCCCCGCCGCCGCCCTACGTCCAGCAGAAAATCAATGGCGCGTTGCGGGTGCGCCTGGCGGGGCTCTTGGGCTTGTCCAACCTCTACGACCTGGATCGCCTGGATCTCACGGCGCAAAGCACGCTGAATGTCCCGGCCCAGACTCTGGTGACGCGCTATCTGCTGAGCCTGTCCGATCCCAAGGCGGTCGCGGCGCAAGGCCTGTATGGCTTCCGCCTGCTGCGCCCGGACAACGATCTCAAGTCCGTCGTCTATAGCTTCACGCTCTACGAGAAAGGCCCGCAGGGCGTGCTTTTGCGCGTGCAGGCGGACAACCTCAACCAGCCCTTCGATCTGAGCCAGCAGGCGCGTCTGGATTTGGGTTCGACGGGAAAATTCCGCACCCTCATCACCTATCTGGAAATCGTCAGCCGCCTGCGCGAGCGCGATCTCAAGCTGGACAGTGCGGCGTTGCGCCGCCTGGCCAGCCCGGACAATCCCGATGTGCTGGCGCGCTGGATGGCGGGATATCTGGCGAGCGGCCAGGACAGGAGCGTGCCGGCAGTGCTCGATGCCGCCATGGGGCGCCAGTATTCTGCGGCGCCGGAGCCTTTCTACACCGGTGGTGGCGTGCATACCTTCGTCAATTTCGACAAGGGCGACAACACCCGCCACATGGATTTGTGGGAGGCGACGCGGGACTCGGTCAATTTGGTGTACATCCGCCTGATGCGCGACATCGTGCGCCATTACATCTACGAGCAGCCCGGCGTGCGGCACATGCTGGACGACCCCGCCGATCCCGCGCGCCAGGTGTATCTGCTGCGCTTCATCGACCAGGAAAGCCGCGTCTTCCTCGCCCGCTACTATCGGCGCCATGCGGGCCAGAGCGCGGCGCAACGCGCCCAGGAACTGTATGAACGCGCGGGCGCAAACGCCAAACGCTACACGGCGGTATTCCGCTATCTCAATCCGGGGGCCGATTTTTCCGCCTATCGGGCGGCCCTGTTTGCGCGCCTGCCCGCGGCCAAGAATCTCTCGCCGCGTACCCTGACCCGGCTCTACGACAGCTTGGGGGCCAATCTGAGCCTCAATGATCTCGGCTATGTCACCCATATCCATCCGCTGGAGCTTTGGGTGGTGAAATACCTTGACGCCCATCCGCGCGCGAGCTTTGCCGACGCGGCGGCGGCAAGCAAGGCCCAGCGCGTCGAGATCTACCAGTGGCTGCTGCGCCCCAGCCGTTTCGCCGCGCAGAATCTGCGTATCCGCAGCATGCTGGAGGAGCAGGCATTCCAGAAAGTGCTGGCCGACTGGCGCCGCCTGGGCTATCCCTTCGACAATCTCACGCCTTCCTATGCCACTGCGATCGGCGCTTCGGGCGACCGTCCCGCGGCGCTGGCGGAACTCATGGGCATCGTCATGAACGACGGCAAGCGCCTGCCCACGGTCAGTTTCACGCATCTGGATTTCGCCCAAGGCACGCCTTACGAGACGGATTTCGTCCACGCCCCGCCGCATCCCGAGCAACTCTTTCCGGCGGCCATCAGCGCCGTGGTGAAGAAGGCGCTCGCGGGCGTCGTGCAAGGCGGCACAGCAGTACGGCTGCGTGGTGCGCTGCACTATTCCGACGGCAGCCCCATCGCCGTGGGCGGCAAGACCGGCACCGGCGACAACCGCTACGACCGCTGGGGTCCGGGCGGCCGGCTCATCAGCTCGACCGTGGTTAACCGCACGGCCACGTTCGTGTTCTATCTGGGCAACCGCTACTACGGCACCATGGTGGCCATGGTGCCCGGCGCGCAAGCCGCCAATTACAGCTTTACCAGCGCGCTGGTGGCCCAGATGCTGCGCAACCTGCTGCCGCAATTGGAGCCGCTGCTGTTCCATACTGCGCCTGCGCCGCCGCAGGCGACACTCGCGCCCTTGCCGCCCGGGAAGGCATCGGGCGAGGCGGCCGAGGGCACGACCCGGCAGGCGGCGCCCGACGAGGACCGGCCCTTGCCCATGGACCTGGAACACGATCCCTCGCGCTCGGACGGCGCGACCGGGCAGGCCGCGCGGATGCGATAAAATAACAATATTTCTTTCGCAATAGCTTCCATGCAGTTGTTTGCCTTCGGCGTGAATCATCACACCGCTCCGCTATCCCTGCGCGAGCGAGTGGCCTTTGCTGCCGAACGTCTGGAAGACGCCCTGCACGACTTGGTGCACCGTCCGGGCGTCAAGGAGGCCGCCATACTCTCCACCTGCAACCGCACCGAGGTGTATTGCCACACCCTGGATGCCGGCGCGCCCATCGGCTGGTTCGGCACCTATCACGGCATCGGCGTGGACAAGGTCGAGCCCTACCTGTATCGCCTGCCCGAGGACGAGGCGGTGCGGCATGCTTTCCGGGTGGCCTCAGGCCTGGATTCCATGGTCCTGGGAGAGGCCCAGATACTGGGGCAGATGAAGCAGGCGGTGCAGTCGGCGCAGCATGCCGGTACCCTGGGCGTGCTGCTCAACAAATTGTTTCAGAGCACTTTTTCGGTGGCCAAGGAAGTGCGCACCAGTACCGAGATCGGGGCCAATTCAGTGTCCTTGGCGGCCGCCGCGGTGCGCATGGCGGAGCGCATTTTCCCCAGCATCAGCCGCGAAAACGTGCTTTTCATCGGCGCCGGCGAAATGATCGAGCTGTGTCTTGCGCATTTTTCCGCGCGCAAGCCGCATCGCATGCTCATCGCCAACCGCACCGCCGAGCGCGCCCGTCCCCTGGCGGAACGCTATCAGGCCGGTGCCATAGGGCTCACCGATTTGCCCGATCACCTGCCTTATTTCGACATCATCGTCACCAGCACCGCCAGCCCCCTGCCCCTGCTCGGCAAGGGGTTGCTGGAGCGTGCGCTCAAGGCCCGCAAGCACAAGCCTTTTTTCATCGTCGATCTGGCCGTGCCGCGCGATGTCGAGGAGGAGGCGGGGGAACTGGAAGATGTTTTCCTCTACACCGTGGACGACCTGGGCGAGGTCGTGAAGGAGGGCATGGACGCCCGCCAGGCCCAGGTGGCCCAGGCCGAGGCCATCATCTCCAGCAACGTGCGCGATTTCATGACCTGGCTGGAAGGCCGGGAGATCCTGCCGGTGTTGCGCAGCCTGCGCGATCAGGCCGAACGCCAGCGTAGGCACGAATTGGACAAGGCAATCAAGGCGCTGAGCCGCGGCGACGATCCGGGCCAGGTGCTCGAACAATTTTCACGCGGGCTGACCAACAAGCTGCTGCACGGCCCTACCGTGGCGCTGAACCAGGGGCTGGGAGAGGATAGGCAGGAACTGGCCCGCATGGTGCGCAAGTTGTATGACATCAAACCCGACTGAATTTGCGCTCTGGCGGCGCACTCGCCGGCAGTCATGAAACCCAGCTTGTTTCAAAAGCTCACCCAGTTGTCGGAGCACCTCGCGGAGCTCGATGCGGCGTTGGCGGCCGAGGACATTGCCGCCGATCTGGAGCGCTTCCGCAGGCTGGCGCGCGAGCATGCCGAAATCGTTCCCGTAGTGGATTTGTTCCGGCGCTATCGGACGCTTGCGGCGGACATGGAGAGCGCCCGCCTGTTGTTGAACGATGCCGAGATGAAGGAGTTGGCCGAGGCCGAGATGGCGGCCGCGCAGGGGCAGATGCAAACCCTGGAACAGGAACTGCAGAAAGCCCTGCTGCCGCGCGACCCCAACGACGAGCGCAACATCTTTCTGGAAATCCGCGCCGGCACGGGCGGGGACGAATCGGCGCTGTTCGCGGGCGATCTGTTCCGCATGTACGCGCGGTACGCGGAGCGCCGGCGCTGGAAAGTGGAAGTGGTGTCGGCCTCCGAGGGCGAGGCCGGCGGCTACAAGGAAATCATCGCCCGCATCGTCGGCCAGGGCGCCTATTCGCGCCTCAAATTCGAATCGGGCGGGCATCGCGTGCAGCGCGTGCCGGCCACCGAATCGCAGGGCCGCATCCATACCTCGGCCTGCACCGTGGCGGTGTTGCCGGAAGCCGACGAGGTCGGGGAAATCGAGCTCAACCCGGCCGAACTGCGCGTCGACACCTTCCGCGCCAGCGGCGCGGGCGGCCAGCACATCAACAAGACGGACTCTGCGGTGCGCATCACGCATCTTCCTACCGGCATCGTGGTGGAGTGCCAGGACGACCGCTCCCAGCACCGCAACCGCGCCCAGGCCATGAGCGTGCTGGCGGCGCGCATCAAGGATCAGCAGTTGCGCGAGCAGCAATCCAAGATTGCTTCCGAGCGCAAATCTTTGATCGGCAGCGGCGACCGCTCCGAGCGCATACGCACCTACAACTTTCCGCAAGGGCGGGTGACGGACCATCGCATCAATCTCACTCTCTATAAGATCGACGCCGTCATGGACGGTGACTTGACCGAGCTGCTGGACGCCTTGGCGGCGGAGCACCAGGCCGAGCAGTTGGCCGCCTTGGCGGAGTGAGCGATGCAGGTCTTGCCGTGAGCCTTGCCGCCCTGCTGCAAGACGCTGCCCGGCGCCTGAGCGAAAGGCTCGGGCTCGATGCACGCACGGCCAGGCTGGAAGCGCGCGTGCTGGCCAGTCTGGCGCTGGGGTGCGACACTGCCTGGCTGATCGCCCATGAGCCGGAGCCGGTTTCCCCAGCAGCCGAAGCCGGTTTTGCCTCCCTGTTGGACAGACGGCTGGCGGGCGAACCGGTGGCTTACCTGCGGGGGGAACAGGAGTTTTTCGGCCGCGGTTTCTTGGTCAATCCGGCCGTGCTCATCCCGCGCCCGGAAACGGAGTTGCTGGTGGAGACGGCCCTGGCGACGCTGCCGGCGGGCGGTGCGGCGCGCGTGCTCGACCTGGGTACCGGCAGCGGTGCCCTGGCGCTGACGCTGGCCTTGGAGCGCCCGGCCTGGGAGATTTATGCCGGCGATGCCAGCCCCGCGGCACTCGCTACCGCGCAACTCAACGCGCGCCGGCTGGGAGCCGCGCAGGTGCGCTTTTGGGCGGGCGACTGGTGGCAGCCCGTCGCCGGTGTAAAGTTTTTCGACATGGTGTTATCCAATCCGCCTTATGTGGCCGAGGACGATCCCCATCTCGCCGCGCTGGCGCACGAGCCGCGTGGAGCGTTGGTCGCCCCCGACGCGGGCTGCGCCGCGCTGGCCGCGATCATCGCGGGCGCACCGGCGCGCCTGGTGCCGGGCGGTTGGCTTTGGCTGGAACACGGTTGGGAACAGGGGCCTTGGTGTCGGGAAAGCTTGGCACGTGCCGGTTTCGGCAATATCACGACTCGTTTGGACGGCGCCGGGCTGGAGCGGATCAGCGGCGGGCAAAAAATGTCGAAATAGTTTACAGTTTGGGGCGGTTTCGCCCGGTATCGTTGCGCCACCGGTGCGCCGATGCTGGTTCTGCAAGGAATCTTAAGTCCTGGAATGTTTCTTGCTGTTTTTGTTTGTATCGAAGACCAATATCGCCAGGAGTGACAACAATGACGCCGGAGCATCCTGAACAAGCGCAGGACGAAAATATCCAGCCGGATTCTTCCCCCGGCGCCGTGACCGATAGCGCCCGCCGGCGCTTTACGGCAGCCTTGGGCGGCGGCGCCGTCATCCTGACGTTGGCGGGAAAACCGGTATGGGCCAACCAGTGCACGGTGTCGGGCATGATGTCGGGCAATCTGTCGGCGCCCAAGGGTACGCCCTGCCAGGGCTGCACGCCGGGATATTGGGGCGCCTGCCAACATCTGGATTCCTGGGTCGGCTTCAAACCGACCGATACCTTCAACGCCGTGTTCGGAGTCACCGAATATACGGATTGCTCGGGAAATCCCTACACCCTGCTCGACGTGTTGAACCTGAACGGCAGTGGGATAAAAACCTGTTGCACCAACGGCAGCGGCAAGAACAAAAATAATAACAACAACAATTGCAATCAGCCCGCCGGCACGGCCAATACGTTTTGCCAAAACAACCCGACCGGCTCCATGCCGGGTTCCATAGGCAGCGATCCCGTGTCCACCAATCTGGGCTTCCAGGCCGTGGCTGCCTTGCTCAGCGCCGCCAATCCGCAGGTCAATTACGGTTATACGGCCGGCCAGATTATCGACATGTTCAGGAACAACTATCTGACCAATGGCGCGAAGCTCAAGGACACCTTCGACATGCTGAACAATCGGGGTTGCCCGCTGAACTAGGGAAACATGCCCGTTTGGCAAAGCGCGCCCTTGCTCATGCATACTTGGGCGGATGAAACCGTGGTCTTCCAGCGCGAATCCGGCGACACGCATCTGGTCGATGGACTCGTCGCCCGCGTCCTTCTGTGCCTCCGGGACGGCGAGCTTGACGAAGCAGACCTGGCCGCCCGCCTGGGCGTGCAGACCGGCACCGATTTCACGGACATGCTCGGGCAACTCGCGGCCAGCGGATTGATCGTGTGCCGGGCCTGCTGAAACTCGGCGATCTTTCGCAGACGGAACTCGACGGCCTGTTGCGCGGGCCGGGGCTTTACCTGCAGACCGGGGTATTCCGCTTTGCCATCCGTTCGCCCTTCAAGGACGTGGCGCGGGCTTTGCGGCTCCTGTATGCGGAGCATGGCGTGGCGGCGCAAGGGGAGTTTGCCGACTTCCATGTTCGTGTGGATGCGCCGCCTCTGCGAAAATTTCTGCGGCCCCAATCCCAGTTCTATCTGGACGACCAGACCCCTTTCAAACCCTTGCCCAGGCCCCAGGCGGCTGCCATGCTCGAATGGGGCATGAACTGGTGCGTCACCGCCCATGCCCATCAATATCTCATCCTGCATGCCGCCAGCCTGGCCCGCGACGGCTTGGGGCTCATCATGCCCGCGCCGCCGGGCTCCGGCAAAAGCACTCTGGCAGCGGCGCTGTGTTTTCGTGGCTGGCGCCTGCTGTCCGATGAATTGACCCTGCTCGACCCGGACCATCTCGCCATGGCGGCCGTGGCTCGCCCCATCAGCCTCAAGAATGCCTCCATCGAGGTCATCCGGGGCTTTGTCGGCCATGCGGTGCTGAGCGATACCGCGCGCGACACGGCCAAGGGCACGGTGGCGCATCTGCGTCCGCCGGCCTCCAGCGTGGCGGCGGCCGACGTTCCGGCCACGCCGCGCTGGATAGTCCTGCCCCGCTACGAGGCCGGCGCTGCGGCGCGATTGTCGCCCCTGCCGCGCGCGCGCGCCTTCATGGAACTGGCGCAAAACGCCTTCAACTACAGCTTGCTGGGGGAGGCCGGATTCACCGCGCTGGCGCAATTGGTGAATGGCTGCGACTGCTATCGATTTTCCTATGGCGATCTGGAGGAGGCCGTGACGCTGTTTGCCGGGCTTGAGCCATGAACGCCGACTTGCTCACGCCTATCTTGCGCGCCCCCGAGCGCTTGGCGGCTTATGACCCGGCCCAGTGGGACGCGCTCCTGCGCCAGGCGCGCGCGGCCCTGCTCCTGCCCCGTCTCGCTTCGCTGGCCGACCAAGCCGGCGTGACGACGTCTCTGCCGGCGCCCGTGGCCGCCCACCTGCGCGCTGCGCGCACGCTCGCCCGGAAGCAGGCCCAGTCCGTGCGCTGGGAGGTGAAGTGCATCCGCCGGGCCTTGCAAGATCTGCCTGTGCCCCTGATCCTGCTCAAGGGCGCGGCCTATTTGCTCGCCGAACTGCGGGCGGGGCGCGGCCGGTTGTTTGCCGATGTGGACATTCTGCTGCCCAAGAGCCTGCTGGGGCAGGCCGAGAACGACCTCATGCTGGATGGCTGGACCATGAGCCATCACAACGCCTACGATCAGCGCTATTACCGGCGCTGGATGCACGAACTGCCGCCGCTCAAGCACGCCCTGCGGGAATCGGTGCTGGACGTGCACCATGCCATCTTGCCGGAAACCTCGCGCCTCAGATTTTCTGCGGAGCCGCTGTTCGAGGCGGCGCGGCCGTTGCCCGGATGGGAGAGTCTGCGGGTGCTGGCGCCTGCCGACATGGTGCTGCATAGCGCCGTGCATTTGTTCAGCGGCGAATTCGAGCACGGCCTGCGGGATTTGGCGGATCTCGACAGCTTGCTGCGGGAGTTCGCCAGCCTCCAGTTCTGGCTGGATCTCACCGCGCGCGCCGATGCCCTGGGCCTGGGACGGCCGCTGTATTACGCCATGACCCAGCTCAGTTCATGCTTTGCCACGCCGATCCCGCGCGAGGTGGTCGAGCACATGGAGCGTTACCGCCCCTCTCAGGCCGTCGATGCGCTCATGCGCGCCATGCATGCCAGACTGTTTCGGCCGGGGTCGCCGGGCCGGCCGCGCACGGGCAAGACCCTGGCGCGCCAGGGGGCATTTGTCCATGCGCACTGGTTGAAGATGCCCGTTGCGCTTTTGCTCTATCATTCGATTTACAAGAGCGCAATCGCGCCTTGGCGCCGGGACGGAAGCGGCAGCCTTTGAGGCACGCCGGGTCGCCGGAGCGGGCGCGACTATAATAATATTCAATGCGTGAGGCATTTTTTCGGAGCAGAAATGAGCATACAAGACACCATACGCGACCAGGTCAGCCAGCATAAGGTGGTGCTTTACATGAAAGGCACGCCGCAGTTTCCGCAATGCGGTTTTTCCGCCAACGCGGCCAACATCCTGCGCGCCTGCGGTGTGACGGATTTCTTCTCGGTCAATGTCCTGGCCGATCCGGAGATACGTCAGGGCATCAAGGAGTTTTCCAACTGGCCCACGATCCCCCAGCTTTATGTCAACGGCCAGTTCATTGGCGGCTCGGACATCCTTGCCGAGCTGTATCAGAAGGGCGAGTTGCAGAAGCTGCTGGCGGCGTGACCGGCGCGGCGGATTTGGGGCCGGCCTGAGGCACCGTTGAGGAGGCCCCGCCGGCGGAAATGCTTTCCGCCACGAGCGACACATCCAAACCGTGGGGGTCGCCGCGCACGATTTTCACCGGCAGGTAATGGTAGGCCGGCGCCAACCAGACATCGAAGGTTTCCTCCCCCGGTTTGCCGTTCACTTTGGCCAGATGCAGCGTGGTTACCCTGCCTAGCGGAATCTCCAAGGTTTCCTCCCCCAGCGTGCGGATGAGGTAATGGCGCACTTTCTTGCTGTTGAACAATTCCACCTGCGCGCGCTCGGGCGGCGGCGCGGTAAGGGCGATCTGCAGCAGTAGGCTTAGCGCGTCCTGAGATCG
>JAJZSR010000207.1 GCA_021849595.1 Pseudomonadota bacterium | reverse complement strand
TCAATCACTCGCTCACCAAGTCACTGGTGTTCTTCGGCGCGGGCAACGCGATGCATGCCTACGCGAGCAAGGACATCGGCAAGATCCGCCGCGTGCTGCGCTTTTTTCCGCGCTCCGGAGCGATGTGGCTGGCCGCAGCCGTGGCCATCACCGGCGCGCCGCCGTTCGGTCTGTTCTTGAGCGAACTCACCATCCTGCGCGGCGGCATGGAAAGCGCCGATCCCTGGGCGGTGTGGTGGATGGCGGCGCTGCTCATCGTCATTTTCATCGGCTTTCTCAACCACTTCCGCGCGATGTATTTCGGCCCGCCGCCAGAGCATGCGCCGCACCTGAAACTCCGCTTCACGCATGTGGCGCCGATGGCCGCGGCCCTGGCCGCCATCCTGCTGCTCGGGCTGTGGTGGCTGCCGCCGATCTGGAACCATTTGGCCAGCATCGCCACCCAATTGGGAGGGGCGTGAGATGCGCCACTGCGACACCGCCCGCCTGAGCCCTGCAGAGTTGCCAGGAGCCGCCGACGCTCTGCTCACCGCACTGGGCGACATCCCCAGCGCCCATGGCCGCATGCAGATGGCTTACGCCTGTGGCGGCAACGATGGCGGGCTAGACGTGATTTACGTCGTGAGCACCCCCAGGTCGCCGCAAGCGGCTCCCGCCCCCCATGGGGGTGAGGCAGCCTTGGGGCGCCCCAGCGGCTTCCTCGGGAGCCAGGGCGCGAACCAGCCCTACAAGATCTGGCGCGTGCGCCCCCGCGACCACACCCTGCCCTCGCTGGCCGACAAACTGCCGCTGCTGGGCTGGTACGAGCGCGAGATGATGGACCTGTACGGCCTGCGTTTCACCGATCACCCCGAGCCCAACCCGCTGGTGCTGCACGAAGGCATGCCGCGCGAACCCGCGCCGTTTGCGCATGGCTTCGACATCCATGCCGCGGCTCTCGATTTCACGCCGCAACCGCCCATCCTGCCCCAGGTTCTGGGGCACGACATCCAGCGCCTGCCCTTCGGCCCGGTGCGGGCGGACATCGTGGAGTCGGCCCAATTCCTGTTCTTCTACATCGGCGAAGGCATCCTGCACTACCACCCGCGGCTGTTCTACAAACATCGCGCGATGGAAGCGCGGTTCCAAGGGGCGGATGCACGCACGGGCAGCGCGCTCGCCGAGCGGGTGAGCGGCATCGACTCGGTGGCGCATGCGCTGGCTTTCGCGCAGGCGGTGGAGGGCGCGATGGGCTGGCGCGCGCCGCCGCGCTCGCGCTATCTGCGCGTCATCCTCGCGGAACTGGAGCGGCTCTACAACCACCTGCACTACCTCGGCCGTCTGTCGAAGACCACGACGCTGAAAGTGGGCGAGGCGCAAGGGCTGTTGCTCGAAGAGCGGCTCAAGCAGATCAACGGCAAGCTCACTGGAAGCCGGTTTTTGCGCGGCCTCATCACCCCCGGCGGATTGCGCCGCGACCTCGATGTCAGCGGCCTGGACGCCGCGCTCGACACCGTCGCCGATGACATCGACAGTTATCTGCAGCGCCTCGAGAACACCCGCAGCCATCTCGACCGCCTGATGACGACCGGCCATCTCGACCGCCAGGTCGCGTTCGACCAGGGCGCGTGCGGGCCGATCGAGCGCGCCAGCGGCCTCGACCGCGATCTGCGCCGCGATCATCCTTACGCCAGCTACGACAAGGTGCGTTTTTCCGTATCGGTGCAACAAGGCGGCGACGCGCATGCCCGTTCGCTGGTGCGCATGGAGGAGATCCGCGAGTCGCTGGCCATCATTCGCCAGGTCATCGGCCGCGTCAAACCCGGCCCGGTGCTGCGCGGCGACGTGATGGAGGAACCCGACCCGCAAGGCGAAGGCCTGGGCTGGGCCGAAGCCGCGCGCGGCGGCCTGCTGTACGCCGTGCATCTCGACGCCACGCGCACCCGGCTGCAGCGCGTCAAGATCAAAGACCCGTCGTTTTCCAACTGGCGGGTGTTCCCCTTCACCGTGGAGGACAGCAACATGATGGATTACGCCATCAACGAAGCCAGCTTCGGCCTGTCCGTCGCCGGCGCCGATCGATAAGGAAGCAACCATGCCGCTGTGGACCTGGTTCGGATTGCACAAGGGCCGCGCCACCACGCCCTGGCCGCAGCACCCTGGCCCCGACGGGCAGGAGGGCGTGCTCGGCCTGCCACGCTTCGACGCAACGCGCTGCAACGCGACGCAGAACGGCTGCAACGACTGTGTCGCCGCATGTCCAGCCTCCGCCATCGGCGTCGATCCTGGCCGGCAGGTGCTGCTCGACTACGCCCGCTGCGTCGGCTGCCAGCTTTGCACCGAAGTCTGTCCCGCGGGTGCGTTCAGCATCAGTCACGACTGGGCCTTCGGCGTGCGTGACAAGGCGGATTTGTTGAACCATGGTTCGGTCAAAACCTCCCCACCCCAACCCTCCCCACAGGGTGGGAAGGGAGCGGACCATTCCTCCCCCACCGCGTGGGGAAGGTCAGGAGGGGGAGACTCAAACGAACAGGCGCTCACGCGGGAACTCAAAATCTTCGGCAAGAGCCTGCACATCCGGCATGTCGATGCCGGTTCGTGCAATGGCTGCGAGAGCGAACTGCAAGCCCTGCTCAACCCCTTCTACAACCTGCACCGGCTGGGGGTGTTCTTCACCCCATCGCCGCGTTTCGCCGATCTGCTGCTGGTCACCGGCCCCGTCACGGCCGCGATGCGCGAGCCGCTGCTGCGCACCTATGAGGCCATGCCGCAGCCGCGCTGGGTGATGGCGGCCGGCACCTGCGCCACCGGCGGCGGCACCAATGGCGGCGGCTACGCCTGTCATCAAGGACTGGAGGGCATCCTGCCGGTGGATGTGTGGCTGCCAGGCTGCCCACCCAACCCGGCCGCGCTGATCGAAGCCCTGCTGATGCTGCTGCAACGCCGGCCGCAACGCGTCCATCGAGGCCGGCATGCACGCGCCTGATGCCATCGCGCTGACCGCTTTCGGCCTGGCCGCCTTGGCCTGGGTGCTGGCGCTGCTGGCCGATTTGTTGATGGGCACGGTCCTGCCCCGCTGGCTTCTCGCGCTGGGCTGCGCGCTCGCCGCCGTCGGTGCGCTGTGGGGCCTGCCCGGCGGCAGCGCGGGGCAGGCCGTGCTGCAACTCGGCGCCGACCCCGTCATCTTCCGCCCCG
>JAJZSR010000206.1 GCA_021849595.1 Pseudomonadota bacterium | reverse complement strand
AGATCGCCAGCAACTGGCTGTACTCGACGATGGTACCGGAGGAGCCCACGCTGCCCGTGGACTTCCTGTCGGGCGACTACCTGGGCAACGCCAGCATCTCGACGGCGCGGCTGGAGGCGCGCTACCTGGGGCAGACCGGCAAGCCATGGGACCTGATGGCGTGGGGCTTCCAGCAGGCGGGGTCGAACACCGTCGGGCACGTGCACAAGCCGGCCGTGCAGTTGAAGCAGGAGGCGGGCGTGGTGCTGGCGCAGAGCGGCGGCTTCCAGATCTACTACGTGCCCACGCGCGCCGGGTATTTCGAAGAGAGCCACGTGAGGACGATGGCGGAGGTGGGCCGTTACTGCCGCGGCGTGCAGGAGGTGTCGCAAGCGACAGAAACGGTGCCGCAGGTGGGCGTGGTGTTTTCGAAGGAGACGCTGTACCGGACGGCGAACAAGCTGTTCGGCGGCTGGGGCAAGGCGCCGGATGCGGCGCGCGGCTGGCTGGACCTGCTGCTCGCCTGCCAGTGGTCGGTGGACGTGCTGCCGGACTGGAAGCTGGAGCGTATCGCGTCGCAGTACCCGCTGATCGTGCTGCCGGACTGGGCGGAGCCGGGCGCGGCGGTGGCGCGGATCCTCAGCGACTATGTCCGCGGCGGCGGCAAGCTGGTGGCGGCGGGCGCGAAGAACGCCGCGCTGTTTGCGGCGGCGATGGGCGTGACGCTGAAGGGCGGGCCCTCCGAGCAGCAGTGCTACGTCCGCGGCGAGGTGATGGGCAACGTGAAAGGGCTGTGGCAGGACATCGAGCCGGGCGCGGAGAAGGTGCTGGCCGAGCGGTATCCGGTGCTGGATACGCGCAGCGGCGGGCAGCCGGCGGCGGTGGCGGCGGTGGTGGGCAAAGGAGAGATGGTGCTGGTGCCGGGGCCCATCGGCGTGGTGTATGCGGCCACGCACGCGGCGGCGGTGCGCGACTTCGGTTGCGCGCTGGTGGCGCCGCGCTTCCAGCCGCTGGTGCGCGTGTCGGCGCCGCGCACGGTGGAGGTGGTGCTGCGCAGGAAGAAGGGCCGGCTGCTGGTGCACCTGCTGAACGCGACGGGCATGCAGGTGGCGGGCGATTTTGCCACCGTGGACTTCGTGCCGGCGGTGGGTCCGGTGCGGCTGAATTTCGGTAAGAGCAAGCCCGGCGCGGTGCACTTGGCTCCGGAGGGCCGGGCGCTGGAGGCACAGCTCACACAGGGCGAATGGACGGTGGAGATCCCCCTCCTGGAAGTGCACGCCGTAGTGTCCATGGTAATATGAAGAAGTCCCGCCGAACGGGCTCGTAGCTCAGTTGGTTAGAGCGCTACCTTGACACGGTAGAGGTCGCAGATTCGAGTTCTGCCGAGCCCACCACTGTATTCAAAGACATACAGCCACCCTCGGGTGGCTGTAGTCGTCTCTGGAGTCCAAATGGAGTCCAGTCGGCTTCTGGACTCCAAAACAGACTCCACCCCGATTGTTCTACAACTCCGATCACGATTGGGATGGTTGGCTTTCTCGATCCCGCCCACGTTTGGACTCGTGGAATCACGACGTTGCCCAGCATGGGCAGGATGGGCACGATGTTCAGTTCGGAAAAACGTATGGAGACGAAGATTTTGCCTCTCTATACAGGACCCTGCCCATCGCGGCAAGATCATTCTAGGGACGACGGCTGAAGTGAAGTCCACATGGTTCTTGCATCGCCGGATTCGGATGCAAGACGCTTATGCCGAGACTGGCCCGTCGAGATTCTGAAGAACTGAGCAGCGCGATTGGCTGCAAACCCTACCGTTCTGAGGGGCGGTTCTGCCAAAATGTCGTTCATGCAACTGCCGCTGAAGGTGGACCTCAATAGGCTGGAAATGCCATCTGTGGCCAACCTGCTGACTCCTATCGTGCCCGGCGTTGTGCTGGCGATGGGAACTTGGTACGTAAATCCGGTCATCGTTGAACGGTACTTCGCTGCAAGCTCAGTCGGATACGGGGTCAAGGTCACTGCCGCAGCACTGTCAGGCTATGTTGCCGGCCTTGTGCTTTCGGTGCTCACGGAAACCGGCCTTGGACTACTTGCCGCGGTTCTCGTGAACACTGCGGTGCGCTTTGCTGCAACCAAGATCACGGCCGGGGCCTGGCAATCAACCGCCTTCCGCAAGCTCGCGCTCCCTTTCCTCGGCCGGCTTGCTCCTCCCGACGAGCAGCCGATGAGCGATGCCGAATATGAGTTGGAACTGAAGAAATGCGAACTCGGCGTGCCGGAACTTGAGGCGATAGGCCGCAAGATTGAAGTTCTACGAGAAAGGAGCCGGAGACAGAGCATCGACTGGGAGTGGCGCAGATGGTATCAGGTTCTCGGCACCTATTTCCGCCCGCCTGCGGGATCGCCACAAGCGAGCATCTTCTCGGTACGCGCCGCAGTAGGCGCGGCAGCCGCAGGCCTCGTTTTCCTGTTTAGCCAGCACGTTGGATTCAACGCGGTGTGGGTTGCTTGCTGGTGTACGCTCGCGATCGCACTCGTCCAAGAGGTTTCGATTCTGGGTTTGAACCTATACCCAGACGTTAGCGGCGACGACATGCTTGCCCGCATGCTGCATCAGGTGAAAGTTATGGAAGCAAGCTCGGCGGCCGCCAACCGGAATCGCGAGGCACCGACACCTTCATTGGCTTGACCCACTTCACCGCTTCCCTCTTGTTGCTGCTCATGGCGACGGCCTGTACCGCCGTATTTGGGATAGTGCTGCCTCTCTTGGCGCTGAGCGGTTCGATCGTGTCAGCGCCCCCCGGATTGATCGTCGGCGGGATCATCGGTAGTCTCCCCTGCTGCTCGCCGCGTACTTCACAACTGAGTTGGTTCACTATCATGTCTTGCGCTTCCTGCCGAGTGACAAGAAAGAATGGAAAAGAGAAGGGTGGATCGTGGCCTTCGGAGTAGTCAGCGCCCTCATTTCCATCTGGTACTTCGGCCTGAGGTAGTTGTCCGCAGCCGGCGTTTCTTTCTGGTTCTATTGGCCGCCGGCTTGCTTTCGCGAACGCGCGCACGCATTCCGCCAGGCACCCTTTGTCTTCCGTTGGGGAGACGGAATCGTGCGTGCGAGCGTGAATCCTGACGGCGGGCCTCCTTGACGGATGTTGTCATATGTGACAACATGTCTGAGGGCAGATTCGACAAACAAAGGCGGCGACCGGCAGATGACGCGGAAGAGAAGGCCCGTCTCGTGGATCAGGGCGGCGCTCAGGGAATTCGAGGCTTTCCCGGAGGGAGCGCAGG
>JAJZSR010000205.1 GCA_021849595.1 Pseudomonadota bacterium | reverse complement strand
CGGGAAGCTGACGTTGGGGAACAGCGTCACCGGCAGTTTGAAGGCGGCCAGCAAGCCGGCGGCGGCGAGGGCGAAAAGCAGGAACAGGATGGAGCGGCGATGCGCCTGCATCCAGGCGGAGAAGTTCATTGCTCGTGCACCGCCATGCCGTTCTTGAGTTCGTAGTTGCCCAGCACCACCACCGGCAGGCGCGCATCCAGCGGGCCGCGCACGATCATCTGCCGGCCGCTTTCGGTGACTGGCTGCACGGCGATGCGGCGCGCCTGCGTCCCCGTGATCTGGAACAGGTAATGCCCGGCGTCATCCTTGAGCACTGCCTGGCGCGGCACCAGCCAGCCGCGCGCCTCGCCCAGGGTAATGCGCCCGATCACGCGCATGCCCGGCAGCAGGCCGGGCGCCGGGGGCAGGTCGACGGTGGCGTTGACCAAACGCGTCTGCGGATCGACCAGGCCCTGGATGCTGGCGATGCGGGCCTGGATGGGCGCGACGTCGCCGAACACCGAGCTCAGGCTTACGGTCATGTCGGGGCGCAGCCGCAGCGCGTCTTCCGGTTCTATGCCCAGGTGCACGGCATAGCGCCCGGCGCGTGCCAGGGTGAGCACGGGTGCGCCGGTCTGCAGGCGATCGCCGGGCGTGGCCGTGAGCTGCATGACTACGCCGTCGTAGGGCGCATAGAAGGTCTGGCTGGCTTGGTCGGCACCCAGCGCGCGCTGGGCATCGAGCGCGGCCTGGGCATCCTGTTCGGCCTTCAGGGCGGCTGCGACCTGGGCCTGCGTGGCCAGCCCTTCCGTCTGCATGCGCTTGGTGCGCACCACGTCCTGGCGCGCGTAATCGAGGGCGGAGCGCGCCGTGAGCCAGGCCGCGCGCGCGGCCGGGTCGGTGGCGAAGGTGTACAGGGACTGGCCTTTGCGCACCACTTGGCCGGCCACCACGGCGATGCTTTGCACCAGGCCCGGACGCGGCGCGGAAAGGGTGGTGAGCGCGCCGCGCGCAGGCACCACGCTGCCATAGGCGGTGATGGTTTCCGGCAGGGTGCCCGTGCGGGCGGGCTGGGTCTGCACCAGCGCGCTGGGGCCGTCGGCACAAGATACGGCGGGCGCGAGCAGCGCCAGCCAGAAAAGTATGGGAAAAAATTTTCTGTTCATGGGCGGCGTTCCATCATGTGGCGATCAGCTGTTTGCGCCGGCATGCGGGGTGCGCGCCGGCAGCGCGCCGCCCAGCAGGGTTTGCAGCGCGGCCTGCTGCTCCAGCAGGGTTTGCTCGACGCCCAGCAAATCCAGGCGACGGTTGAGCCAGGCGGATTTCAACAGCACGTAGTCGGTTTCGGACAGATCGCCGCGCGCGAGCGCCGCGTCCGCCCCTGCCAGCGTCTGCGCGGTGAGGGCGATGCCCTGCTCGATTTCGCCGCGCTGGCGCTGCAGCAGAGCCTGGTCCTGCAGGATGTGCTCGATGTCGGCGCGCGCGCTCATGAGGCGCGCGCTGTATTCGTCGTGCAGGCGCAATCTCGTGGCCTTTTCGATGGCGATGTTGCCGCGGTTGCGGTTGAAGATGGGCAGGGTGAGGGCGATCTGGAAGCCGCGCGTGTTCACGCCGCCGGTGTCGCGTGCCCGCACGAAGCCGACGTTGATGGCCGGGAATTGCTGCAGGATGGCCTGGCGGTAGCGCGCTTCCTGGCTCTGGTAGCCGGCCTCCAGGGCCAGCAGGTCGGGACGGCGGCGCGGCAGTTCGGCGAGGTCGCGGCGCACGACGGCGTCGCTTACGGTGGGGATGGCGGCGGGGCCGACCAGATCGAGCGTGGCGCGCGGCGATAAGCCGAGCAGCCCATTGAGCGCCTGGCCGGTCGCCACGAGTTGGCGCTCGACGTCGTTGACCCGCGTCTGCACGGCTTGGAGGCTGGCGAGGTCGGCGCTTACCGCGTCCAGGGTCACGTCGCCGTGGCGGTAGGCCGCCACCATGCGGTCATGACGCTGGGCCAGGAGCTTTTCTTCCTGGCGCAGCAGGGTAAGCGTCTTCTGTTCGTAATCGTGGCGGATGAAGAGTTGGCGCGCGGCGCTCACCACCTGCCATTCCAGCCACAGCAGATTCAAATCCACCTGGCGCGCCGTAGCCTGCGCCGCCTTTTTCGCGGTGGCGTGCGTGAGCAGTGCCGAGACGTCATAGGATAGGCCCACATTGAAAGCCGTGCTGGTGGCGGGGCCGGCGATGGGAAAATCGCGCGCCACGCCCAATACCGGATCGGGCAGCAGGCCGGCGGCGAAAGCCTGGGCGTGGGCGATGCCCAGATCGTCGCGCGCGAGCTTCAGTTGCGGATTGTTGGCCACCGCCAGCATGGCCACTTCGGTCATGTCCAGACCGTTACTGGGATCGAAGACATGGTGGCGCAGCGCCGGCAGAGGCATGGAAGCGGCGTTGACCTTGATGTCGGCGGGATTGCCGGGGGCGCGTGCCCGGGTGTCCAGTGGCAGGGGATGATAAGTGGCGCAGCCGGCCAGGAGCAGGGCGGCGAGCAGCTCGGGGCGCAGTTTCATGACGTGGTTTCCGTGGCGATAGGGAAAACGCAACGCACCAGAAGACCGGGCGCGAGGTTGGCGAAGCTCACCTGCGCGCCGTGATGGCGGGCGATGCCGGCGACGATGGCAAGTCCCAGGCCGGAGCCTTCGCCGGGGCTGCCGGGGATGCGGTGGAAGGGTTCGAACACGCGCGCTTGCTCCTCTTCCGGGATGCCGGGACCCTGGTCCTGGATTTCCAGCACCGGGGCGCCGTCCCGGCGATACACGCGCACGTCGATGCGGCTGCCGGCGGGGGAATAACGCACCGCGTTGTCCATGAGGTTGCGCGCCAGGGTGGTGAGCGCGATGGCGTCCCCCGTCAGGCTCACCGGCTCCAGGCGATCGAGGCCCAGGTCGATGGTTTTTTCGGCGGCCAGGGGCAGGCTTGCGGCGAGCGCCTCCTTGACGCATTCATCCAGCCGTACCGTCCGCTCGGACAAGGCCGGGGCTTGTTGGGCGCGTGCCATGTCCAGGAGGTGCGAGGCGAGCATGCGCGCGCGTTCGATGCCGGCTTTGAGCGGTTCCAGGCGCCGGCGCGCTTCCGGCTCGTGCAGCACGGTTTCCAGGTTGGCGGCTTGCAGCTTCAGCGCCGTGAGCGGAGTGCGCAGTTCATGTGCGGCGTCGGCGATGAAGCGA
This sequence comes from Pseudomonadota bacterium, assembly GCA_021849595.1. Classification (GTDB taxonomy): domain Bacteria; phylum Pseudomonadota; class Gammaproteobacteria; order Burkholderiales; family Thiobacillaceae; genus JAJXXS01. The sequence continues at coordinate 91 of JAJZSR010000205.1, read as the reverse complement.
TGCTGCTGGTTGAGGCTGTCCTTCAGGCGCTCGAGCAGGTGGTTGATGGCCTGCAAAAAGGGCTGGATTTCCAGCGGGCTTGCGCGGGTTT
>JAJZSR010000045.1 GCA_021849595.1 Pseudomonadota bacterium | reverse complement strand
CACGCTGTTCTTTGACCGCTTGAGTTCGGTGCTGACCACGGACACTTTTCTCGTCGGCATCGTCAAGGCCCCGGTGTTCGCGCTATTCATCGGCCTGATCGCCTGCCGCATGGGCATGGATGTGGCACGCGATGCCCGCGCCGTGGGTTTCGCCACTACATCCACGGTGGTGCAGAGCATCGTCTCGGTGATTCTGCTCGACGCGCTGTTCGCCATCCTGCAGGTGCGGCTGGGAATCTGACATGGATGCCGGCGTCGCGGGCCCAGTCATCGAAGTGCGCGACCTCGTCACGCGGTTGGGCGGCGTGACCATCCACGACGGCGTGAGCTTCGCCGTCCCGGCCGGCAAGGTGGTGGCGCTCATCGGCGGCAGCGGCAGCGGCAAATCCGTGCTGCTCAAGGTGATCATCGGCCTGCTGCGGCCGGTGTCGGGGTCGGTGCAGTTGTTCGGCGAGGAGGTATGGGCGCTGTCGGAAGATGAACTCAATCGTTTGCGCCGGCGCGTCGGCATGCTGTTCCAGGATGGTGCACTGTTTTCCTCGCTGACCGTGGCGCAAAACGTCATGGCGCCACTGGAAGAGCACAGCTGCTTGGGCCGGGCCGGGCGTTGGGAAGTGGCGCGCCTCAAGATCGCGCTGGCTGACCTGCCGGCGAGCGCGGCAGACAAGTTGCCCAACGAGTTGTCGGGCGGCATGCGCAAGCGCGCGGCACTGGCGCGCGCCCTGGCGCTGGATCCGGAACTGTTGTTTCTTGACGAGCCGACTTCCGGGCTTGATCCGATCGCGGCCCGCGCCTTCGACCGCCTGGTGCGCAGTCTGTGCGACAACCTGGGAATCTCAGTCTTTCTGGTAACGCACGACTTGGATACACTGCTTTCCATTTGCGACGAAGTCGTGGTGTTGGGGCGGGGCAAGCTTCTCGGCCAGGGCACGGTGGCGGACATCCGCCGCATCGACGACCCGTGGATACGGGACTATTTTGCCGCCCGCAGCGAAATCGAGGCGTGACAGGTATCAGGCTATGGAAGCGGAAGCGCGTTATACCCTGGTCGGCGTACTGGTGATGGCCGTGGTGCTCGCCCTGGGCGCTGTCGTTGTCTGGCTGGTGGGTGGCGCCGGCGACCACGACTACCTCCGCTATGCAGTCTATTTCCAACACCAATCCATGGATGGCCTCAATGTCGACAGCTCGGTGCGCCTGAAAGGTGTCAAGGTGGGCAAAGTGCAGGGTTATAGCTTCGCGCGTGATGATGCCGTGGAGGTCATTCTGGACGTCCGCCGGGGCACGCCCATCCGCGAGGGTGCGCAGGCCTATGTGGAGCGCAATATCGTGACCGGCCTGGCCTCCATCGAAGTGGTCAACCCCAGCACACCCGCGCCCCTGCTGCTGCACACTCCGGGTCAGCCCTATCCGGTCATCGCCGAGGGACGCTCCGACCTGGACAAGGTGGCGACTGCCTTGTCCAAGCTGTCGGAAAATGGTGCCCAGGTGCTGACCAAGCTGAACGACATGCTGAGCGACCGGAACCGCCTGAATGTCGATCAGACTTTGCGCAACCTCAACCTCATCACTGCCTCGCTGGCGCAGGACCGCCACCGGGTTGCCGTCACGCTGGACTCCGTGCAGCAGGCGGCGACCACCTTCAACAACGCCGCTGCGCACGTCAGCCAGGTGGTCGACCAGACCGGGGCGAGCTTTGCCAGCGTGGCCCAGGGAGCCAGCGCCACCCTCAAGCAGACCAACTCCGCGCTCGCCAATCTGCAGCGCCAGACCAACAACCTGTCGCTCAAGCTGCAGACCCTGTCCGACAACGGCATGCTCGAATTCAGCAGTGTGTCGCGCGGCGTGCTGGATGCTTCCAGCACCCTGGTCAACGTCGGCCAGGGCTACGCCAATCCGCGCAGCCTCATATTCGGCCCCAACCCAAGGATGCTCGGGCCGGGGGAGAAGGCTCCATGAGGGGATGGCGCAAGCTTGTCTGGCTGTTGCCGGGTTTGCTGCTTTTGGGCGGCTGCGTCAATCTGGGCGGTGCCAAGCAGCCGCCGGTGGTCCACTACGTCCTCGACGACCCGGGGCAGGCGGCTCCCGTCGCTACGCCCAACCCCCGCACCCTGCTGGTCATGCCCGTGCAGGCGGCGGGTTTTTACCAAAGCGATGCCTTGGTGTTCAGCCGCACGCCGGGTACGCGCGCCTATTACCAATATGCGCGCTGGACCGAGCCGCCGGCCCAGCGCCTGACGCGGTTGATCCTGCTGCGCCTGGAACGCGACAAGCTCTTCGCCCATGCCGCCGGTCTGGGCAGCAACCTGCGCGGCAACTGGGTGCTTGATGCCCATTTGCTGGATTTCTATCACGAGGCGGAAAAGCCGCCCGGGCAGGTGCGCATCGTGTTGCAGGCCAGGGTGATCGATCTGGCGGGCAATACCCCCGTGGGACAAAAAATCTTCCGGGTGAGCGCCCCCTGCCCGAGCTACGATGCCGCCGGCGCCCATGCCGCTTTCGATGCCGCGACCGCAAAGCTGCTCGACCAACTGACGCAATGGCTCGCGCATCTCCCGGCCGGGTCCGGGTAGCAGCCCTGATACGCTGGCGAAACCTCCGTCATCGCCTACGATGAAAACAGTGGCGCGTGTGCTGCAACGGGCTCCCGCGCACCTGTCTTGAGGAGACGCCGATGAGAAGAAGCGCTTGGGCCTGCTGGACCATCCTGTTCGCCCTGTTCTTCACCGGGCCGGCGCGTGCCGCCGAGCAGACGCAGAACAGCGCGCGCCTGGGTGATGTCGTGATGCATTACAGCGCGGTACGCAGCGATTTCTTCGCGCCCAAGGTGGCGCGGCAGTACGGCTTCGTGCGCAGCAGCACGCGCGCTGTGCTCACGGTCAGCCTGCTGCGCGGCAAGGTTGCCGTTCCGGGGCAGATCACGGCCTCTGCCGAATATTCCAGCGGCCAGCCTTTTGCCATTCCGTTGCGCGAAATCCGGGAGGGCGACGCCATTTACTACTTGGGGGATTTCCGCGTCCAGGCGCCGGCCACCCTCAAGTTCCATATCGACGTGCGCCCCGAAGGCTCGGAATCCATGCATCGGGTGAGTTTCAATCAGGATTTTTATCCCTGAGGCCGGGAGCATGGCCGGCCGGGCATCCGGCTCCCCGCAACGGCGGCCGGAGGCGGCGATGCAAGAAAAGTTTGGATTGGCGCAGGGCGATGCCCTCGTCATCGTCGATGTGCAGAATGATTTTCTGCCCGGAGGCAGCCTGGCCGTGCCTGGCGGCGACGCCGTCGTGCCGGCGCTCAACCGTTATCTGGCCGATTTCGAGGCTGGGCATCTGCCGGTGTTCGCCAGCCGGGACTGGCACCCCGCCGATCACTGTTCCTTCCGGGCCCGCGGGGGCCCTTGGCCCGCCCATTGCGTGGCCGGATCCCCAGGCGCCGATTTCGCGCCCGATCTGCACCTCGGGGACTCGGCCGTGCTCATTTCCAAGGCCACGGCGGCGGACGAGGAGGCGTACTCCGCATTTTCCGGCACGCCGTTGTCCGAGCGCTTGAAGGCGCTGGGGTGTCGGCGTTTGTTCATCGGCGGGCTGGCTACCGATTACTGCGTGCTGAACACCGTCAGGGATGCCCTGGCAGATGGCTTCCAGGTGATGCTGCTCGCCGACGCCATCGCCGCCGTGGATGCCCATCCCGGAGACGGCCGCAAAGCCATGCGGGAAATGCTGGCGCTGGGAGCGGTGGCCGTGACCTATGACGACCTCGGGCGCTGAGGGCGCAATGGCGCTGGGCGAGAGCGCACTGCTGACCGACCTGTACGAGCTCACCATGCTGCAGGCCTATCACGACCGGGGCATGAATGCCACGGCGGTGTTCGAACTGTTTGTGCGCGCCCTGCCCAGCCGGCGCAATTTCCTCATGGCGGCGGGATTGGAGCAGGTGCTCGATTATCTGGAGCAATTGCGTCTCAGCAAGGAAGAGATTGAGTGGCTTGCCGCGAGCGGAAGATTCAGCAAGTCCTTTCTGGAATCGCTTGCGGATCTGCGATTCAGCGGCGATGTCCATGCCTTGCCGGAAGGCACGGTTTTTTTCCCCGACGAGCCGATCCTGCGCATCACGGCGCCGCTGCGCGAGGCGCAGCTCGTGGAAAGCCGGGTCATGAACCTGCTGCACTATGAAACAGTCGTTGCCAGCAAGGCTGCGCGCTGCGTCATCGCCGCGCCCGGAAAGCTGCTGGTGGATTTCGGTCTGCGCCGCGCCCATGGGGCGGAGGCCGCCTTGCTGTCCGCGCGAGCCAGTTACCTTGCGGGCTTTGCAGGGACCGCCACGGTACTCGCGGGGCTGCGCTTCGGCATTCCAACCTATGGCACGATGGCGCACGCCTTCGTGCAGGCCCATGCCGACGAGGCCCAGGCCTTCGAGAATTTTGCCTGCTCGCATCCCGGCAACGCCACTCTTCTTATCGACACTTACGACACCGAAGCGGCCGCGCGCAAGCTGGTCGCCCTGGCTCCACGCCTGCGCGGGCAGGGTATTGCCGTGCGGGGCGTGCGCATCGACAGCGGCGATCTGGCCGAGCATGCGCGCCGCGTCAGGCATATCCTCGATGCCGGCGGCCTGACCGACGTGAACATCCTGGCCAGCGGCAACCTGGACGAATACGCCTTGCAGGCCCTGCTGGCCGCGGGCGCGCCGATCGACGGCTTCGGCGTGGGCACCCGCATGAACACCTCGGCCGATGCACCTTATCTCGATTGTGCCTACAAACTCGAGGAGTATGCAGGACAGGCGCGGCGCAAGCGTTCCGAAGGCAAGGCCACTTGGCCGGGCCGCAAACAGGTTTACCGGCGCACGGACAGCCAAGGACGCATGGCGGGCGACACCTTGTCTCTGGAAGGCGATGCGCAGGCCGGCGTGCCGCTGCTCAAGCAATACCTGCGAGGCGGTCGGCGCACGGGCGAGAGCCCTCCCCTGGCCGAAATCCGCGAATATGCGGCGGCCCAGTTGGCCGCTTTGCCGGCCCCCCTGCGCGCCCTAGATGGAGCGGCGCGCTACGAGGTGGCGGTTGCGGACAGCGTCGTGGAACTCGCCGGGGCAGTGGACAGGGCCACGGCTTAGGGCCGTGGCGCGCCCGCGGCGCCGGGATTTCGGCTTACAGCCCCGCGTCGGCGCGCAGGGCGGCGGCCTTGTCGGTGCGCTCCCAGGTGAATTCGGGTTCCTCGCGCCCGAAGTGGCCGTAGCTCGCGGTGCGGGTGTAGATGGGGCGCAACAGGTCGAGCATGTGGATGATGCCCTTGGGGCGCAGGTCGAAATGCTTTTCCACCAGGGAGACCATGCGGTGCTCGGGGAGCTTGCCGGTGCCGAAGGTTTCCACCAGCAGCGACACCGGCTTGGCCACGCCGATGGCATAGGCCACCTGCACCTGGCATTTGCTGGCCAAGCCGGCGGCGACGATGTTCTTGGCCACGTAGCGCGCGGCATAGGCGGCCGAGCGGTCCACCTTGGAAGGATCCTTGCCCGAGAAGGCGCCGCCGCCGTGCGGGGCGCTGCCGCCGTAGCTGTCGACGATGATTTTACGCCCGGTCAGGCCGGCGTCGCCCATGGGCCCGCCGATGACGAAGCGGCCGGTGGGGTTGACCAGATAGCGCAGGTCCGGTCCCAGCATGTCCTTGGGCAACACCGGCTTGATGATTTCCTCGATGACGGCTTCGGTCAACTGGCTGTGGGACACCTCCGGGTGGTGCTGGGTGGAAAGCACCACGGTTTCGATATGCTGCGGGCGGCCTTCCACATAGCGCACCGAAACCTGCGATTTGGCGTCCGGGCGCAGCCAGGGCAGACGCCCGTCCTTGCGCAGTTCGGACTGGCGCTGGGTCAGGCGGTGGGCGAGATAGATGGGCAGCGGCATGAGGCCGTCGGTTTCGTCGCAGGCGTAGCCGAACATGAGGCCCTGGTCGCCGGCGCCCTGGTCCAGGAACAGCCCTTCGCCTTCGTTGACGCCCTGGGCGATGTCGGGGGATTGCTTGCCGACGGCGGTCATCACCGCGCAGGTGTGATAGTCGAAACCGATGTCCGAGCTGTCGTAGCCGATGCGCTTGATGGTCTGGCGCGCGACCTGGGTGTAATCGACCACCGCATTGGTGGTGATTTCGCCGGCGATGACCACCAGGCCGGTGGTGAGCAGGGTTTCGCAGGCGACGCGGGCGTGTTTGTCCTGGGTTAGAATCGCGTCCAGCACCGCGTCCGAGACCTGGTCGGCCATCTTGTCGGGATGGCCCTCCGATACCGACTCGGAAGTGAAAATGTATTCCTGCATGAATTTGCTCCTGCCCCCAACCGTTGCAGCGCGACCGGTCCGGGGGTGAGAGCGGCGACGCTTTAGCAGTATTTGTAATCCGCCCGCAAGTTGTCTCGTTAACACGGCGGCGAAAACGAACGTAATCTAACAACGCCCGTCCCCTTACGTCAACATGCGCCTGTTCCTGCAGATGCTCGCCCTGTTACCGCTGCCGCTTTTGCACGGCGCGGGCCTCCTGCTGGGGTGGGCGATCTATTTTTCTCCCGGGCGGCACCGCGCGCGCATGCGCAGGCAGATCCGGCAAAGCGGCCTGTGCCAGGGCGTTGCCTGCGGCCGGTTGACGTGTCGCGCCGTGGCCGAAATGGGCAAAACCCTGACCGAACTGCCGGCGCTATGGTTCCGGCCCTACCTCAGTACCCTGGCGCTGGTGCGCGAGGTGCGCGGTCGTGAGGTGCTCGATGCCGCGCTCGCCGAAGGGCGCGGCGCCGTTCTCATGTCACCGCACATCGGCGCCTTCGAACTGACCAGTCTTTGCTACGGCGCGCGCGGGCCCATCACGGCGCTGTACAAGCCGCATCGCCGCGCCTGGATCAACGAACTGCAACGGGCCGGGCGCGAGCGCGGCGGGGTGCGCATGATGCCGGCCAGCGCCCCGGGCGTGCGCGCCATCTACAAGGCACTCAAGCGCGGCGAGGCGGTGGGCATCCTGCCCGATCAGGTGGCCAGCAAGGGCGAGGGTGCCTGGGCGCCTTTCTTCGGCCGGCCGGCCTACACCCCTGTACTGCCGCTGACTTTGGCGCAGAAGACCGGCGCGCCCCTCATCCTGGGGGTGGCCGAGCGCCTGTCCTGGGGGCGCGGCTACGTCATCCACGTGAGCCGCCTGCCGGCCCCCGGCAACGATCTCGCCGCCGCTGCCGCGACGCTCAACCGCGCCATCGAGGAGGCGGTGCGGCGCTTTCCGGCGCAGTATTTCTGGAGCTATAACCGCTACAAGCGGCCGGGCGGCGCGCCGCCGCCGGAGGGCGCCGCGTGACGCGCCTGGGCATTGCTCTGCTGTGGCTGCTGCACTGGCTGCCGCGGCCCGTGCTGGCTGTCTTGGGCGATGGCCTGGGCAGCCTGCTGTCGTATTTGCCGGGCAAGCGCCGCCGCATCGTCGCCGTCAATCTGGCGCGCTGTTTTCCGGAATTGCCGGCGGCCGAGCGCGCGCGCCTGTTGCGCGCCAACTACCGCGCCACGGTGCGCGCGGCCTTCGAAACCGGCATCCTGTGGTGGGGCTCGGCGGCGCGCGTGCGGCGCCTGGTGCGCGTGGAGGATGCGCATCTGCTGCGCGGCGACGGCCGGCGGCCGGTGATCTGGCTGGCGCCTCACTTCGTCGGCCTGGACATGGGCGGGTTGCGCCTGTCGCTCGATTCTCCCGTGGTGTCCATGTACAGCCGCCCCAAGGATGCCGCCTTCCACAAGATGCTGCTGCGCTCGCGCACGCGCTTCAACGAAGTGCATCTGTATTCGCGCCACGAAGGCATCAAGCCGATCATACGCGAGCTCAAGCGCGGCCTGCCTTTCTACTATCTGCCGGATCAGGATCAGGGTCGCCAGGGGGCGCTGTTCACGCCTTTCTTCGGCATCGCCGCCGCCACCGTGGACGCCCTGCCGCGCCTGGCGCGCATCACCGGCGCGCAGGTGGTGCCCGTGGTCACGCGCCAGACGCGCGGGGGCTACGTCCTGCGCGCCTATCCGGCCTGGGAGGATTTTCCGGGTGCCAGCGTCGAGGCCGACGTGGCGCGCATGAACGCCTTCATCGAGGCACGCGTGCGCGAGCTGCCGGCGCAGTATTTCTGGATGCATCGGCGTTTCAAGACGCGTCCGCCGGATGAGGCGGGTTTTTATGCCTGAGGCGTCGATCCGTCCGCTTGCCGCCGGCGAGATTCCCGCCTTGACGGAATTGGCCGCGCGCATCTGGCGCGCGCACTATGCGGGCATGATCAGCCAGGCCCAGATCGATTACATGCTCGCGCAGCGCTACCGCCCGCAGCTCATTGCCAGCCAGCTCGACGATCCGGGGCAACGCTGGCTGGTGGCCGCCGCCGGGCCAGGGCTCGTCGGTTACGCGCACGTGTATCGCGAGGATGCGCAGCACGCCAAGCTGGACAAGCTCTACGTGGCGCCCGAATGCCAGCGCCGGGGCCTCGGCCACGCCCTGCTGGCTGCCGCGGAAGACAGCGCGCGCGCCTGGGGCGCCAGCCGCCTCATGGTGCGCACCAACAAGGCCAATGCCCAGGCGCTCGCCGCCTATGCCCGCTACGGCTTCGGCGCTCCGGTCGCCGTGGTGGAAGACATCGGCGGCGGGTTTATCATGGACGATTATCAGTTGGAAAAAACCCTGTGAATTTTCGCAACCCGGACGTGCGCGAATTGGACAAGCTGTTCTCCGCCCTCAGGACGGTGGCGGTGGTGGGTCTCTCGCCCAAGCCGGATCGGCCCAGCCATTTCGTTGCCCGGGCCCTGCAGAAGCTGGGCTTGCGCATCGTGCCGGTGCGTCCGGCGGTGGGCGCGATCCTCGGCGTGCGGGCTTATGCCCGACTGGCCGACATTCCTTTTGCGGTCGATGTCGTGGACGTGTTCCGCGCCCCCGCCGAAGTGCCGGCCCTGGTGGAAGAATGCGTGAACCTCAAGCTGCCGGCGCTTTGGCTGCAGGAGGGCGTGGTGCACGAGACCGCGGCCCGGCAAGCCCGCGATGCGGGGCTTTTCGTGGTCATGGACCGCTGCCTGTACAAGGACTATGCGGCGTGGTGTGGGGCATGAAGCTGAAATTCAGCAAGATGCATGGCGCGGGCAACGATTTCGTCGTCATCGACGCCGTGCGCCAGCGCGTGCAGCTCGATGCGGCTCAGGTGCGGGCGCTGGCCGACCGCCATTTCGGCGTGGGCTGCGACCAGCTTCTGCTGGTGGAGGCGAGCGACGACCCGGCGGCGGATTTCCGCTATCGCATTTTCAACGCCGACGGCGGCGAGGTGGAACAGTGCGGCAACGGTGCGCGCTGCTTCGTGCGCTTCGTGCACGAGCAGGGGCTCACCGACAAGCGCGAGATTCGCGTCATCACCCGCTCCGGCATCATCGTGCCGCGCCTGGAGGAGGACGACCGAGTCACGGTGGACATGGGGCCGCCGCGCTTCGCGCCTGCCGAGATTCCTTTCGACGCGCCGGCGCGCGCGGACTTCTACGACCTGGACGTGGCGGGCGAGCGCTTGGCCATCACTGCCCTGTCCATGGGCAACCCGCATGCCGTGCTGCGCGTGGCGGATGTGGACACCGCCCCCGTGGCCCGCCTGGGGCCGGCCATGGAAAGCCATTCCCGCTTTCCGCGCCGGGTGAACGCCGGTTTCGTGCAGGTGGTGGATCACCACCGTCTGCGTTTGCGCGTGTACGAGCGCGGTGCGGGCGAGACGCTGTCCTGCGGCACCGGCGCCTGCGCGGCCGCAGTCACGGCCATCCTGCACGGCTGGGCGGACAGCCCCTTGGACATTGCCACGCGTGGCGGCCTGCTTACGCTGCGCTGGGCCGGCGCCGATAGCTCCGTGTTCCTGACCGGGCCGGCCGTCACCGTTTTCGAAGGCACGATAGATTTAGCCACCCTGCAAACCTTCCCGACGCTCCCATGACCGAACAGATCGCCGATTACCTGCGCCAGCATCCCGAGTTCTTCAACCAGCATGCCGAACTGCTGGCGGAGTTGCGCATCCCGCATCCGCACGGCACGCACGCCGTGTCCATCACCGAGCGCCAGGTCATGGCCTTGCGCGACAAGGTGCGTCTGTTGGAAAACAAGCTCGCCGAACTGATCCAGTTCGGCGAGGAGAACGACGGCATTTCGGAAAAAATGCATCGTCTGGCCATGGCCTTGATGGCTGCGCCCGATCTGGTCACGCTGCTGGGCGCGCTCAACACCCATTTGCAGGACGGCTTTGGTGTGCCGCACAGCGCGGTGCGGCTGTGGGACACGCAGCCCGCGGCGGACCTGCCCGCCTGCACCCCCGTGAGCGAGGGGTTGCGCGCCCAGGTCGATACCCAGCGCCGCCCGGTCTGCGGCGCTCTGCCCTATGCCGAGGCTGCCGCCTGGTTCGGCGAAATCGCCCCGCATCTGCGCTCCTTCGCCACCATCCCGCTGCGCGACGGGGGCACCCACGGCCTGCTGGTGCTGGCGTCCGAGGAGCCGCGCCGCTTCTATCCCGAGATGGGCACGCTCTACCTGGAACGCCTGGGGCAGTTGATCGGCGCGGCGGTGGCGCGCATGGCATGAACCAAGATATTGCCGACTACCTCGCGCACCTGACCGCCGAACGGCGCCTGGCGCGGCACACGGCGCAGAGCTATGGGCGCGATCTGGCCCTGCTGGAAAAGGAGGCCGGCGACATCGCCCTGCGCGACCTGGACACGCCGCGCGTGCGCCTTTTCCTGGCGCGCCTGCACGGCCGCGGCCTGGCACCGCGCAGCCTGGCGCGCATCCTGTCTGCCTGGCGCGGTTTTTATCGCCATGCCTGCCGGCGATTGGGCTATACGGGCAATCCCTGCTTGGGGTTGCGCCCGCCCAAGCTGCGGCGCGCCCTGCCGGAAGTACTTGCGCCCGAGGACTGCGCCCAACTGCTCGACCGCGCGGCGGACGGCCTGCTCGAAGTGCGTGACGCCGCCATGTTCGAGCTATTCTATTCTTCCGGCCTGCGCCTGTCCGAGCTGGCGGGCCTGGACCTGGCGCGCCTGGATCTGGCCGAGGGTGAAGTCACCGTCGTGGGCAAGGGTGGCAAGACACGCATCGTGCCGGTAGGCGCCCAGGCGCGTGCCGCGCTGCAAACCTGGCTGACGCAGCGCGCCGCCTTGGCGCCCGCGGGGCAGCAGGCCGTGTTCCTGAACCAGCGCGGCGCTCGGCTCACGCCGCGCAGCATCGAACTGCGCCTGGAGCGCTGGGCGCGCAAGGCCGGGCTGGCAAGCCATGTGCACCCGCACCTGTTGCGCCATTCCTTTGCCAGCCATGTGCTGCAGTCCTCCGGCGACTTGCGCGCCGTGCAGGAGATGCTGGGGCACGCCAGCCTGTCCGCGACCCAGGTCTATACGCATCTGGATTTCCAGCATCTGAGCCGCGTCTACGACGCCGCCCATCCGCGCGCCAAAAAAAAATAGGCGGCGCGCGGAACCCCGAGAGCGCGGGCGCGTCGTTCCGAAATCCTGTTCGAACAGTTTTTTGCGGAGGCATACATGCTGCATATACGACGTACCTGGTTCGGCCTGTTGTTCTTGGCCGGGTTGCTCGCCGGCCCGGCCCTGGCCGCTCCGACCGGCACGGCCGACCGCCTGCTGGCGCAGATGGATCAGGCCACCTCGATCATGCAAGGCAAGGGCAACCGCGTGGTGTGGATATTCTTCGATCCCAATTGCCCATATTGCCACCGGCTTTATGAGCGCCTGCGTCCCTGGGTGGGCAAAGACGACCTGCAGTTCCGCTGGGTACCGGTAGGACTGCTGACGCCTACGAGCGAGGCCAAGGCGGCGGCGCTGCTGCAGGCCAGAGATCCCTTGGCGGCGCTGCGGCAGAGCGAGAACGACTTCAATCTCAGCGCCGAGGGGCCGGGCGGAGGCATCGCTCCGGCGAAAAACATCGCCGGCAAGACGCGCATGGACTTGCAGGCCAACCTCGCCCTGCTGCAAGGCGAGAACATCAACGGCGTGCCGCTCATGGTCTTCCGCCGCGAGGACGGCGGCGCCGTGCTGTTCATGGGCGCCCCCACGCCGGCGCAGTTGGCGGAGCTGCTGCGGGCGGTGAAATAAGCCTGTGCGCCCGCCCCCTCAGCGCGCGCGCCGCAATCGGCCATGGCGGCCGGGCGTGTCGTCGCCGTGGATGTACTGCGGCAGCACGGCTTCCAGCGCGGTGGGACGGAACTCGAAAGGCAGGGCCGGACCGCCCTGGCAGACGTTGTCCTTGAGCATGGCGTAGTAATTGTCGCGCGTCATGAGGGGGCGGCCGGGTTTGAACTCCATGGCCCAGGCCTGCAGGTAGGACAGCCGGGGGCCGAGGCGCAGGATGCGCGGATGCCGGTGCAGGCTCTGCGCCACCAGACGCACTAGTTCCTCCAGGGTGTAAATGCCGGGGCCGCACAAGTCGTAGGTCTGCCCATGGGTGGCGGAATTTTCCAGGCTGTCGGCGAAAGCGCGTGCCACGTCCTCGACATAGACCGGCTGGAAGCGCGCGCCCGGATTGGCCAGGGGCAGCACGGGAAAGAGCCTCACCAGGCGGGCGAAGAGATTGAGGAAGCTGTCGCCGCGCCCGAAAATGACCGAGGGGCGAAACACGGTGACGGCCAGGCCCTGGCCGTGGACGAATTTGGGTCCGTTCAGATACCAATTGGGATCGTCCGAGTGCGGCATGGCGGCCTCGCGCACTAGGGCTTCGCCTATGCCCTTGGAGCGCTGATAGGCGGAACGCGACACCGGGTCGGCCCCCAACGCGCTCATGTGCAGCAAGCGCGTTACGCCCGCGCCGCCGCAGGCGTGCACCACCTTGCGCGGCAGTTCCACATGCACCTCATGGAAATCGCCGCGCCGCGCGGCGGGCTGGTCCTGGCGCCCGCGGGTTTCCTCATGCAGGATGCCGACCAAGTTGACGACTGCGTCCGTGCCCGCGAATTGCCGTTGCAGTTCGTGCTCGTCATGCACGTCGGCCTCCAACACTTCGACGGTGGGCAGCAGGATCAGCGCCTTAGCCTGCTCGCGCCGGCGGGTCAGCACGCGCACGCGCTTGCCGCGGCTCACCAATTGGTTGACAAGGACGCGGCCGACGAAGCCCGAGCCGCCTAGTATGCAGACAGTGTCGATAGCCATGATGGTTATGCGTCAGCGTAGGGGAAGCGGCACATTTTATGCGGATGCGGTCGCCACCGGGACTTCCGCGCGCCGCCAAACCAGGCAGCGGTTGTTGGCCGGCATGGCGCGGTCTTCCAGCAGCCGCAGACCGGCGCTCTGCGCCAGTTCGTCTACCGCCGCAAAATCGCGGACGGCGGAACGGGCATCGCGCGCTTTCAGCCAAGCGTCGAAGCGCGCGTTGCTCTCCGAGGTGTAGCGGCCGTCGTAATTGAAGGGGCCGTACACCACCAGCAGGCCAGCCGGGCCCAGTACCTGGGGCAGGCCGGCGAAGAAATCCTGCACCCGCTCCCAGGCCATGATGTGCATGGTGTTGGCCGAGAATACGGCATCCACTTGCGGCACCGGCCAGGGGCGCGCGGCGACGTCCAGCGCGAGCGGCGGCAGCACGTTGGGCAGGGCAGCTTCGGCGAGCCACTGGCGGATGCCGTCGTGATGCTCCCGCAGGTCGCTGGTCTGCCAGGTCAGATGGGGCAGGGCGGCGCCGAAATACACGGCGTGTTGGCCCGTGCCGCTGCCGATTTCGAGGACTTGCCCGATGCCGTGGAAGTGATCGCGCAGCACGGCGAGGATGGGCTCGCGGTTGCGCTCGCAGGATTCGCTGTGCGGCTTCATGGGCGCGGCGGGATGATGCCCAGACGGGCCTTCAGCAGCGGCGAATCGCGCGTGTCGAAGCGGCGCGCATAGAACATGGCGTTGTTCATGACTTTTTTCACGTAATCGCGGGTTTCCTGGAAGGGAATGGTATCGATATAAATGGTGGCGTCCAGCGGTCGGTCGGCTTGCCAGCGGCGCGCCCGCAAAGGGCCGGCATTGTAGCCTGCGGTCGCCAGCACCGGCTGGTCGGCCAGGCCGTCCAGAGCATAGCGCAGGTAATAGGTGCCGAAGCGCAGATTGGTGTCCAGGTCGTGCGCGCTGCTGGCGCGGAAATCCTCTATGCCCAGACGGCGCGCGATCCAGCGCGCAGTGGCGGGCATGATCTGCATGAGGCCCAGCGCCCCCACGGCCGAGCGCGCGTTCAGCGTGAAACGGCTTTCCTGACGCATGAGACCGTATACCCAGGCCGGGTCGAGATGATACTGGGCAGCATAGCGCATGGCTTCTTCGCGGTAGGGCGCGGGGAACAGCAGCTTGTAGTTCTTGAGCGTGTGCGTTTTGCCCGCGGTGTAGATGGCGCGGTCATACCAGTTGGCCTGGCGCGCCAGTTCCGCGGCGGCGAGCAGTTGCGGGTCGTCGAAACCGCGGATTGCCCAGTTCCATTCGCCCGTGGCCTCAAAGCGCAGGCCCAGATTCCACAGCGTGAGCGCGCGCACGATGCCGGGATCGTTGGCCGCGGCATTGATGGCGGCCGGCGCGGGGTCGGCGTCTCGCGGCGAGGCGGCCTCCAGGGTAACGCCCAGTTCCTCGCCCGCCAACTGGCCGTAATAATCCGGCGTGCGCGCCAAGCCCGCATACAGGCGGTTGGCTGCGGTCGTCCCGCCGCGTGCCTGATAGGCCCGCGCCAGCCAGTAGCGCCATTCCGGCTCGGCCTGCATGGGCGACGGCAGGGCATGGATGGCGTTGGCGAGCGCGCTCCAGTCTTGCGCACGCAGAGCGGCCCGCGCCCGCCAGGTTTTCTGGTAGTCGCTGGTTACCCCCGTGCCGGCGCGCGCAAACCAGCCCAGCGCCGCGCGGTCATGCTGGCGCGCGGCCTGCACCGCGACCTGGGCCCAGGCCGTGGCGCGGGTGTGCGCCGGCCAGCCGCGGGCGTGGCGTTCCAACCAGTTCGCGCTCGCCTGCGGGTCGAATAGGGCTTGCCGGGTCAGAGCATAAAGCGCCACTTCGCGCGCACCGCGCCCGGGGCCGCGCTGTCTGCCCAGCGCGGCGAGATAGGCCGCAGGGGATTGTTGCGCGCGCTCGATCATACGCGCCACCGCGATGCCTTCAGCGCCCAGATAGTCGGCCACGGCGCGCGCCACCTCGGGGTGGTCGGCCAGCAACGCCAGGTGCAGGCGCTGCCAGATATCCGCGCGATCCAGCAGGCCGACGTCGGCCATGGCGGTGAACAGCGGCGTGCAGGAGGAAGGCAGATCGTCGGCGCTGAACCACAGCGGGCGGGCCGCCGTCAGGACGCCCGCCTTGCCGCTGGCGAGCTGGGCCTGGTATTCATAGCAGCGCAGGCTAAGGGTGGGATCGGCCAGCTTGGGGTACTCGGCCAGATAAGCCGGCCACATCTGGCGGCGCCCCAAATCGTTCAACCACAACGCGCGCAGGCGCTGCGCCAGCCAAGTGCCGTGCTGGACGGCGAGGAAATCGGCAATCGCGCTGTCATCGCCCAGGTTCTGTGACAGGCGCCAGAATTGCAGATAGGGTGCCAGCACGTAGCGAGGGCTCACCTGGGAGGCGGCGCGCTCGAAAGCCACAGAATCATGCGCGAGATAGGCGGCATGGGCGCGCAGAAAGGCGTCGGCGTCGTCGGCGCGGGCGGGCAGCGTCACTGCGAACAGCAACCACCCCCACCACCACCAGCCCATACGACTCGCCATGCGGGCAGCATATCACGCCGAGGCCGGCAATTCGCGCGGGGTCGCTATGCTCCGAAATTAGCGATGCGGATGACAAGCGCGCTGGCTAGGCTATGATGCAAATGCGTTTCAACGTTCATTAAGGAGAGAATAAATGCAACACAACGTCGGCGGCGCGGATCGCATTATACGCATCGTGGTAGGCATCGCCCTGATAGTCTGGGCCATCCTGGGCGGACCGGTGTGGGCTTGGATCGGCGTATTGCCGCTCGCCACCGGCCTGATCGGCTGGTGTCCGGCCTACCTGCCTTTCGGCATCAAGACCTGCGCCACCAAGCACTGAGGCGACTGATTTTGAGATGAAGCAGCCCCGCGCGAGCGGGGCTTTTCGTTGGGCGTTACTGCACGCGCGGCGGCGTGGGCGGGCCGGCCTTGAGATAGCGGTCGAGCTGCACGAGATCCTGCGGCGCCAGGGTGCCGGCGGCATCCTTCAATTGCAGGGTGGCGAGCAGATAGGCGTACTTGGCGGCGGACAGCTGTTGCCAGGCGCTGTACACCTGCTGCTGGGCGTTGAGCACGTCCAGGCTGGTGCGCACGCCCACCTTCAGGCCCGTGATGGTGGAATCCAGCGACACTTCGCTGGAATGCAAAGCCTGCTCCAGAGCTTTCACCTGGGCCGCACCGTTGGTGACGTTGAGATAGGCCTGGCGCACCGCCAGCAGCGCGTTGCGTACGGCATCGTCCAGGTTCTGCTGGGCGCGTTGCTGGTTGGCGGCCGCCTCGCGCGTCTGCGCCGTGATCAGGCCGCCCTGGTAGATGGGAATATTGAGCTGCAGGCCCACGGACGCTGCCTGGTTGTTGAAGCTGAAGGGGCCGAAGTGCTGATTGTTCTGGTCCTGATAGCCGGCGGTGAGCGCGACGGTGGGGTAGTGGCCGGCGCGGTTGCGCTGCACTTCCTTGTCGGCGATGGTGCGCAGGGTTTGCTGCAAGCGCACGTTGGTATTCTTGGTGCGCGCGTCCTCCACCCAGCCGTCGAGCGGGCCGGGGCTGGGCATGGCGAAGATCGCCTTGGGTGCGAGCGGGCTCAAGGCGCCGTTGGGCTGCCCGGTCAGGGTGTCGAGCGTGCGGCGTGCGATTTCGAGCTGGTTCTGGGCGGCGATTTCCTGGGCGGTGGCGAGGTCGAAGCGGGCCTGTGCCTCGTTGGTGTCGGTGATGGTCGCGGTGCCCACTTCGAAGGCGCGCTTGGCGTAGGCTAGCTGCTTGCTGATGGCGGCTTTTTGCGCCTGCAGCGAGGCCACGTCGTCCTGTGCCTTGAGAACATTGAAATAAGTCTGTGCGACGCGCAGCACCAGGTTCTGGCCGGCGGCGTCGAGCTGCTCCCCCGCGCTGCGCGCTTGCAGGTGGGCTTCATCCAGTTGTATCAGGCTCTGCTTGTTGAACAACGTTTGTACCGCCGTGACGCCCCAGGTGGGGGAGTTGTAAGTCACCGTCTGCGGCGTCGCCATGGTGTTGGTCTGATGCACGCGGCTGATGCTGCCGGTGGCGCTCACCTGCGGCAGCAAGGCGGCGCGCGCCTGCGGAATCTTTTCCAGGCTGGCGCGGTAACTGGCCTGGGCGGCGGCAAAGGTGGCGTCGTAGGCGGCTGCCTTGCCATAGACGTCGGCGAGGTTTTCCGCGCGCACGGGGGTGATGCCGACGGCAAGGGACAGCGCAAGAAAAATGCGTGATCGGATATGCATGCTGATTGCTTTCTCAGTAACGTGCCATGGTCGGTTCGACTTCGCAGGCCCAGGCTTCCACGCCGCCGGCCAGATTGATCACGGAGGTAAAGCCCAGATTTTCCAGCAGGCGAGCGGCATGCCAACTGCGTATGCCGTGATGGCAGACCACCAGCACCGCACGGGAGGAATCGAGCTCGGCGTGGCGCGCCATCAACTCGCCGAAAGGTATCCAGGTCGAGCCGGCGATACTGCAGCGCTCCATTTCCCAGGCCTCGCGCACGTCCAGCACCTGGGGCGGCACGGGGGCATCGAGCAGGGCCTTGGCGGCA
>JAJZSR010000204.1 GCA_021849595.1 Pseudomonadota bacterium | reverse complement strand
CGACATGCACAATCTGGCGCTGTATTTCAGCGAACAGACGCCGCCCGTAGGCGTCGTGCAGAACAAGGATATGGTCGCCGCCGGCGAGAAACTCTGGCGCGCAGGCGTGCCCAGCCAGGGAATCCCGGCATGCGCTGCCTGCCACGGGCCTCAGGGGCTGGGCATACCGGTAGAATTTCCGCGCCTGGCGGCACAGCACGCGCAGTATGTCCTTGCCCAGCTAGAGAATTTCCGTACCGGCGCGAGAACCAACGACCCGTCCAAAATGATGCGCACCATCACTTCCCGCTTAAGCCACGACGACATGCTGGAACTCGCCCAATACATACGCAGTCTACCTTGACCGATGCCGTGCGGGATCCCCGCCGCGGGCTTAAGAACAATTCATAGGGAAAACCATGCGCACCGGTCCCAGAGAGATCGTTACCCCTTTCCGTCCCATACCGCTCGATGTGCCGGAAGGGATGAAACCCAACGAATTCTTCAACAGCGCCGAGAACCTCAATGATCTGGTGCACAACAACGGCCTGCTGCAAAACCCCGAGGGCCTGCTGCTCTACCGCAAGGCCATAGGCCACAGCAACGAGTTCGACACCTCGATCATTTACAACACTTCCCACAGCATCCTCGATCCGCTGGGCCGGCCGGTGCGTCGCACCCAGGTGCCCAGCCCGGTGAAGAACGTCTGGAACCGCATGAACCAGATCATCATCGAGTACATGCTGGAACGCTATCCCGATCCGGACCAGCATCTGGTGCTCGCGGGCGAGGCCAGCCTGGACGCAACCTGGCCGCTCAACCTGCCGGGCGTGCCCAGCATCCGCATGCTGCATAACCATTTCATCGTCTTTTCCAAGGCACAACTGCGGGATGCCGACCTGGCCGACGCGGACAACCCCAATCTCACCGACGGCGGCCAGCATTCGCTGTTTCAAGCCTATATGCGGGACGTCTATCGCGCCTTTTTCAACGAGCTGGATTTGCAAATCCTCACGCCCTGCCGCGACGGCAGTTGCCGGATCGCGCTCACGGGCTACCCGCAGGGCCTGCCCAGCTGGGAAGTACAGGGCGGCGCCGAGTCCCTCAGGAAGCCCGGGTTCTGGAAGGAATACGACATCCTGCTCAAGGGCTTCACCGATTTCTACCGGACGTTTTTCGGCCAGGTTTCCACGCGCAACGCACCCCTGCCCGAGGGCATCCACTTCCCCGATCTGGTGGAGCGGAAGCTGCTGTTCGACAACGATTTCCTGAGGACCGCAAAAATGGTGCGCGACCGTTGCATCAGCGATCCCAAGTATGCCAACGCGATCCGTTGGCAGCCGGCCTTCAAGCAACTGATCTACCGTAACGATGCCGGCAAGCTCATCGTCACCATCAGCCAGAACTCCATCGGCAATGCCATCACCGAACTGCTCGGCGTCGTGGTCAAGCGCATCCCCGACGCCGAGGCCTACGCACGCGCCGAACCCGCGCTCATCGAAAAGCTCCTGGAGGTGCGCCGGCGCCTCATCGAAGCCGATCTGGGCGGGGGCATCGCCACCCAGCAGTGGAACGCCGCCTGATTCCACCGGTCACGCAAACGCCCGTCTCTCGCGCGTCGCCACGACTCTGACAGCCGCTGTCCGGAGGTACCGATGATTGCCGGCGGAATCCAACCCGACAGGTTGCTGAGCCTGGTGATCTGGGTGCCCATCGTAGCCGGGGCGCTGGTGCTGGCCACGGGCTCCGATCGCAACGCGCCCATGGCGCGCATGCTGGCCCTGGCCGGAGCGCTGGCCGGCCTCATCGTCGCCTTGCCGCTGTACACCGGCTTCAACGAGGCCACCGCGGCCATGCAGTTCCGCGAGAACCTGCCCTGGGTGTCCGCTTTTCACATCCGCTATACCCTGGGGGTGGACGGCATCTCCATGCCCTTCATTCTGCTCAACAGCTTCACCACCGTGCTGGTGGTCATCGCCGGCTGGCGTGTGATCGAGAAGCGCGTGGCCCAGTACATGGCCGCCTTTCTCATCATGTCCGGGCTCATCAACGGCGTGTTCGCGGCCCTGGACGCCATCCTGTTCTATGTCTTCTTCGAGGCCATGCTGATTCCGATGTATCTCATCATCGGCATGTGGGGCGGGCCCAACCGGGTGTATGCCGCGATCAAGTTCTTCCTCTACACCCTGTTGGGCTCGCTTTTGATGCTGGTGGCCTTTCTGTACCTGTATTTCCGCTCCGCGGGCAGTTTCAGCATCCTGGACTACTACCGCCTGCCTCTGGGCATGACCGCCCAGGTGCTGCTCTTCATCGCTTTCTTCCTTGCCTTCGCCGTCAAGGTGCCCATGTGGCCGGTGCACACCTGGCTGCCCGACGCCCATGTGGAGGCGCCCACCGGCGGCTCCGTGGTGCTGGCGGCGATCACGCTTAAAGTCGGCGCCTACGGCTTCGTGCGCTTCATCCTGCCCATCGTGCCCGACGCGGCGCATCTGCTGGCCAATTTCGTCATCGCACTTTCCCTCATTGCCGTGGTCTACATCGGGCTCGTTGCGCTGGCACAGACGGACATGAAAAAGCTCATCGCCTATTCCTCGATTTCGCACATGGGTTTCGTCACCCTGGGCTTCTTCATGTTCAACACCCTGGGCCTGGAGGGCGGCCTGGTGCAGATGATTTCGCACGGCTTTGTTTCCGCGGCCCTGTTCCTTTCCGTAGGGGTCATGTACGACCGCCTGCACTCGCGCCAGATCAAGGACTACGGCGGACTGGCCCGCGTCATGCCCGCGTTCGCCGCCTTCTTCATGCTCTTCGCCCTGGCCAATTCCGGCCTGCCCGCCACCAGCGGCTTCGTCGGCGAATTCATGGTCATCCTCTCCGCCATGCGCGTGGACTTCTGGTACGCCTTCGCCGCCGGCCTCACCCTCGTCCTCGGCGCCGCCTACACCCTGTGGATGTACAAGCGCGTCATCTTCGGCAAGGTCACCAACCCCGCCGTGGAAAACATGCGCGACCTGGACGGCCGCGAGTTCACCATCCTCGCCCTGCTCGCCGTCCTGGTGCTCGCCCTGGGCATCTACCCCAAACCCTTCACCGATGTCATGCACGCGTCGGTAAATAATCTGCTTGCCCAGGCAAGCCTAAGCAAGCTGCCTCAGCAATGATCCTAGAAACCGCAGTTGACCGCTGGCCGCACCTAAAGGAAGCCCATGGACGCTAAGTTTTCTGCCCTCGTCAAAACCAACCGCTTAGGTGGACGCGCTATGCACCCGCTGGCACGCCCAGACGGGCGCCTGGCTTTGTCGCTCGTCCTTGCAGGCATG
>JAJZSR010000203.1 GCA_021849595.1 Pseudomonadota bacterium | reverse complement strand
CGCTGGAGCGGCGCACGGGGGCGCGGGGCCTGCGCTCGATCATCGAACATTCCCTGCTCGACACCATGTTCGAGCTGCCTTCCCTTAAGAACGTCACCAAGGTCGTCGTCGATGAGGGGGTGATCAATGAAGGCGGTCAGCCTCTCGTCATTTATTCCGACCAGGCCAGCGCGGCGAGCTGACGGGACGCGGGCACGCGCCCCTTGCAATCCGCCTAGCCGGCCCAATTTAGCCTGGGTGCCCCTTAATTGCGGGGCCCCGCAACCTTAGGAATACATCATGACCTCCTCCCAGCCCGGCGAAACCGTTCAGCTTCCCCTGCTGCCTCTGCGCGATGTGGTGGTCTTCCCCCACATGGTCATTCCCCTGTTCGTGGGGCGGCCCAAATCCATCAAGGCCCTGGAGGCTGCCATGGAGGCTTCCAAGCACATCCTGTTGGTAGCGCAGAAGTCCGCCGCCCAGGACGATCCCACCCCCACGGACTTGTACGCCACCGGGTGCATGGCGACCGTGCTGCAGATGCTCAAGCTGCCGGATGGGACGGTGAAGGTGCTGGTGGAGGGCAATCAGCGGGCCCACATTGTCGATGTGATGGACGACGAGAATTATTTTTCCGGTCGGGCCCAACTGATTCCCCAAGAAGAAAAGGACAGCACGGAAGTCGAGGCCTTGCGCCGCGCGCTCATGGCGCAGTTCGATCAGTACGTCAAGCTGAACAAAAAAATTCCGCCGGAAATACTCACTTCGCTGTCCGGCATCGACGAGGGCGGCCGTCTGGCGGACACCATCGTCGCGCATCTGCCGCTCAAGCTGGAGCAGAAGCAGGAAATCCTCGACATGGTCGATGTGGCCAAGCGGCTGGAGCACTTGCTCAGCCAGATCGAGGGCGAGATCGACATTCTCCAGGTGGAGAAGCGCATCCGCGGCCGCGTCAAGCGGCAGATGGAGAAAAGCCAGCGCGAGTATTACCTCAATGAGCAGGTCAAAGCCATCCAGAAAGAACTGGGCGACATGGAAGAGGGCGCCGAACTGGAGGAGTTGGAGAAGCGCGTCAAGGCCGCCCACATGTCCAAGGAGGCGGAAATCAAAGCGCTCGGCGAGCTCAAGAAGCTGCGCATGATGTCCCCCATGTCGGCCGAGGCCACGGTGGTGCGCAGCTACATCGAGGCCATGGTGGGCCTGCCGTGGAAGAAGAAAACCAAGATCAGCAAGGATCTGGCCAAGGCCGAAAAGATCCTGGACGAAGACCACTACGGTCTGGAGAAAGTCAAAGAGCGCATCCTGGAATACCTGGCCGTGCAGCAGCGCGTGGATAAGGTCAAGGCTCCCATACTCTGCCTGGTCGGGCCGCCCGGCGTGGGCAAGACTTCCCTGGGGCAATCCATCGCCCGCGCCACGAACCGCAAATTCGTGCGCATGGCCTTGGGTGGCGTGCGCGACGAGGCGGAGATTCGCGGCCATCGGCGCACCTACATCGGCTCCATGCCGGGCAAGATCCTGCAAAGCCTCACCAAAGTGGGCGTGCGCAATCCGCTTTTCCTGCTCGATGAAGTCGACAAGATGGGCATGGATTTCCGCGGCGATCCTTCCTCGGCCCTGCTGGAAGTGCTCGATCCGGAACAGAACCATACCTTCCAGGACCATTACATCGAAGTCGAATATGACCTCTCCGACGTCATGTTCGTGGCCACTGCCAACACCATGAACCTGCCGGCGCCGCTGCTCGACCGCATGGAGGTGATCCGCCTGTCCGGTTATACGGAAGACGAGAAGATCAACATCGCCGAGCGCTATCTGGTGCCCAAGCAGATGAAGGCGAACGGCCTCAAGGCGGAGGAATTCCACATCGCCGAAGCGGCGTTGCGCGACATCGTTCGCTATTACACGCGCGAGGCAGGCGTGCGCGCCCTGGAGCGGGAAATTTCCAAGATTTGCCGCAAGGCGGTGAAATCCCTGCTGCTGAAAAAGCACAAGGGCAAGCTCACCGTCACCAGCAAGAACCTGGACAAATACCTGGGAGTGCGCCGCTACACTTACGGCATTGCCGAGAAGCACAACCAGATCGGACAGGTCACCGGCCTGGCGTGGACCGAGGTGGGCGGCGAACTGCTGACCATCGAGGCTACGGTCATGCCCGGCAAGGGCCACATCACCCGCACGGGCCAGTTGGGTGATGTCATGAAGGAGTCCATCGAAGCGGCGCGTACGGTGATGCGCAGCCGGGCGCAAAAACTCGGCATCAAGAGCGAGGCTTTCGAAAAGAACGACATGCATGTGCACATGCCGGAAGGGGCCACGCCCAAGGATGGGCCGTCCGCGGGCATCGCCATCACGACGGCGATGGTTTCCGTGTTCACCGGCATTCCCGTGCGCTGCGACGTCGCCATGACGGGAGAGATCACACTGCGTGGCGAGGTTCTGCCTATCGGCGGCCTGAAGGAAAAGCTCTTGGCGGCGCATCGCGGCGGCATCAAGACCGTGCTCATCCCCGAGGAAAACGTGAAGGATCTCGCCGAGATTCCGGACAACATCAAGAACCGCCTGGACATTCATCCAGTGAAATGGATAGACGAGGTGCTGGCGCTTGCCCTCGAACGGGCACCGGAGCCGCTGCCCGAGGGGGAGGAAGCGGTGCCGGCGCAAGGCGCCGGCGCGGTCGAGGCGCCGGCGGATTCGCCTTCGGCGATGCATTGAGCAGGGCGCGGGGAGGTCGTGTCGGATGACCGTAATGAGCCGGAAAACCGCTTGACATGCCGTTTTCCGGGTTGCTATAAAGCCGGGCACAGGGTTTTCCTGTGCCATTTTCCGAAAGGGGACGAGACGTGAACAAATCCGAACTCATCGACGCCATCGCCGGTGCGGCCGACATCTCCAAAGCCGCCGCCGGCCGCGCGCTGGATGCTACCGTGGATACGGTAAAGAAAGCGTTGAAGAAAGGCGACATGGTGACCCTGGTCGGTTTCGGCACTTTCTACGTCGGCAAGCGTGCCGCGCGCACCGGCCGTAATCCCCGCACCGGCGGCACCATCAAAATCAAGGCCGCCAAAGTGCCCAAGTTCCGCGCCGGCAAGAGCCTGAAGGACGCGATCAACTGATCGCTCCCGGAACGCGCATGGGTGCTTAGCTCAGTTGGTAGAGCGTCGCCCTTACAAGGCGAATGTCGGGGGTTCGAACCCCTCAGCACCCACCAGAAAATCACCGCAATTATTGATCTGAAACGAAAGAATTCGGCTGCCCGGCAGTGGTTTGCGTGGGCACGGCGTTTCCCATCCCTTGATTCGTTTCGGATCAATAACATTGAACCTCCGCTGTTATTG
>JAJZSR010000044.1 GCA_021849595.1 Pseudomonadota bacterium | reverse complement strand
CCGTTGCCCTGTGCGCCGCGGTGCGGCCCAGACCGGATCGGGGAAGTGCGCGTCGTCCGCGTAGCGGGGAATCACATGCCAGTGCACATGCGGCACGACATTGCCCAGACTGGCGAGGTTGATTTTGTCCGGATCGAGCAGGGCGCGCAGCGCCGTTTCCACGGCATGCACCACGTCCATGAGCCGGCGGCGGGACGCCGTATCCAGATCGCTCATCTCCTTGACATGGGCATTCAGGATCACGCGGCAGAATGCGGGATAGTCCGGTTCATCCGCGAGCACCACGCGGCAAAAGTTGTCCCGCCACAGGATTCGGCCACCGGGGCCGGTGCAGAGGGGGCAAGTCATGCTTCCTCCAGAAAATGTCAGGGTAAACAAAAAACGCGCCGGGCGGCGCGTTTTTTTGGGGGTTGCGTGGGCGCGGTGGTCAAGTGCGGGCGCGGCGACGCACGGCCATGCCCAGCAGCCCCAGGCCGGCGAGCAGCATTGCCCATTGCCCCGGTTCCGGCACCGCGGCGACGGTGTAGGGCGCGCCGGAAGCGTCGGTAAGTATGGCGCCTTGCGGCAGCACGATCTGGTTCAGCAGGCCGGTGTGGGAAAAGTCAAGGGTGGTGGTCGATCCAATGGTTGCCGAAAAATTTTCGCCCGCACCGGTTCCCAGCACCCCAAGCAGGTAAAACGGCTGGCCGTAGGTGAAAGTAACGCTGCCACTGAGCGGGGCATTGACGGCAATCGTGCCGCCGTTGACGACTTGATTGAAAAGAGGGCAGGTGCCGCCGAGTTGGAGCAGGCAGGCGCTCTGTGCGCCTGACGTTCCGACGAGGTAGCTTGCCACGGGCGTGATTTGCGTCGAGCTCAAATCGAGCGGCAGCGTAGGGGAGGCCATGCCCAGCGCCAGGGTTGCCGGATTTATCGTGCTGACGCCCAGAACATAAGCCGCCGCGCCGTCCGGACCCCCAGCAGTTACGGTGCCGTCGAGCGTCGCATGAAATGTGGCGGTGCCCGTGCCGCTGCCCCCGGTGATGGTGATCTGGTCGAACCATAGGGAAGCACCCAGAGAAGCAAGAGAGGTGCCGTCCCCCGCGGTGTAGCTGGCCGAGGCGTGGTTGGCGCCGTAATCGGTCCAGGCCGAAGCCGTGGCGCCGCCACCGTCGTTCACGCCGATGCCGGCGGCGGCGCCTGGGTATGGGGAGTATTGCTCTTGGGTAAAGCTAAACCCGCTGCTCGGATTGTAGGTAGCAGTGGCAGCGACCGAGGCCACACCATAGTTCGGGGGTGCGACGGCAAGAGCCCAGGCCGGCGCGCTCAAGGCGCACAGCGCGGCTGCGGCAATGGGTGTGATCTTATTCATGTCGCTCCTCCATTATTGATTTTCCGACACCTTAAACACAGCGTCCGAGGCCGTCAAGCCAAAATCAGAGCAGGGCTTTTTCGATGCCGCCCTGGGTGGCCCGCTGCACGTAGTCGGCCATCCAGTCCTCCCCCAACAGCTTGCGCGCGAGTTCCACGACGATGTAGTCCGGCTCTGCGTCCACATCCTCGCGGTAGCGCGCCAGGCCCTGCAGGCAGGAGGGGCAGGAGGTGAGCAGCTTGACCGAGGCGTCATCGTCGCCATTGCGCAAGGCGGCGACACCCTTGCGCAGTTCCTCTTCCTTCCTGAAGCGCACCTGGGTGGAAATGTCCGGGCGGGTAACGGCCAGCGTGCCGGACTCACCGCAGCAGCGCTCGGAAAGTTTGACTCCGCCGCCCATCAACGCATTGGCCACCTTCATGGGGGCATGGGTCTTCATGGGCGTATGACAGGGGTCATGGTAGAGATACTTCACGCCGTTCACCCCCTCCAGCCTGACGCCCTTTTCCATCAGATATTCATGGATGTCGAGCAGGCGGCAGCCGGGAAAAATCTGGCCGAATTCGTACTTGAGCAACTGATCCATGCAGGTGCCGCAGGACACGATCACGGTCTTGATGTCGAGGTAGTTTAGGGTGTTCGCGACGCGGTGAAACAGCACGCGGTTCTGCGTGGTGATGGCTTCGCCGCGGTCGGCATCGCCGGCGGCGGTCTGCGGATAGCCGCAGCAGAGATAACCTGGCGGCAGCACGGTCTGCACGCCCAAGTGGTAGAGCATGGCCTGGGTGGCCAGGCCCACCTGGGAGTACAGGCGCTCGGAGCCGCACCCGGGGAAATAGAACACGGCCTCGGCGTCGTCCGCCGCCTTCCGGGGATCGCGGATCACCGGCACGATGCGCGGATCCTCTAGCCCCAGCAGGGCGCGTGCCGTTTTTTTGGGCAGGCCGCTGGGCATGGGCTTGTTGATGAAATGGATGATCTGGCTGCGTACGCTGGGTGTGCCCAGGGTGGCGGGCGGATGCTGCACCTGATCCTGGATCAGGCCCAGGGTCTTGCCCACGGCATGGCCGACGCGCTGGGCGGCATAGCCCCATTCGATGGAGGTCTTGCGCACCAGCTTGATGGCCTGTTCGTTCTGGGTGTTGAGGAAATACTGAGCCAGGGCGGCACCGGGGTTGAATTTCTTCTTCCCTTGTTTGCGCAGGAAGTTGCGCATGGCGACGGAGACATCGCCGAAGTCGATGTCCACCGGGCAGGGATTCTTGCACTTGTGGCAGATGGTGCAGTGTGCGGCGACGTCGTCGAACTCGTCGAAGTGCGCGAGCGACACGCCGCGCCGGGTCTGCTCCTCATACAGGAAGGCCTCGATCAGCAGCGAGGCGGCGAGGATTTTATTGCGCGGTGAATAGAGCAGATTGGCGCGCGGCACATGGGTGTTGCACACCGGCTTGCATTTGCCGCAGCGCAGGCAATCCTTGATGGAGTCGGCGATGTTGCCGATTTCCGACTGTTCGAGGATGAGGGATTCGGCGCCCAGCAGGGAGAAGGAGGGAGTGTAGGCATCGCGCAGGTCGGCCTCGGGCATGAGCTTGCCGCGGTTGAAATGGCCCAGCGGATCGACCGCCTGTTTATAAGCGATGAAGGGGGCGAGTTCGGCCGGCGACAGGAACTCCAGCTTGGTGAGGCCAATGCCGTGTTCGCCGGAAATCACGCCGCCCAGCGCTATGGCCAGGCGCATGATGCGTGCCACGGCCGCGTTGGCCGCCTGCAGCATGGCGTAGTCGTCGGAGTTGACCGGGATGTTGGTGTGCACATTGCCGTCGCCGGCATGCATGTGCAGGGCAACGAACACCCGGGAGCGCAGCACTTCGCCGTGGATGCGGTCGCTGGCTTCCAGCACGGGCCCATATTCGCGCCCGACAAAAATCCGTTGCAGTTCGCGGCGTACTTCGCGCTTCCAGGACACGCGCAGGCTTTGGTCCTGCAGCGCCTGGAAGGCGGAGGCGGTGAGCAGCTCGCCGGGCAGGGGACCGTTGAAGAGCCCTAACTCGGCCTCTGCCAACGGGCTGTCCAGATGGTCGAGCAGCCAGCGCCAGCGCCGCTGCGTCGTGGCTATGAGCTGCAGCGCGCGGCTTCTGCGCTCCTCCGTCATGGCCGGATCGGCCACCGTGTCCTCGTCCTCGAAGAGCGGCAGTTCGCCCTGCAGGAAGGTACGCAAGGCTTCCAGGAGCGCGAGCTTGTTGGTGATGGACAGCTCGATGTTGATGCGCTCCACACCGTCGGAATAGTCCGCCAAGCGCTGCAGGGGGATGACCACGTCCTCGTTGATCTTGAAGGCGTTGGTGTGGGCGGCGATGGCGGCGGTACGGGCGCGGTCTAGCCAGAATTTCTTGCGCGTCTCGGCGTTCCTGGCGATGAAGCCTTCGCCGCCGCGCTGCGTGGCCAGCGCCACGATGGCCTGCGCGCTTTCTTCGGCGGCGGCCTCATCGTCGCTCACGATGTCCGCCAGCAGCACCATGCGCGGGCGCTCGTGGCGTGCCGCCTTGGTGGCGTAGCCCACGGCCTTGACGTAGCGCGCATCGAGATGTTCCAGGCCGGCCAGCACGGCGGCGGGATGTGCCTCCAGATGCTGCTTCACTTCGACGATAGCGGGCACGGCCTCGCGCACGCGGCCGAAAAATTCCAGGCACACGGTGCGCCCATGCCTGGGCAGGCGGTGCAGGATGAAGCGTGCCGAGGTGATGAGCCCGTCGCAGCCTTCCTTCTGGATGCCGGGCAGGCCGGCCAGGAATTTGTCGGTGACGTCCTTGCCCAGGCCGGTTTTGCGGAAGCGGTCGCCGGGGATGGCGAGAATTTCCGCCTCGCCTTTCGGGGTTTTGCCGTCCGGTGCATAGCGGCGGATTTCGAAGCGCGCCACGGCGACGTCGTGAATCTTGCTCAGGTTGTGATCCAGGCGTGTCACTTCGAGCCAGCCGGCGTCGGGGGTGACCATCCGCCACGACGCCAGGTTGTCCAGGGCCGTGCCCCATAACACCGCCTTCTTGCCGCCGGCATTCATGGCGACGTTGCCGCCTATCGTGGAGGCGTCGGCACTGGTTGGATCCACGGCGAATACCAGGCCGGCGGCATCTGCGGCATCCATGACGCGGCGCGTTACCACGCCGGCGCCGCAATGGATGGTGGCCACCTCGTGCGCGAGGCCCGGCAGACGCAGATATTGGATATCGGAAAGGGTTTCCAGTTTTTCCGTGTTGATGACGGCGGCTTGCGCGGTGAGCGGGATAGCGCCGCCGGTATAGCCGGTACCGCCGCCGCGCGGTATGACCGTGAAACCCAAGGCGGTGAGTTCGCCCACCAGGGGCGCGATTTCCGCCTCGCCGTCGGGGTTGACTACTACGAAGGGATATTCCACGCGCCAGTCGGTGGCATCGGTGACATGGCTGACCCGCGCCAGGCCGTCGAAGGCGATGTTCTCGCGCCGCGTGTGGCGCGCCAGGCGCCTGGCCACCTCGCGGCGCAGACGCTGGGTCTGCGGGAAAGCGGCGGCGAATCGATCCACCGCAGCGGTGGCGGCGGCCAGCAGCCGGCTTACCCGGTCATTGCCCTGGCGGCGCTTTTCGATCTCGGCCAGGCGGTGGCGCAGGGCCGCGATCAGGGCGTCCAGGCGCTTGGGATTGTGCAGGAGGTCGTCTTCCAGATAGGGATTGCGCCTGACCACCCAGATGTCGCCCAGCACCTCGAAAAGCATGCGCGCGGAGCGGCCGGTGCGGCGTTCGGCGCGCAGTTCGTTGAGCGTGTTCCAGGCCTCTTCGCCGAGCAATCGGATGACGATCTCGCGGTCGGAAAAAGAGGTGTAGTTGTAGGGGATTTCGCGCAGGCGGGGCGCGTTCATGGCGGCAAGGCTTTCCTAAAAGCACATTTTATATGAAGCTTGCGGCTCTTTCCCACGCCCTGCGCACATGATCTGCCGCTTCCTGCCTAGTCTTCCGCGCCTGGTCTGGCTGCTCGGACTGGTGAGTTTCTTCAATGACCTGGCGTCGGAAATGGTGATACCTCTGGTGCCTCTGCTGCTGGCCGGCATGGGCGGATCGCCGGCGGTGGCGCTGGGCTTCATCGAGGGCGCGGCGGAGGCGCTTGCCAGCTTGCTCAAGCTGTGGGCGGGCAATCACTCCGACCGTCGCGCCGGCGCGCGCAAGGGGCTCACCGTGATGGGTTATGCCGTGTCCAATGTGGTGCGCCCGCTCCTCGCCCTGGCCAGCCACTGGAGCGGCATCCTGGCGGTACGTTTGGCCGACCGGGTCGGCAAGGGCTTGCGCAGCGCGCCGCGCGACGCCCTCATTGCCCTGGCGGTGGACGACAGCCGGCGCGGTGCCGCATTCGGTCTGCACCGCGCTTTCGACAACGGCGGTGCGCTGACGGGTGCGCTGGCGGCCGCCGCGGTGCTGGCTTGGCATAACAACGATTTGCAGGCGGCCATCTGGGCGTCGGCCGTGCCCGGCGCCCTGTGCGTGCTCATGATCCTGCTGGCGGTGCGCGAGCCTACGCCTGAGGCTCCGGCGCCTGTCGCCGCCCAGGCCGCACTCGCTGCGCCGGCGCCGGCGCTCAGGCCTTACCTTGTCCTAGTGGGTGTCTATACCCTGGGCAAACTGCCGGAGACTTTTCTGTTGCTGCGCGGTTATCAACTGGGCATGACCCCGGTGGCCCTCATGCTGCTGTGGGCCGCTTACAGCGCCGCCAAGGCGGCCACGGCTTACCGCGGCGGACACTATGCCGACCGCCTGGGCCTGCGCGTGTGGATGCGCCGCGCCTGGCTGGGCACTGCCGCGGGTTTGGCGCTGCTGGGCTCTGCCGGCACGCCCGCGACGCTGGTGGGCGCGAGCCTGGTTTTCGGCGCGCTGTACGGCTTGTCGGAAGGTGGCGAGCGTGCTCTGGTGGCGGAAGCGGCGAAAAAGCTCGCCATGGGCGCAGGCTTCGGCTGGTATCACTTGGTTACCGGCCTGGTTGCCATCCCCGGCGGCTTGTTGTTGGGCGGGGTTTGGACACGCCTGGGGGCGCCCTACGCCTTTGGCCTCAGCGCCGTGGTGGTGGCGCTGTGCGCCCTCGCGGTGGCGCGCCTGCCGCAGACGGCTGAGCCGCCGCCCCCAGTCCGGTAGAATCGGCAAATTATCAAGCTTATCCCTGCCATGGCCCCCGTCGACGACTATCTGGAACGCATCCTCACCGCACGCGTCTATGAGGTGGCGCAGGAATCGCCGCTGGAGGCGGCGCCCAACCTGTCGCGCCGTTTGGGCAACAGCGTGCTGCTCAAGCGCGAAGACCTGCAGCCGGTGTTCTCCTTCAAGCTGCGCGGCGCTTACAACAAGATGGCCAGGCTCAAGCCCGCCCAACTCGGCAAGGGCGTGGTGGCGGCGTCCGCCGGCAACCATGCCCAGGGCGTGGCGCTCGCGGCGCAGAAGCTGGGCGCCCGAGCCACCATCGTCATGCCCACGACCACGCCGCAGATCAAGGTGGATGCCGTGGCGGCGCGCGGCGCCCGCGTGGTGCTGCACGGTGATTCCTACGACGACGCTTTCCAGCACGCGCAACAGTTGGTCAAGCAGCGTGGCATGACCTATGTGCCGCCTTTCGACGATCCCGACGTCATCGCCGGGCAGGGCACCGTCGCTATGGAGATTCTGCGCCAGCACGGCGGCCCCATCCACGCGGTCTATGTGC
The DNA here is from genome assembly GCA_021849595.1 of Pseudomonadota bacterium. Taxonomy (GTDB): domain Bacteria; phylum Pseudomonadota; class Gammaproteobacteria; order Burkholderiales; family Thiobacillaceae; genus JAJXXS01. Next base: position 11,034 of record JAJZSR010000044.1, on the reverse strand, counting down.
CCGTGGGCGGCGGTGGCCTCATCGCCGGCATCGCCGCCTACATCAAGCGCCTGCGCCCGGAGATCCGCATCGTCGGGGTCGAGCCGGAGGATGCCGATGCCATGGCACGTTCGCTGGAAAAGGGCGAGCGCGTGAGATTGGCGCAGGTGGGCATATTCGCCGACGGCGTGGCGGTGAAGGAGGTGGGCAGGGAAACGTTTCGCCTAGCCCGACAGTACGTGGACGAAGTGCTGCGCGTGGACAACGATGCCATCTGCGCTGCCATCAAGGACGTGTTCGAGGACACCCGCTCCATCCTGGAGCCGGCCGGTGCGCTGTCGGTGGCCGGGCTCAAGATGGCGGTGGCGCGGCAGAAGCTCAAGGGCAAGACCCTGGTGGCCATCGCCAGCGGCGCCAACATGAATTTCGACCGCCTGCGCCACGTCGCCGAGCGCGCCGAGCTTGGCGAACGGCGCGAGGCCATTCTCGCGGTCACCATTCCGGAAACGCCCGGCAGCTTCAAGGCCTTCTGCGCCCTGCTGGGCGCGCGCAGCATCACCGAGTTCAACTACCGCTATGCCGACCCGCAGCGCGCGCGGGTGTTCGCCGGAGTGCAGGTGCAGGACGACGAGGAACGCGCCCGCCTGGTGGCGCAGCTCAATGCGCGCGGGCTGGAAGCCGTCGATCTCACCGACAACGAAATGGCCAAGCTGCACGTGCGCCACCTGGTGGGCGGGCGCGCGCCGCTGGTCGACCACGAGCTGCTCTACCGCTTCGAGTTTCCGGAGCGGCCAGGGGCGCTAAGGAATTTTCTGGAGAACATGAGCCGCGGCTGGAACATCAGCCTGTTCCATTACCGCAATCACGGCGCCGACTACGGTCGCGTGCTGGTTGGCATCCAAGTGCCGCCCAGGGACAAGGCCGCATTCCGCAAGTTTCTCGCCGGCCTGGGCTATCGCTATTGGGACGAGAGCGGCAATCCGGCCTACAAGCTGTTCCTGGCGGGCTGATCGGGATAGGCCAACTCGTGCCGCGAGCGCCATTCCGGGCTCACGTAATTCACGATGATAGATTTGCGCACGCCCTGAATGGGGCGCTTGCGGAAGCCGTGCCAGGTGTCTGCGCCGGGAATGAAAATCAGCCCCGCGTTGCGGTGGTAGGGGGCGCTGCCGACCCAGTGCTGCTGGCCGTCGTAAATGTCGGTACCCCAATCCGCCGCCTCCGGCTCGTCGGAAAGGTACACCAGCATGGTGAATTTCTTCGCACCGATGTCGGTGTGCGGCTCCAGCCAGAACCCGTCGGTATCCAGACAGTACTCAATGCGCAGCGAGGTGCCGTCGAGTTGCGTGTCGCATTTCTGTTCCAGGGCGGCGACCGTGGCCGGGTCCTGGAAGGCCATCGCCACTTGCGCGCATACGTCAAAACGCGCCTGATGTTCGGGGGAGAAATAAATGCGGCTGGCGTTGTGCGTCTCGCGCTTGCCCAGCGTATCGTCGATCGCAGGCGGCGCGAAAGGCAGGGCGGCGATGGCGTCGCACACGCCGGCCGGCAAGGCATCGCTCAGCAGCCAGTGGCGCCAGGGCCGGGCCTGTGCCGCACCGGCGGACAGGCAGGAACGGAAATGCCGCGCAATGGCGGCGGCGTTGTCGGGCGCCATGCTTGATCCCGTAAATAAAACGGGACAATTATATCTCAAATGCTGGGCGGCGTACCGGTGCCTCAGCGGCAGAGGTCCGGGCAGCGATCCTGCAGCAGCTTCCAGACCTTGTCGGTGGCGCCGCGGTGCGCCTGGGCATACGCCAGGGCGGCGGTGGACATGGCTTGCCGCGCCGCGCGGTCGGCGAGCAGACCCGCGGCCGTGTCCATGAGTTCGTCCGCCGTTGCCACTTGGCGCGCGGCGCCGCTGGCCACGGCCTGCGCCACGGCCGCAGAGAAATTGCGCGTGTGCGGCCCCACCAGCGCGGGCGTGCCGCAGGCGGCGGCTTCGATGAGATTCTGGCCGCCGTAGTCGAGCAGGCTGCCGCCGATGAAGGCGACGTCGCTGGCAGCGTAATAGGCGTAGAGCTCGCCCAGGCTGTCGCCCAGCACCACACGCGTGCCTGCATTAGGGCGCTGGTCGGCGGAGCGGCGCACGTAGGCGACGGCGCGTTCCCGCAGCAACCGGGCCACGGCGGCAAAGCGCTGCGGGTGGCGCGGCACCAGCACCAGCAGGGTGGCAGCATCGAAGCAACGCAGGAAGGCGTCGAGGATCAAGGTTTCCTCGCCCTCGCGCGTGCTGGCGGCGAGCAGCACCGCACGCGTTCCCCAGGCCGCGCGCCAGGCGCGCCCCCGCTCGATCAATTCCGCGGGCGGCGTGAAATCGAATTTGAGATTGCCCATTACCGCCACGTCGGTGGCGCCCAGAGAGCGCAGGCGCTCGGCATCGTCCGGCGTTTGCGCGGCCACGGCGCGCAGGGCGGCCAGGCTCGCGCGGGTGAGTGCGGGAAATTTGGCGTAGCCGCGCGCCGAGCGCGCCGACAGCCGTGCGTTCACCAGCATCGTGGGCACACCACCGCGCGCCGCTTGGCGGATCAAGTTGGGCCAGATTTCGGTTTCCAGTATCAACCCCAGGCGCGGGCGCGCACGGCGCAGAAAGCGCCGCATAGCCCAGCCGTAGTCATAGGGCAGGTAGCGTACCCGGATTTCCCCGGCGAACAGGGTTTGCGCGGTCGCGCGCCCGGCCGCCGTCATGCAGGTGAGCAGCAGCGGAACCCGCGGGCACGCGGCGCGCAGCTTGGCCACCAGCGGCACGCTGGCACGTACCTCGCCCACCGACACCGCGTGCAGCCAGATGGGCCGGTCGTCGCCGGCGGGGCCACCGCCCAGGCGTTCGTTCCAGTGGCACAGATAGCCGGCTTCCTTGCGGCCGCGCCAGAGCAGGCGCAAAGGCAGCAAGGGGGTGGCCAGCAACCATACCAGCGTGTAGGCGAAGCGCTCCAGGGCGAGGCGTAGCGACATGGGCGCGATTGTAACGGGTGCTAGAATCCGCGCAGCGCATAGGAAGAAAGCTTCTCATGAAAGTTCTTGTTACGGGCGCCGCCGGCTTTATAGGCATGCACGTCGCCGAGCGTTTGCTCGGCCGCGGCGACGAAGTGGTGGGCGTGGACATCCTCAACGACTACTACAACCCCGCTCTCAAACTCGCGCGCCTGGACGTGTTAAAGCCGCACGCGGGCTTCCGCTTCGTCAAGGCCGACATCGCCGACCGCATGACCATGGAAGACCTCTTTGCCGCGGAGAAATTCGACGCCGTCATCAACCTCGCCGCCCAGGCCGGGGTGCGCTACTCCCTCAAGAATCCCCACGCCTACGTGCAGTCCAACCTCGTGGGCTTTGCCAACCTCCTGGAAGGCTGCCGCCACAACGGCGTCAAGCACTTCGTCTTCGCCTCCAGCTCCAGCGTGTACGGCGCCAATACCCACATGCCCTTCTCCGTGCACGACAACGTCGACCACCCGGTAAGCCTGTACGCCGCCAGCAAGAAGGCCAACGAACTCATGGCCCACGCCTACAGCCATCTCTACGGCCTGCCCGTGACGGGGTTGCGCTACTTCACCGTCTACGGCCCCTGGGGGCGGCCGGATATGTCGCCCTGGCTGTTCACCTCCGCCATCCTGGAAGGTCGCCCCATCGACGTCTTCAACCACGGCCAGATGATGCGCGATTTCACCTACATCGACGACATCGCCGACGGCACGGTGCGGGTGCTCGACCGCATTCCGCAGCCCAATCCAGCCTTCGACCACGCGCATCCCGACCCCGCGCAAAGCCATGCGCCCTACCGCGTGTACAACATCGGCAACCATACGCCGGTGAAGCTCATGGACTTCATCGCCACCATCGAACAGGCTTTAGGCCGCGAAGCGCAGAAGAATTTTTTGCCCATGCAAGCGGGCGACGTGGTGGCGACCTATGCCGATGTGGCCGATCTCATCCGCGACACCGGCTTCGAGCCCAAGACGCCGCTGGCCGAGGGCATCGCCAACTGGGTGGCGTGGTATCGGGAGTACCACGGCCTCCCTGCCTGACAGTTCAACCCAGATTGTCCATTAGAACGCGGGATGCTGGCGGCACGGGACGGCCCATCTTGCGCTCAACTTCTCGCCCGGATGTTCAATCCGGGCTGCGACCGTCTCGCGCAACCTGGTCTCGTCCCGCGCCGCCAGGGCCCGCGTAGGCTAAAGGCGCAGCAAAGGTCCGCATCCTTGGATTCTCCATGGTCGGCCCCAAAAGGTCAGTGCCGGTCTAATGGATAACTGGGTTCAATAGGCAAGGTTGGGCGCCAGCCAGCGTTCCGCCGTGGCGATATCCCAGCCTTTGCGCCGCGCATAATCCTCGACCTGATCGCGGCCGATTTTCGCCACGGCGAAGTATTGGCTTTGCGGATGGCTGAAATAAAAGCCTGACACCGCCGCCGCCGGCCACATGGCGTAGCTTTCGGTGAGCCGGATGCCGGTGTGCGCGGTGACGTCGAGCAGTTCGAACAATGCGCCTTTTTCGGTGTGCTCCGGGCACGCGGGATAGCCCGGCGCGGGGCGGATGCCGCGGAAGGCTTCGTCGATCAACTGTTCGTTGCTCAAATTTTCGTCGGCTGCGTAGCCCCAGAACTCGCGGCGGACACGCTGATGCAGGCGTTCGGCGAAAGCTTCGGCCAGACGGTCGGCCAGGGCCTTGAAGAGTATGGCGTTGTAATCGTCATGCGCCGCCTCGAATTCCGCCAGCTTCTGGTCGAAGCGGCCGGCACCGGCGGTGACAGCGAAGGCGCCGATGTAGTCCGCCACGCCGCTTGCCCGCGGCGCGATGAAATCGGCCAGGCACAGGTTGGCGCGGTCGGCGGGCTTCTCCATCTGCTGGCGCAGGTTGTGCCAGGTCATGAGCACGCGGGCGCGCTGTTCGTCGGCATAGATATCGATGTCGTCGTCGTGCACGGTATTGGCCGGAAACAGCCCGTACACCGCGTGCGCGGCAAGCCAGCGCTCGCTGATGATCTTGTCCAGCATGGCGCGCGCATCGGCGTAGAGCTTCTTCGCTTCTTCACCCACGACCTCGTCGTCGAGTATCTTCGGGTAACGCCCCGCCAGTTCCCAGGTCTGGAAGAAGGGCGTCCAGTCGATGTACTGAGCCAACTCCGCCAGCGGATAGTCGCGCAGCGCGCGCACGCCCATCTGCTTCGGGCGGGGCGGCGTGTAGGCCGACCAGTCGGTCTGCAGGCCACGCTGGCGCGCGACCTCGATGGGCAGCAGCTTGCGGCCCTCGCCGCGGCCGGCGTGCTGCGCGCGGATCTTGGCGTAATCGGCGCGCACGTCGGCAACATAGGCCGCGCGCAAATCGTCGGATAGGAGCTGCGTGCACACGCCCACGGCGCGTGAGGCATCAGGCACCCACACCACCGGCTGCTCGTAGTTGGGCTCGATCTTCACCGCGGTGTGCGCGCGGCTGGTGGTGGCGCCGCCGATGAGCAACGGGACGGTGTAGCCCTGGCGCTGCATTTCCTTGGCCACATGGGCCATTTCTTCCAGCGAGGGCGTGATGAGGCCGGACAGGCCGATGATGTCGGCGTTCTGTTCTCGGGCGGTGGCAAGAATTTTTTCCGCCGGCACCATGACGCCCAGATCGATCACTTCGTAGTTGTTGCAGGCCAGCACCACGCCGACGATGTTCTTGCCGATGTCGTGCACGTCGCCCTTCACCGTCGCCATGACGATCTTGCCGTTGGACTGCAGGCCGCTTTCCGCCTTGGTCGCCTCGATATAGGGCATCAAATGGGCCACCGCCTGCTTCATGACGCGCGCGGATTTCACCACCTGAGGCAGGAACATCTTGCCGGCGCCGAACAAATCGCCCACCACGTTCATGCCCGCCATGAGTGGCCCCTCGATGACCTTGAGGGGGTGGTCGACCTTGAGCCGCGCTTCCTCGGTGTCTTCGACGATGTAGGTGGTGATGCCCTTGACCAGCGCATGACTCAGGCGCTCTTCCACCGTCCCGCTGCGCCAGGCCTGGTCTTCGATGCCGCCCTCGGCATCCTTCTTTTTGCCGCGGAACTGCTCGGCGAACTCCACCAGGCGATCGCCCGCATCGGGCCGGCGGTTGAGCACTACGTCCTCGACATGCTCGCGCAGATGCGGGTCCAGTTCGTCGTACACGCCCAGCATGCCGGCATTGACGATGCCCATGTCCATGCCCGCCCGGATGGCGTGGTAGAGGAACACGGTGTGAATGGCCTCGCGCACGTGGTCGTTGCCGCGGAAGGAGAAAGACACGTTGGAGACGCCCCCCGACACCTTCGCATGCGGCAGGTGCTGCTTGATCCAGCGCGTGGCCTCAATGAAGTCCACCGCATAGTTGGCGTGCTCCTCGATGCCGGTGGCGATGGCGAAGATGTTGGGATCGAAGATGATGTCCTCAGGCGGGAAGCCGACGTCGTTCACCAAAATCTCGTAGGCCCGCTCGCAGATTTCGATCTTGCGCGCGTAGGTGTCGGCCTGACCCGCCTCGTCGAAGGCCATCACCACCACCGCCGCACCGTAGCGCAGGGCCAGGCGCGCCTGTGCGCGGAACTTGTCCACGCCTTCCTTCATGGAGATGGAGTTGACGATGCACTTGCCCTGCGCGCATTTCAGTCCGGCCTCGATCACCTCCCACTTGGAGGAATCGATCATGAGCGGCACGCGCGCGATGTCCGGCTCGGAGGCGATGAGGTTGAGGAAGCGCGTCATGGCCGCCACCGCGTCCAGCATGCCCTCGTCCATGTTGATGTCGATGACCTGGGCGCCGTTCTCCACCTGCTGCCGCGCCACTGCCAAGGCGTCCTCGTAGCGCCCTTCCAGGATCATGCGGGCAAAGGCCCGCGAGCCGGTGACGTTGGTGCGCTCGCCGACATTGAGAAAAAGGTCGCCGGGGCACAGGGTGTAAGGTTCCAGCCCGGCCAGGCGCAAACAGGGCGTGATGGCGGGAAGCTTGCGCGGCGGCAGGTCCGCCACTGCCGCGGCCATGGCGGCGATATGCGCAGGCGTAGTGCCGCAGCAGCCGCCCACGATGTTGAGAAATCCCGCCTGGGCATAATCCCGCACCACCACCGCCATCTGCTCGGGCGTCTCGTCGTAGCCGCCGAAGGCATTGGGCAGCCCGGCGTTGGGATGCAGCGACAGGTGGGTGCCGGCGATGCGTGACAGCTCTTCGAGGTAGGGCCGCATCTGCTCCGGCCCCAACGCGCAGTTGAGGCCGATGGACAGCGGCCGAGCATGGCCCAGGCTGTTCCAAAAAGCCTCCGTGGTCTGGCCCGACAGTGTGCGGCCGGAAGCATCGGTGATGGTGCCCGAAATCATCACCGGCAGGCGCGTCCCGCGCTTGTCGAAAATGTTTTCCACGGCAAACAGCGCGGCTTTGGCATTGAGCGTGTCGAAGATGGTCTCCACCATCAGGATGTCTACGCCGCCGTCCATAAGGGCGTCCGTCTGCTCCTCGTAGGCGGACACGAGCTGATCGAAGGTGATGTTGCGCGCGCCCGGATCGGCCACGCTGGGCGAGATGCTGGCGGTCTTGCTGGTGGGCCCGAGGATGCCGGCGACGAAACGGGGCTTGTCCGGCGTGCTGAACTTAGCTGCCGCCTCGCGCGCCAGCCTGGCGGCGGCAAGGTTGATCTCGCGCACGAGCCCGGCCATGTCATAGTCTTCCAGCGAGATGCGCTGGGCGTTGAAGGTGTTGGTTTCCAGGATGTCGGCGCCGGCCGCGAGATATTTTTCGTGGATTTCGCGGATGACTTCAGGCTTGGTCAGCACCAGCAGATCGTTGTTGCCGCGCACGTCACGGTGGAAATCGCGAAAGCGCTCGCCGCGGTAGTCCGCTTCGGTCAGGCGATAGCCCTGGATCATGGTGCCCATGGCGCCGTCCAGGATGAGGATGCGGCGCGCAAGGGCGTCCAGCAGCGGGGAGGGCGTTGGCATGGGGGGCGGCATGGAAAAATGCAGAATTATAAGAGGCGGGCGGCGGGGCGCGCCTCAATGTGCCGGTGGGACGGCGGGAGCCATGGGCGACCAGCGCCCTGATTTGCGGAACGGCAGCCAGCCCCAGCCCTGGATGCGTGCGCGTCCTTCCAGCGTATAGGGCAGCCCCGCGGTGAGATCGTCGGGGGTGAGACTTCCCATCGCTGCGAGCCATTGCGCCGTGCTAGTGTCGGCGATGAGTTCGAAGCGGGCCTGGCCGTGCGCCGGTAGGGTGACCGGAGCACTGCTTTTCGCCTGCGCCAGCACGGCGCCCGCGCTCTTCAGATCGAACTCGATGGTTTCCACGGTGAGGCTGCGGTCGTTGTCGTTCGCTGCCGTCAGCGTCACCGCGAAACGCTGCTGGGCCAGCCCCATCTGGGTGGGTATCACGCGGTCGATCTGCAGCTCGGGCATTTTGAGCCTGGGGGCGCAGGCGGCCAGCGCAAGGGCCAGCAACAGCGGCAGCAGGCGTTTCATCCGAGTTCCGCCAATAACGCATCCATCATGGCCAGGGCCTGGGCGCCGTAGCCGCCGCCGAACATATGGTCGTGGTTGAGCACGTGGTAGAGGTTGTACAGCGTCTTGCGCACGCGATAGCCCTCATCGAGCGGCCAGGCTTCCCGGTAGGCGGCGGAGAACTCGGCCGGAAAACCGCCGAACAGCTCAGTCATGGCAAGCTCCGCCTCGCGGTCACCGTAATAGGCGGCGGGGTCGAAGATCACCGGCTCGCCGCCCGTGGCATAGCCGTAATTGCCGCCCCACAAGTCGCCATGCAACAGCGCAGGGCGAGGGGCATAGCCATCGAATAGTTGGGGCAGACGGGCCAGCAGTCTTTCGCCCTTCGCGACCAGGCGGCGACTGCCGCGTGCCTGCGCCAGTTCGAGCTGGTGGCCCAGGCGCCGCACGCGCCAGAATTCCACCCAGTCGGCCATCCAACCGTTGGGTTGGGGCGTGCGGCCGATGAAGTTGTCCTGCTCCCAGCCGTAGCGGCCGGCTGTGGTGCGGTGCAGGGCGGCGAGTTCCCGCCCCAGGCGGGCGCTATCGCCCCGGGATTGCAGCGGCAGGTATTCCAGCACGAAAAAAGCGAGATCACCGCCCGTTCCCTGTGCCACCGGGCGGGGCACGCGCAGGGTGGCGGTGGCTGCCAGAGTATCCAGTGCCAGCGCCTCGGCCCGGAAGAGGGCCTCGCCGCGCGCGTGGACTTTGACGAAATAACTCCTGTCCTCGCCCTGCAGCACCCAGGCCTCGTTGATAGAGCCCCCCCCTACGCGCCGCGCGGCACGAAGAACAAATGTCCCGCCGGCGGCGGCGGCCAGCGCCGCGTTTAACGCCTCGGGCAGGGCGTCCAAGGCGGCCGGCTCTCAGTGCTTGGGCGGCGTCTGGAAAAGACGCGCGATGCCTGGGTCGCGCGAAGCACCCGCCTCTTCCATGCGCCGCAGGTATTCCGCCCACAGGGCATCGTGGTCCACACCCAGGTGATAGAGGTAATCCCAGGAATAGATGCCCGAGTTGTGGCCGTCGGAAAAGGTCAAGGCTACGGCGTACTGGCCGACGGGCTCGATATTGTTGATGTCCACATCGCGCTTGCCGACCTGCAATACCTCCTGGCCAGGGCCGTGGCCCCGCACCTCGGCCGAGGGCGAATACACACGCAGGAATTCAAAGGGCAGTTCAAAGCGCATGCCATCGTCGAAAGCGATTTCCATCTTACGTGAGGCTTGATGGAGCTTGATTTCGGTGGGGATGGGGGTGTTGGGGCCCAGTCCGGCCATGGGATTCTCCTTGTAGGGAAGCGGGCCGGCAGTGGCCTGCCGTACCCACCTTCGGGTGAATGGTGCGCCCGGCGTGATCCGATAAGCGGGCACTGCCCGCACAGCCGGGCATTTATCCTTTATGGTCATGGGGTTATAGAATGTTCTGGCCGCCAGGGAAGTTGTGTGGAAGTATCCCGCATCGCCATCCAACAAGCAACGTGGCGGCGCTCCGCACAGTCTTGCCGACGAGGCCGGCTCAGACCCGCGGGCTTCCGGGGCTCAGCGCAGCCGGTAGGCTGCATGGCAGGCGACGCAGGTTTGGGTCACCTGCGACAGCGCCCGCAGCGGCGGCTGAACGTCGCCGGTAGCTGCGGCGTTTTGGGCCGCCACGGCGAATTCCCCCGCCCTCCGATGCATCAATGCGCCCAGCTTCCTCATCCCGGGCGGCATATATTTCGCCTCCTCAGCCATCTGATCCCCGTGCATCGAGGACATCCCCAGGTTCATGGTCGCAATCTGCGCGGCTTCTTGGAAACGGCCTTCGGCCAATGCCTGCTGGATCTCTGCGAGGCCTTGGAGGTGCATGCGCATGGTGGCCAAGGTCCGCCGCTTCACCAGAGGCGGAAATGCCACCTCCTCGCGGCTGTCCTGGGCCACCGCATGGGGCCGGGAGGACGCAGGCGACTGTTGCGCGGGCGCATTCGCTGAAATCAATAGGCTGCCGGCCAGCAGGGCAACAAGACGGTGGGTTCGATTCATAAGGGGTTCCTGGGCAGGGGTGCGATAGGGTTACGGGTCATTCGACGCGGCGTGCGTCGGCCAAGGCGGGCTGTTCGGCGGGGCGTCTGCCAGTGCATCGGGCTTGCCAACCGCAGCGACTAGGATAAGGTGAATTGTGTCGCATGCGCGATTGCGGCGCGCCCCTGTCGCGATAAACGACATCCGCTGGTACTCCGATTCGGCAAGTTGTCGGTGCGGCCGCGGCCGGCGGCGACGGCCATGACATGATGCAGAAGCTTCGATAGTGGAGAACGGCCCTTGGAACAGGCATCCATCAAGGCAGCGATTCGGCGCATCCGCGGAGACAAGACGGCGGAACCGGAAAAGCGGGTGAGACACCCGATCAGCTTAAAGATCTACGGGATTACCGGCTTGCTCCTCCTGCTGATGGCGCTGGTCACGCTGATTTCCAGCATCAACTTCAGCCGGGTCGATCGCCAGATGATGCTGCTGTCGAGCTATTACATCCCGCTCGACCAGACCTTAAGCGACATAGA
>JAJZSR010000043.1 GCA_021849595.1 Pseudomonadota bacterium | reverse complement strand
TCCGGCTTGGCCTCGGTGGGGCCGTAGAGCGGCGGCAGGTCGTTGATGAGCACGCCATGGGCATCGTAGGGCATGTCGAAAATGGGCGGATTGAGACTGCCCATGAGCCGCTTGGGCGCCGCCTTCCAATGCGCCGAGCGCGCAGCCGCCAGATACAGCGCATTGCCGGTAGAACCGCCGCTCATGGCCTGGAAGAAGTGATCGAACAGCACGTACTCGTCCGCCAGGCGATGGTAGGCGGGAATGTCCGCGCGCGTGTAATACCCCAGCACCGCGCCTGAAGGCTTGGACTCCGCGAAAGTCATGCGCAAGGCGTCGATCTGCCCGCCGCCGATCTGGTTGAAAGGCTTGTGGTGTTTGGACTGCGCCAGGGCGACGAAGCGATCCATCTTGCCGCCGTCCACTTGCGCATACATGCGGAAGAAATGGTGTTCGGGATCCCAGGGCACATTGTGGCTGGCAGGCAGATAGGGCGCCATGTGGAAGGGCCGGTTCTCCAGGCGCGCATTCTGGAATCCTGGCAGTTCGTCGGGCAGGGGCAGAAAGCCGTAAGGAATGCCGGCCGGATTTTTCTGCAGGCCGTCGAAGCGGTCATCCACCTTGCCCTCGCCGTCCAGCAGATTCGCCACCGCCAGGCCGCGCGGATTGCGATAGGTGCCGAAGTAGTGATCGAAGCTGCGGTTTTCCTGGTAGATCACCACGACATGTTCGATGTGCCGGCGCAAGGCCTGCACCTGCGCAGTGTCGGCCGCCCGTGCCAGCACGGGGAAGGCGGACAGCGCGGTGAGTGCGCCGGCGCTCTGAAGGAATTGGCGGCGCGAGGGATAGAACGGAAAGGCCATGAATTGCTCCGGGAGAAGACCGGGCAATCTTTTCATCGGCCGGTGACGGCGGCGTGAAGAAAGCATTAGCCACCCCTTAACGGGCGATTTATTTCGCGCCGATGCGTCGCGTTTAAGCCTCCGCTAACCACCGCTTCATGCTGGCTTCATAGACCCTGTCTACCGTTGCGCCCAGCCTGCCGGGGCGCCGGACGTGCAATGACGCGCGGCGCACCAAGGCAGTTTCAGCCAACCCGTCGATAAGGAAAATCCATGCATTCCGACCGGAGTTTCACTCTAAAACCTTTGCCCGCCCTGCTGGCGGTTTTGCTGCTCACCCCCTTGGCCGCCCAGGCCGATAGCACCACCAGCCTGGGTACGGTGCAAGCCGAAGCCGGCGGCAGCGGCAATGGCGCCGTAAGCGCCGCGACCCAGCAATCCGCCCCCTACCAAGCGCTTACCCAAGGCTCGCTCACCGCCACCCAGCCGCAGTCCATCATCAGCCAGAATTACATCGACGAAAACGCCGCGCCGACCGCCAACTACACTGACATCATCAACATCGCGCCCAGCGTGTTCTCCATCACGCCCAACGGCGCGGGCGGCATGGAAACCCACACCACGTCCATCCGCGGCCTGCAGGATGGGCAGTTCAACGTCACTTTCGACGGCATCCCTTTCGGCGATTCCAACGATTTCACGCACCATTCCACGTCCTATTTCATGCCCCAGGACATCCGTTCCATCGTCGTCGACCGCGGCCCCGGCACCGCCAGCACCATAGGCCCGGCCACCTTCGGCGGTACAGTGGCCATCTACACCCGCAACCCCTCGGAAACCGCCGGACTCACCGCCTACGGTTCGCTGGGCAGCTTCGGCACCCATCTGGAAGGCGCCCGCTTCGACACCGGCGTAATGCAGAACTGGGGCGGCGCCAGCGCCGTCATCGATTACAAGCGCTTCAACACCGACGGCTATCTCACCGACGCCAGACTCAAGCGCCAGAACGTCTATTTCAAACTGCTCAAGCCGCTGGGCAGTGACACCGTGCTGAGCCTGGTGGCCATGTACAACACCCTGCACCAGAACGTCTCGCCCGGCGCGACCCTGGCGCAAATCCAACAATACGGCCCCACCTTCGGCCTGAACAACGGCCCCACCAGCCAGGCTTTTTATGGCTACAACTACGACAACATCGAAACCGACTTCGAGTACATCGGCCTGAAGCATCAGGGCGACGGCTGGACCTTGGACAACAAGCTCTACACCTACGACTACACTCACCACGGCTGGAACGGCTTCGATCCCAACGGCGAGACGCCCAACGGCACCGTCCTGGGCAGCCCCGGCGGACTCAGCATGCCCAACGATGTCCCCGGCGAGCGCATGCTCATGGCCTACCGCTCCATCGGCGACATCCTGAAACTCACCAACGACCTGGGCCCCGGCATGCTGGGCTACGGTGCCTGGTACGACCATCAGGGCAACAACCGCAATCAATATGAAATCGACATGAGCCAGGGCGGGGCCTTCAACTACAACGTCATCACTACCGGCCCCAATGCCCCCCTGGAAGCCGCGAACGCCAACCCGCCCGGCACCTACATCGACCGCCTGATGTACGACTCGCTGGACAGCTTCCAGCCCTACGTGCAGTACGCCTGGAAGATCACGCCCTCCCTCACCCTCACGCCGGGCGTCAAATACGCCTGGTTCCGCCGCACCCTCGATGCCGTGCAGAACCAAGGGCAGGTCCAGGGCGCGCTCAACTATTCCAAGAGCTGGGGCAAGGCGCTGGGCAGCGTCGATCTGCATTACCTGATCCAGAAGAACTGGTCGGCCTATGTACAGGTGGCCCAGGGCTTTCTCGCGCCCAACCTGAACGTGTTCTATGTCGCCAACCCGGCGGACAATTCGGTCAACCCGGAGACGACCATGAACTACCAGGTCGGCACTACATGGCGCAGCCATGACCTGGCCCTGTCGGGGGACGTTTACTACATCGACTTCAACAACCTTGCACTCAAGGTCAAAGGGCCGGTCGGACAAAACATCTGGATCAACGACGGCGGCGCCATCTACAAGGGCGTCGAGGGCGAGGGCACTTATTACGTGGGCGGCGGCATAAGCGTGTATGCCAACGGCAGCATCAACCGCGCCTACGACAAGCAAACCGGACTCACGTTGCCCGAAGCGCCCAATGCCACCGCGGCGGCCGGCCTGATGTACAACAGCGGCCCCTGGTATGCCTCGCTGATCACCAAGTACATCGGCAAGCGCTACGGCAACCCCGGCGAAAGCGATCCTCTGCCCGCGTTCGCTTTGACCGACCTGAACGTCAGCTACGGCCTGCACGATCTGCCCTACTGGGTGAAGCGCGGCAAAGTCAGCCTGCAGGTACACAACCTGTTCGACAAGACGGGCATCGCCGACCTGGCCGGCTCGACCCAATACGCCAGCACCAACCTGTACTACACCATCCCCGGCCGTGCCGAAATGGTGAACGTCTCCCTCGGCTTCTGAACCGGCGCAGCCAACCATCCTGCTACACTCGCAGGATGGCTGATTCAGCGCCTTCCGAGACTTCTTGGCCCGGCGGCATCGCCGGGCTTTTTCATTCCGCCTTTCCTGCCGATGCGCGGCACGTGATCCTCGCGCGCATGGCGCGCGCCTTCGGACAGGGCGTGTGGCAGGTCGATTTCGCCTTGTATCTTCATGCACTTGGGTGGGGGGCGCCCGCCATCGGCGCGCTCTACACTTCCGCGCTGGCGGTCAACGCCTTCGCTACGGCCATCATGGGGCCGCTGGTGGACCGCCATGGCAGCCGCCGTTTCCTGCTGAGCTTCGAAGCGGCGCAGATGGCGGCGGCGCTCCTGGCCGGCCTCAGCACGGCACCGGCGGCGCTGGTGGCGGCCACGCTTGTGGCAGGCTACGGGCGCGGGGCCAACGGTGCCGCGGGGCCTTTCGCCCCTGCGGAACAAGCATGGTTGTCGCACAGCCTGCCGGTGCGGCGCTGGGGCGAAGGCCTGAGCCTAAACACTGCCCTGGCGGTCGCGGGCATGGGATTCGGCGCCCTGGCTGCCGCCCTTCCCGCGCTGTGGGTGGACGGCCACCTCCAGGCCCAGGATTATCGCTGGCTGTTCATCTTTCCTCTGCTAGGCGCACTGGCGGGCTTCACGCTGCTGTGGCGCGCGCGCGAGACACTGCCCGCGCTGGATGACAACGGCATGCGCCGCGCCCCTGCGCGCCTCACTCCGGACGAGCGCAAAAACCTCTTGCGACTGAGTACGGTCAACGGCCTGAACGGCCTCGGCATCGGCCTGGTGGGCCCGCTCATGGCTTACTGGTTCTTGCTCAAATTCGGCGTGGGGCCGGAGGCCATAGGCACCATGATGGCGCTGGGATTTTTTCTCACCGCCGGTTTGGCACTCGCCGCTGGGAGGCTATCCGCCAGCCTGGGCGTGGTGGAAACCGTGGCGCGCCTGCGCCTGGCCGGACTGGGGCTACTGTTGCTGATACCGCTGATGCCCCTGTTCTGGCTGGCCGCCGCCTTTTACGTGCTGCGCATGGCCATCAATCGCGGCACCGTCGGACCACGCCAGGCCCTGGCGCTGTCGCTGCTGTCGTCCGAGCGGCGCGGCCTGGCAGCCATGACCAACAGCCTGTCCATGCAGGTGCCGCGGGCCTTCGGACCGCTGATTGCAGGCGTGTTTTTCCATTTCCATTGGCTGGTGATGCCCTTCATCCTCGCCACCGGGCTGCAGGGCGCCTACATCCTGCTGTTCCGCCACTACTTCAAGGGCTACGATCCCGCCGGCGAATGAGTCGCGCCACAGGCCTGCGCCACGGCCTGGGCGCGCGCCTGAAATATGGCCAGACGGATGTCCGCGGGCCGCTTTTGCGCAATAGCGCCCGCATCCACCCCCTGCGCCGCCGCCAGGGCGCAGCGCAGATGTTCGGCGGGCGGATAAGACCGCGCCTCGAAGCCGGGGCGACCGCGGAAATCGCACTCGCAGGCGGCAATGAAAAGCTCGAAGCGCTCCGGGCGCCGAAAGGCGTCGCAGCGCTCCAGCAGTTCCACCAACGTGGAGGGGCGCAATTGCGGGGCGCGATGCGCATTGCCGTGGTCGCGCGCAACAATGATGGCCAGATCGCGCACGTCCGCCGGCAGGCGCAAGCGCGCGGCCAGGGCGCGCACGAGGGCGACACTCCCGGCCTCATGACCATGGTGTTTGGGCCACAGTTCGGGCGCGGTCAGCCCCTTGCCCAGATCGTGCGTCAGCGCGGCGAAACGCACCGCCAAGGGATGGCGCCGGCGCGCAGCCCAATCCACCACGAGCATGACGTGCACGCCGGTATCCACTTCGGGATGATGTTCCGGCGGCTGCGGCACCCCGAACAGGCGATCGATCTCCGGCAGGACGACGGCCAGGGCGCCGCATAATCGCAGCACTTCGAACATGCGCGAAGGCTGAGCCTCCATCAGCCCGCGCGCCAGCTCCTGCCAGACACGCTCGGGCACCAGCTCGGCCAGTTCGCCCGAAGCCGTCATCCGGGTCATGAGATCAAGCGTTTCCGGCGCCACTGAAAACTCGCTGAACCGGGCGGCGAAGCGCGCCACCCGCAACACGCGCAGGGGATCTTCGGCAAAGGCCTCGCTCACATGGCGCAACACCCTGTCCTGCAGGTCGCGCCGGCCGTCATAGGGATCGATGATTTCGCCCGCCGCGCTCTTAGCGATGGCGTTGATGGTGAGGTCGCGCCGGCGCAGATCCTCCTCCAGGGTCACGGACGCATCGGCATAGACGGTGAAGCCCTTGTAGCCGCGCCCCGACTTGCGCTCGGTACGAGCGAGTGCGTACTCCTCCTTGGTCTGCGGGTGCAGGAAAACCGGGAAATCCCGCCCCACGGGCAGGAAGCCCCGAGCCGCCATGGCCTCGGCCGTAGCGCCCACCACCACCCAGTCGCGGTCCTGCACCGGCAAGCCCAGCAGTTCATCGCGCACGGCACCGCCCACCAGATAAGCCTGCATATTTGTGATCGAGCCCGAGTTTTTAACAAAACTGTCACGAAATTTTCATATGCTCATCACGGCTGCTGAGCAGAATCCCGTCACCGCAGATTAAAGCGGCACTTAAAACAAGCAGCCCACCCGCGGCACTATGCCCATTATCCCTAACTAGGAGAAACAGATGTTGCTGAGAAGGAAATTCCTCAAGACCGTGAGCGCGACCGCGGTGGCGCTCTCCCTCGGCTTAGGCGCCGCCCATGCCAGCGCTGCCGAAATCACCGGCGCCGGCAGTACCTGGGTGTACCCCCTGGTGGCTAAATGGAGCCAAGCCTACGCACAAAAAACCGGCATTCAGGTGAACTACCAGTCCATCGGCTCAGGTGGTGGTATTAAGCAGATCAAGGCAGGAACAGTGGCTTTTGGCGCCAGCGATATGCCTCTCAAGCCAGAGGATCTCAAAGCCAGCGGCTTGATCCAGTTTCCCACCGCCATCGCAGGTGAGGACATTGTGTACAACCTGCCCGGCATCGCTCCCGGCCAGTTGATCCTGAGCGGTCCTGTGGTTGCCAAAATCTATATGGGCCAGATCAAAAAATGGAACGACCCCGAGATCGCCGCCCTCAACAAAGGACTGAAGCTCCCCGACATGGCCATCACCGTGGTGCATCGTTCCGACGGCTCCGGCACCACCTTCACCTTCGCCAACTACCTGTCCAAAGTTAGCCCGGAATGGAAAGAAAAAATCGGTGCGGACACCTCCATCAACTGGCCCACAGGCCTGGGCGGCAAGGGTAATGAGGGCGTTGCCGGTTTCGTGAAGCAAATTCCCGGTTCCATCGGCTATGTCGAGTACGCCTACATTCTGGAAAGCAAGCTGAGCTACGCGCGCATGTACAACCGGGCCGGCAAGCTGGTCAGCCCCAGTCTCAAGGGCTTCCAGGCAGCCGCAGCCAACGTGGACTTTACCAAGGCCAAGGACTTCTACGTGATCCTCACCGACCAACCCGGCGCCGAGAGTTGGCCCATTTCCGGCTGTACTTGGCAGATCCTGCGCAAGAGCGCTCCCAAGGAAACCAACGAGCAGGTCATAAAATTCTTCGACTGGGGCTTCGAGCACGGCCAGGCGCAAGCCGAGTCCATCGCCTTTGGCCCCCTGCCTCCGAGCACGGTAAAGGCGATCAAAGCCTACTGGAAGACGGAACTGGGCATCTGATCCCGCCGTCTTCGCATAACCCGCTTCGGGCGGGACTAGGGGCAGGTGCCGCGGCACCTGCCCTTTTTGTTTGTGCCCCGCTTACACGGACGGCCGCCACAGGCGCCACCAGTCCGCACGCGCGCCCTTGACGGCTTTGATTTCGTAGAGCGCGGTATCGGCGTGGCTCAGCAGGGTATCCGCTTCCGCGTCGTCGTGCGGATAAAGCGTCACCCCAAGGCTCAAGCCGACCCGCGCGCTGCGTCCGCCGGAAAGAGCGAAGGGCGTTTCCACCGCGGCATGGATGCGCGCCAGGGCACGCGGCAGGCAGTCGGGCTGGCTCAGGCCCTCCAGCAGAAAGGCGAACTCATCCCCGCCCAGGCGCGCCACCAGATCGGTTTCGCGCACCGCCGCGGACAGGCGGCGCCCCAATTCCTGCAAGATCTCGTCGCCGGCGGCATGGCCCCAGGTGTCGTTGACGGGCTTGAAGTCGTCCAGATCCATGATGCCCACCGCCAGCAGGCTCTTGTGGCGCCGGGCCCGCGCCAGCGCCCGCGGCAACTGCTCCGTATAAGCCAAGCGATTGGGCAGGCCGGTCAAGGCATCGTGGCGCGCGAGATAGCTCTGCTTGCTGCGCTCGTGCTGCAGGCTTTGCTTGAGGTCCAGCTCGTCCAGGCCTTGGCTCAGCTGGCGCCCGATCTGCGCCACCAGGGTAAGCACTTCCTCGTCGAACAGCCCGATCTGGCCGCCGGCCAGCCCCAGGATGGCGTAGGGCTTGCCGCCGCGGTGGATGGGTATGGCCACGCCGGACACCCAACCCCTCGCGTCGAGGAAGGCACGCCGGCTGTCGAGCGAGCGATCGTCGCGGTGGTCGTTGTTGTATTCCAGGCGGTCGTTCAGCCAGGCCCGCGCTACCGGGCCGCTGGCCTCGTGCAGGGACAAAGCCAGGCGCTCCACGTTGCCGGCGGCGTCGGCGTCGGCGGCGGCCAGGCCGTGAAAGCGGCCCTCGGCGTCCGGCCGCACTACCCAGGCCGCGGCGAACAGCCCGCATTGCGCCAGATGCCGGCAGATGCCATTGAGCATGGCGATGTCGCCGGTCGATTTGAGGATGACGTCGCCGGCGGAGAGCAGCGCCTGGTACAACCCTTGCAAGCGTTCCAGGCGCGCGCGCTGGCGGGCCTGCCCGCGCTCCCGGGCCTGTCGCTCCAGGGTGAGGGCGAGCGCCTCCTGCTGCGCCTTGAGGGTGCGGCGCATGAGCCAGGCAAAGCCGGTCACGGCAAACAGCTCCAGCAGGAGGGGCAGCCGCACCCGCCGCCACCAGCTCGCGACCGCGACGGCGCGCGGCATCACCACGAAGGCGGCGGCCGGATAGCCTTGCAGGCGCTTGAACATGCCCCAGAACACATCCCGCCCACCGATGTTGAGTTCCCCCACGATGCGCGCCTGCCGGGCCAGGGGATCACGCGCCAGGGCATAGCGGACGGCGCCGTTGCGCGGCTGGTCGAGGAACGCCACCAACTGTTCCGGCGGCAGCTTGGGCAGCGGCCAGCCCTCCAGTAGGAATCCGTCCTGGGTGATAACGCCCAAGCCCAGCCGGTTGCGTGCCTCTTCCTGCGTGAGCAGGCTGCGCCACAGCGCGGTCTGGCGCTCCAGGTTCAGCCCGGCGACGATGTAGAAGCGCACCTGGTCGTTGGCGCCGCGCACCGGATAGCCCAGCCGGATGACCGGCACATGGGTCAGGGGGCTCACCACCGGAGGGAAAAACTGCAGCCCTTGGTGGCCGCGCATGGCACCCAGGATTTGCATGAGCTTGGGATTGGCGTTGAAGCGGCGCGCCGTATCCCGGTCGGGCGCCGCCGAACTGGTCAAGAGGCGGCCGTCGGGCAGCACCAGGTTGACACCGGAAAGGTCGGGGTAGGCGTGCAGGAAAGCCTGCAGCAGCGGCAGGAGATCGGTATTGCCGCCGGCCTCCTGCAGCAGCACGACCTGGGCGCCCAACTGTTCCATGCCGCGAGCGTATTGGTCGAAATGAATCTGCGCCGCGGATTGCGCCAGGTTGGACAGCGCCTGCAGTTCGTTCCAGGCTTCGCGCGCGGCCTGCCGCCAACTGCTCCAGAGATAGCCCGCCGTGAGCAGGACGAACAGTGCGGCCACCCCCAGCAGCACCTGGCGGGTCTGGCGCAGGGCGGCACGCGCGGCCCCGGCCACGCCTTCCGGCGTGGCGGCAGGTGGTCTGTCTCCGGGCGCTTTTTCCATGTCGTTATGTGGGCATTGTAGCCCCGCCGCCTGCCCGGGATGCGCTCAGGCGCGCGACCAGCGCCGCGCCAGATCCAAGGCGTATTCCACCGCGGCATCCAGGCTGCCGCCGTGGATGTTGCCGGTGCCGGCCAGTTGCAGGGCGGTGCCGTGGTCCACCGATGTGCGGATGATGGGCAGACCCAGGGTGAGGTTGACGCCTTCGCCGAAACTGGCGTACTTGAGCACCGGCAGGCCCTGGTCGTGGTACATGGCCAGCACCACGTCGACGCCGTCCAGGTGGTTGAACAGCGTGTCGGCCGGCAGCGGGCCCCACAGGCGCATGCCCTGCGCGCGCAGCGCCTCCAGTACCGGGGCGATGACCTCGATTTCCTCGCGCCCCAGATGACCGCCTTCGCCGGCGTGGGGGTTCAGGCCGGCAACGGCGATGTGCGGGTCGGCAAAGCCGAATTTTTCGCGCAGGTCGCGGTGCAGGATTTCGATCACCTCCCGCAGCAAGGCCGGGGTGAGCGCGCCGGCGACGTCCTTGAGCGGCAGGTGGGTGGTGGCCAGGGCGACGCGCAGCCCGCCGCCTACCAACAGCATCACCACGCGCGGCACGCGCGTGAGCTCGGCGAGGAATTCGGTGTGCCCGGAAAAAGGAATGCCCGCCTCGTTGATGACGCCCTTGTGCACCGGGCCGGTGACGAGGGCATCAAAGCGCCCGTCCAGGCAGCCGGCCGTCGCCTGGCGCAGGGTTTCCAGCACATAGGGGGCATTGGCGGCATCCAACTGCCCCGGCCGGGGCGGGTGCGCCGCAGGCACGTGCAGCACCGACAAGCGATGCGGCGCGCGCTCGGCCGGGCGGTCCGCATCGAAGGCCGAGGTTTCCAGCGCCAGACCAAGGGTGCGCGCGCGTGCCTCGATCATGTCGGCGTCGCCCACCACCACCAGCTCGTAATCGCGCGCGCGCTCGGCCAGCAGCACGGTCAGGTCGGGACCGATGCCTGCGGGTTCGCCGGGAGTAAGGGCCACGCGCGGCATGGTCAAAGCAAACGTCGCGCAGCGACGCTGCGTCCCTCTCTCCTGCTAGCGGGAGAGGACCGAGGTGAGGACGCTTCAGTAAGGCGGGAAAATTTCCACATAGGCCGCATCGCGCAGTTGGCGCACCCAATCCTGGTAGGCCTCTTCCGCCTTGCGTTCAAAAATGGCCTTGCGCGCTTCGAGCTTGGCGCGCTCGGCGGTCATGTCCTTCTCGCGCCGCGCCGTGACCTCGATGAGGAACCAACCCAGCGGGGTCTGAAAGGGCTGGCTCAGCTCACCCGGCTTGAGACTGTCCATGACCTTCTGGAATTCCGGCAGGGTGGTGCCCGGGTTCACCCAGCCGATGTCGCCGCCCTTGGCCGAGCTGGGATCCTGCGAATACTGGCGCGCCATGTCGGCGAAGGTGGTGGCGCGGTGCTCGATGCGATCGCGTATGCTGGCCAGGCGCTGGCGTGCGTCCTCGGACGACGTCGCCTCGTCGGTCTTGATAAGGATTTCGCGCACTTGGCTTTGCGTCACCATGAGCTTTTCGTTTTGCGCGCGCTTGCCGTTGAGCTTGAAGATGTGAAAGCCGCTGTTGGTGCGCAGGATGTTGCTATAGCCGCCGATGGGCAGCTTGGCGATGATCTGCAGGAAATCGGGCGGAAACTGGCCGCCGTCGCGCCAGCCCAGGGCACCGCCCTGCAGGGCGTTGGGCGCGTCCGAATAACTCGCCGACAGTTCCTCGAAATTGCCGCCGGCGCGCAGCTTTTGCAGCACCTCCTCGGCCTTGGCCTGCTTGGCCTGGATTTCCGCGGGCGTGGCGTTTTCCGGCGCGGCGATGTAGATCTGCGAAAGATCGTATTGCTCATTGGCGCCCTGGGTGGCCTGGGTCTGCAAATAGCCGGCGATTTCGGCGTCGGACACGGTGATGCGGTTGTCCACGTCGCGCTGGCGCGCCTGGTCCACCAGCATCTGGTCTTTCAGGCGGTCGCGGAAGCGCTCATAGCCCATGCCGTCCTTGGTCAGCGCCTCCTTGAGCTGCTCGACGCTCATGTGGTTTTGTTCCGCCACGCGCTGGATGGCCTGGTCGAGCATGACCGGATCGACGCGTATGCCGGTTTCCTGGGCATGCTGCAGCAACACGCGCTCGGTAATCATGCGCTCCAGCACCTGCTTTTCCAGCACGTCCTTAGGCGGCAAGGGAACATTCTGCCGTTGGAGCTGGGCAGCGATCTGATCGTAGCGCGCCGCCAACTGGTTGCGCGTGATGACCTGGCTGTTGACCACGGCCGCAATGGCGTCCACCGGCTGGATGGGCGCCGGCGCGTCCGCGGCTGCCGCCGCGAGCGGCCAGGCCAGGCCCAGGGCACAGAAGAGCTTAAGGGCGGTTGAGAATCTGGTTGGTGCTTGCATAACCTTGGATGCTTTGTTGAAGGGCAGACAGGGGATCAGACCCGAGGCGGAACAGGCCGTTCAGTTCCAATTGGATGAAGAAGGCGTTGTTGACCGCGGTTTGCGATACCGGAATGCGCTGCACCACCGCGCGCAGCACCCAGCAGCCGCCGTTATACTCCACCCCCGCGAGGGCGTCCAACAGGCGCCGGTCGCGGGTCGAGAAGTTCATGCGCGCGAGGCCGTACAGCCGTTGCGTGAGCGGCCACTGGGTGGAGAAATCGATCTGCTCGATGGAGCCGGCGATGTAGTTGTA
Source organism: Pseudomonadota bacterium (assembly GCA_021849595.1). Lineage (GTDB taxonomy): Bacteria > Pseudomonadota > Gammaproteobacteria > Burkholderiales > Thiobacillaceae > JAJXXS01. Next base: position 6,195 of record JAJZSR010000043.1, on the reverse strand, counting down.
GCCCAGGTTCACCACCTGCCCCAGATAGGGCTGATAGCTGAAGCTGATGCTGGATTTCACCGTGCTGTTCGTGTGCACGTTGTATTCCCAGCCGCCGCCTAGCCGGATGGTGCGCGTGACCTGGCCGCTTGCCACGGCAAGGAAATCCGACGAGGGTTGGGTGGACAGCGGCACGCCGGGCAGGGTCACGCGCTGGGGCGTGAAGTAGAAACGCTGGCCGACGGCGACGTTCAGGCGCTCCAGCCCGGTATTGCGCTCGATGAAGCGCGAGCTGGCCGCCACCGTGAGCTGGTTGGCGTTATTGATGCGGTCCCAGCCCACGAACTGGTTTTCCTGGAACATCTGCGCGAAGTTGAAATCCAGTTGGCCGGTATCGAACACCGGAATGGCGTTCTGGTTGCGGTAGGGGATGTAGACGTAGAACAGGCGCGGCTCCAAGGTCTGGCTATAGGCCTTGCCGCGGAAATTGAACTCGCGCTCGAAAGCCAGGCCGGTGTCCACGCTGGCCATGGGCAGAGTGCGCGTGATCTGATCCACCGTCTGGCCGTTCACCACATTGTTGGTCAGGTCGTAGCGCGCGTAGTTGACGCCGAATTTGGGCGTGAAATGGAAATAGCTGTTCTCATAGGGCAGCGCGATGCGCGGATAGAGCACGAAGCGCGTCCCCGTGGGCGCGCTGGTGACGCCGGCGAACTTGACGAACTGGCCGTCCAGGCTGCCCACCATCCAGGGGGTGAGGTATTTCGCCGCGCTCAGGTCCAGTTCGGGCATGCGGTTGTAGGGCACGGTCACCGGGGCATTGGGATCCTGCAGGGTCTGGAACTGCTGGGCCAGCAGGCTGGCCTGCCACCAGCCGGCGTCGTAGGTCACGCTGCCTTGTTGCGGCAGGATGGTGGTGGAGGTGTTGACCACCTGGTTGGAAAGATCGCGGAAATAGTTGTTGTCCGACACGCGCTGGTAGTTCACGCTGGCTGACAGGCCGGGCACGCCGAAGCTCTGGTTGTGACTCAAGAACAGACCCCAGCGGTCGCGTCCCGCCACGCGGTCGTCGGGCAGGTATTCGATCACGTCCTCGCCGCTCATGCCCGGGAACAAATAGCGCCCGTCGAAGCCCATTTGCATGCCGCGCTTGGTGATGATGCGCGGGTAGAGGGTGAGATCGTAGTTAGGCGCCAGATTCAGGTAATAGGGAATGGTGACATCTATGCCGCCCTTGCTGGTGGTGCCGAACACCGGCGCCAGAAAGCCCGACTTGCGCTGGCCGCTGATGGGAAAATCCAGCCAGGGCGTGTACAAAAGCGGCACGCTCTTGAAGGTGAGCAGCACGTTGCTGGCACTGCCGACCTGGGTCTGCTGGTTGATGTTCAGCGTGCCGGCCTTGAGCAGCCAGTCGTCGTTGCCCACCGGGCAAGTGGTGTAGCGTACGCGGTCCAGCCGGTAGCGTTCCTGTCCCAGGAAGTCAGCCTTGGCGGCATCGCCGCGGCTGTGATTGGTGAGGATGTAGAACACGGGGTGGTCCAGGTAGCCCACGCGATTGTCGAGTTGCATCTTCAGGAAGCTGCCGGTCACCACCACGTTGGCCTGTTCCAGGCGCACACCGCCCTGAGCCACCAACTGATTCAGCTCGCGGTTGTAGCGCGCATAGTCGGCGAAAAAGTTCTGCCCGGCATGGCGCGCCTCCACATGGCCGAACGCCTCCACCACGTCTTTCTCGTTCGACTCCAGCCGATCCGCGCGCAAAAACATGGCGCCGCCCTCGTTGCCCAGGCGCGAGCCCAGCAAGTGGGTGTCCAGGCGCAGCCATAGGGGCGGCCCATCGGCCCGCGCCAGGGCGGACAGAAGGCTCAAAGCCAGCAGGGAAAGAACGGGGCGGCGCAGCAAGCGTTGTAGAATCCTGAGGTTTTCTTATCGAGTCGAGCCCGTTGGACAGAGTGGATCAACTGCGCGCCTGGGTAGCCTGCACCCTGGCCGCCGACGCCTTCGATTTGGCCCCCGCGTCCAGCGACGCCAGCTTCCGGCGCTATTTCCGCGCCACGCTGAATGGCCGCCATTATATCGTGATGGACGCGCCGCCAAGCCATGAGGATTGCCGGCCCTATCTGCACGTCGCCGAGCTGTTCCGCGCCGCCGGCGTGCACGTGCCGGAAGTGCTGGCGCAGGATCTCGACCAGGGCTTCCTGCTGCTCTCCGACCTGGGCAGCACTACTTACCTGGCGGCGCTCAACGAGGCCAATGCGCGCGAACTTTATCTTGCCGCCAACGAAACGCTGCTCAGCATCCAAGCGGCTAGCCGTCCCGGCGCGCTGCCCGACTACGACCGCGCCCTGCTGCTGCGCGAAATGCAGTTGTTCCCCGAATGGTATGTCGGCCACCACCTCGGGCATACCCTGGACGCCGAACAGCAGGCTGTACTGACCCAGGTATTCGAGGTGCTGCTCGCCAACAATCTGGCGCAGCCGCGCGTATGGGTGCACCGCGATTACCACAGCCGCAACCTCATGCTGAGCGACCCCAACCCCGGCGTGCTGGATTTCCAGGATGCCGTTTACGGCCCCATCACTTACGATCTCGTTTCGCTCTACAAGGATGCCTACATCCGCTGGGACGAGGAGCATGTGCTGGACTGGGTGATCCGCTACTGGGAGCAGGCAAAGAAGCGCAGGCTGCCGGTGGACATGGATTTCTACGCCTTCTACCGCGACTTCGAATGGATGGGGGTGCAGCGCCACCTCAAGGTGCTGGGCATTTTCGCCCGTTTGTGGCACCGCGACGGCAAGCAAGGCTATCTCAAAGACATGCCCTTGGTCATGGATCACCTGAGGAAGGCCTGCGAGCGCTACAACGAACTGCGCCCGCTGCTGGGCCTGCTCGACGAGCTGGAGGGGCAAGAGCCCCAGATGGGCTATACGTTCTGACATGCCCAGCGCCATGATCCTTGCGGCGGGGCGCGGCGAGCGCATGCGCCCGCTCACCGACCACACCCCCAAGCCGCTCTTGCTGGCGGGCGGCAAGCCGCTCATCGTCTGGCATGTGGAAAAACTCGCCGGCGCCGGCTTCGACCGCCTGGTCATCAACCACGCCCACCTGGGCGAGCAGATCGAGAACCAGCTCGGCAACGGGCGCCGCTACGGCGTCGAAATCGCCTACTCGCGTGAGGGCGAAGCCCTGGAAACCGCCGGCGGCATCGCTACTGCTCTGCCGCTGCTGGACGCAGATATCTTTCCTGTGGTGAACGCCGACATTTATAGCGATTACGACTATGCGGCCTTGCGTCGGCACGCCGAAACCTGGCCGGCCGAACGCCTCGCCCATCTGGTGCTGGTGGACAATCCCGCCCACCACCGGCAGGGTGATTTCGCCTTGCAAGGCGGCTGGGTCAGGGAGGACGACGCGGCGCGCCATACCTTCGCCGGCCTGGGGGTTTATCACCGTACCCTCTTTGCCGGCACGCCTGCCGGGGTGAAGGTGCCGCTCGCGCCGCTACTGAAAAGCGCCATGGCCCAAGGGCAGGTGAGCGGCGAGCACTATCGCGGCCTGTGGGTGGACGTAGGCACACCCGAGCGCCTGCGCGAGCTGGACGCCCTGCTGATCCGGCGCCTGGCCCGCGAGGACTCCGACATCTCGCGCGCCGTGACGGTCGCCGGCCCCTGGCCCGCCGGGCTGAAGACGCAATGGCTGCGCCTCATGGAACTGGCAGTCCTGGGCGAACTCAAATCCGCCCGCCTGGGGGCGGTGGGCAAGCTGCGCAAGAAGCTGCTGGAACTGGGCGAGCGCCTGGCATCGCTCTCTGCCGACCGCGCCTGGATACCGCGCCCGCGCGAGCAACTGAAAAATGCGCTCGCTTCCGCGCTCAACCTCAAGGATGCCCTGCTGCAAGTCGAGCAGGATGCGCAAAGCTTGGAAGGCAGTGCCGACCGCGCGGCCTTCGAGGCCGCGCTCATCGCCTTCCACCGTGACTTGCTTGGCGGCCTCGCGGAGCGGGAAAATCTGTGGGCCGCCCTGCTCGATGCCCTGGCCCAAGAGGACTCCGATACCCATGAGTGATGTGTATGCCCAACGCCGCCGGCGCCTGGCCGACCATCTCGGCGCCGGCGTGGCCGTGGTCGCCACCGCGCCGGAAGCGCTGCGCAACCGCGACAGCCATTACCCCTATCGTTTCGATAGCTATTTCTACTACCTCACCGGCTTCGCCGAGCCCGAGGCCGTGCTGGTGCTCATCGGCGGCGCAACGCCCAAAAGCCTGCTGTTCTGCCGCGAACGCGATGCCGAGCGCGAAGTGTGGGACGGCTACCGCCTCGGGCCCCAAGGCGCCAAGGAAAAATTCGGCTTCGACGAAGCCTATCCCTTCGCCGAGCTGGACGCCAAGCTGCCCGAGCTCCTGGCGGACCAGCCGCGCCTGGCCTATGCAGTGGGCCACGACGCTGCCTGGGATGCCTGCGTGCTGGGCTGGCTCAACGCCGTGCGGGCCAAGGCGCGCACGGGTGTGGCGGCGCCGCAGGAGATCATCGATGTGCGCCGCTGGCTGGACGACATGCGCCTCATCAAGGACGCCCACGAACTGGAGATCATGCAGCGCGCCGCCGACCTCTCCAGCGATGCCCACCGCCGCGCCATGCGCGCCGCCCGCCCCGGCCGCCATGAGTACGAGATCGAGGCCGAGCTGCTGCATGCCTTCGTCTCCGCGGGCGCGCGCCATCCTGCCTATCCCTGCATCGTCGCGGGCGGCGCCCATGCCTGCGTGCTGCACTATGTGGAGAACAACGCCGAACTGAAGGACGGTGAGCTGCTGCTCATCGACGCGGGCGGCGAGTTGGAAGGCTACGCTTCCGACATCACACGCACCTTCCCGGTCAATGGGCGGTTCAGCGGGCCGCAGAAGGCCGTTTATGAAATCGTCTTGGAGGCGCAGGCCCAGGCGATCGCCGCAGTCCAGCCGGGGGCCTTATGGAATGCCCCGCACGAAGCCGCGCTCGCCGTGCTCACCCGGGGCCTGATCGATCTGGGCTTTCTCAAGGGCGAACTGGCGGGCCTTTTGGAAACAGAGGCCTACAAGCCTTATTACATGCACAGGACCGGCCACTGGCTGGGCCTGGACGTGCACGACGCCGGGGACTACAAACGCGAAGGCGCGTGGCGGGAATTGCATCCCGGCATGGTGCTGACGGTGGAGCCGGGACTTTATCTGCGCCCGTCCGAGAGCTTGCCGCAGCAATACTGGAATATCGGCATCCGCATCGAGGACGACGTCGTGGTGACCGAGACCGGTCGGCGAGTGCTCACCTCGCCGCCCAAGACCGTGGCCGACATCGAGGCCTGGATGCGTGGCTGAGCACGCGGACATCCTCATCGTCGGCGCCGGCCCGGTGGGCGCGGTGTGCGCTCTGGCGTTGGCCCAGGGCGAGATATTCCCGTTGCTGTTGGAAACGCGCGCGGCCGACCGGCGCGTGAGCGACACCCGCACCCTGGCGCTGTCCCACGGCAGCCGGCTGATCCTGGAGCGCCTGGGGGTGTGGCAGCGGCTTGCCGGCGCCACGCCCATCACCGCCATCGATGTCTCGCAAAAGGGCGGCTTCGGCCACGCCCGTCTCAGCGCCGCCGAGGAAGGCGTCCCCGCCCTGGGCTATGTGCTGGGTTACGACGACTTGGCGCAGGCGCTCGACGACGCGCTGCAGGCCGCCGGCCTGGCGGTGCGCCACGATGCCGCCGTGAAATCTGCGTTGCCCGGACGCGCCTATGCCACCCTCAAGCTGCGCGACGGCGACCTGCTCACCACGCGCCTGGCCGTCATCGCCGACGGCGGACGCAGCCTGCAGGGCGAACCCCGCGTCAGCAAGGATTACGGCCAGGTGGCGCTGGTCGGCAGAGTGCGCACCGACCGGCCGCACGACGGCCTGGCTTACGAGCGCTTCACGCCCCACGGCCCGGCGGCGCTGTTGCCGCGCGGCGATTCCTATGCGCTGGTGTGGGTGGCCAGCCCGGCCGAGGCGGAGCGGCTGCTCACTCTGGACGACGGCGCCTTCCTCGCCGCCTTGCAAGCACATTTCGGCGGACGCGCCGGGCGTTTTCTCGCCATCGCCGAACGCGGCCGCTTTCCCCTGCGGCTGGCCTGGCAGGGCAGCCGCGCGGGCGAACGCCTGGTGCGCATAGGCAATGCCGCCCAGACCCTGCACCCGGTGGCAGGCCAGGGCTTCAACC
>JAJZSR010000202.1 GCA_021849595.1 Pseudomonadota bacterium | reverse complement strand
CGAAGCGGTACAGCGCATCCGCGGCCAATAGCGTGTCCTGCTCTACGCGCCAGGCTAGGTCGCGCCCGGGGACGTCGGCTTCGTGCAGGCAGCTCAGCGCATCCGTGGCGCCGCCGTCCCTGAGCAAGCGCCAAGCGGCGGCGGAGGCGCTGCGGTAGTTTTTCTCATTGATCTCATCGGCCTTGCCCAGGCTCACCAGCAGCACCCGTTCGGCCGCCACACCGGGCACGCGCTGCAGCAGCAGGGTGTTGCCGGCGCCGGCACCCAAATCGCCGCCTTTGAGCACGGCGCTCAGATATCCGCCGGCTGCCTCATCCAGGGCGCGCGCGGCAGGCGAGAGCCGGCTGCCGTCGATTACGCCTACGACCACGCAGGCGCTGCGCGCCTTTTCGGGGGCCTGGGCTTTTATGCTAAATTCCGGCAGATACTCTGGATGCTTCATTAAGGTCTCCTGAATCCGATGCTGGGGTTGGGTCTGTGCGCAGCCGAGGCGCGAGAGCGGACTTCCGCGCGGGCGTTCGGCGCAATCATCACTTAGTCATTCCCATTAGTCAAAAGGCCTGCCGCCTTAGATGCTGTTCAGCAAAACGCTCCTGCGCGAACTCACCCTGACCACTGCCGCGACGCTGACCGTGCTGGTGGCCATCGCGCTGGTGACGCTGTTCGTGCGCCTGCTGGGCAGCGCTGCCGAGGGCGATGTGGCGAACGAGGCCGTCACCACCTTCCTGATTTTCACGCTCATGCATTTTCTGCCGGTACTGCTTTCGGTGGCGGTGTTCGTCGGCGTGCTGATGAGTCTGTCGCGCATGTGGCGCGATCACGAGATGGTGATCTGGATGAACCTGGGCCAGGGCCTGCTGCGCTGGATCCCGCCGGTCCTCGGGCTGGCGCTGCCCATCGCCGTGCTCACGGCGCTGCTCACTTCGCTGGTCATTCCCTGGGCCAACAGCAAGAAGGACGAATATCGCCATGAGCTGCAAAGCCGCAACGACGTCGCCGCGCTGGTGCCGGGCGTGTTCGCGGAGACGCGCGACGGCACTCGGGTGTTCTATGTGGAAGGGCTCAATCCGCTGACCGACACGATCAAGCATGTTTTCCTGCAGGTCCAGGACAAGGGCAAGATAGGCATCATCGTGGCCAGCTCCGGCCGGCGTGAGCAGAAGCCCGACGGCACGCGCTATCTCGTGCTGCAGGACGGGCGGCGCTATGAGGGCATGCCCGGCCAGGCGCAGTACAACATCGCCAGCTTCCGCCACTACGCCATGCGCATCGATCCCCTGCCGCCCCAGCCGCGCGCCGATTCCGCCAACAATGCCTACCTCGGCGAGCTGCTGCGTTCCGATCGTCCCGATTATCTGGGCGAGTTGAGCTGGCGCATCGGCCTGCCTCTGAGCACGCTGGTGCTCGCGCTTTTGGCCATCCCCCTGAGCTTCGTCAATCCGCGCGCCCGCCGCTCCTACGGCCTGCTCATGGCGGGGCTGCTGTTCTTCATCTACAACAACCTCATGTCGGTTGCGCAGGTGTGGATCGAGGAGGGGCGCGTGCTGCCCTGGATCGGCATCTTGCTGCCGCACTTGATCATGCTGGGCGCAGCGGCGTGGCTGTTCTACTATCGCACCCGGCTCAAGTCGGCGCCGCGCCCGTGAAAACCCTGAGCCGCTACCTCGCGCGCGACATGTTGGTGGCGACCGCCCTGGTGTTTGTGGCAGTCATGGCGCTGTTCGGCCTGCTCGATTTCATCCAGGAGCTGGGTACCATCCGTGCCGGCGGATTCAGCTTGACCCAGGCCGCGCTGGTCGTAGTCCTCAACGTGCCGGGCCATGTCTATGAAGTCGTTCCCATCGCGGCGCTGGTCGGCAGCCTGCTGGTGCTTTCGCGCCTAGTGGCCAACTCCGAGTTCGCGGTCATGCAGACCTCCGGTTATTCCCTGTGGCGGGCCGCCGGGGTGATGAGCCTGGTGGGCATGGTGTTCGCCGTGTTCGCGCTCATCAATGGCGAATACGTGGCACCGCACACCGAGCAGGGTGCCCAACAACTGCGCCTCATGGCCAACCGCCAACTGGTGGCGCAACGCTTCCGTTCCGGGTTATGGTTCCGTGACGACGGCGCCTTCGTCAATGTGCGCGAAATTCTGCCGGACGCGCGCCTGCAGGGCGTGTATATCTACCAGTTCGACCCAAACTGGAATCTCACCGCCATCACCCAGGCACAAAACGGCCGCTGGCTGGGGAAACAGGATTGGCGACTGCAGCAAGTCACGGTCGCCCGTTTCGGGCCGGATGGCGTGGCACTGACCTATCTGCCCGATCTGCGCTGGCATTCGGTGCTGAGCCCGGACATCGTCGACGTGCTCCTGGTGGCGCCGGAAAAAATGTCCGCGCGTACCCTCATGGAATACATCCGGCACCTCAAGGCCAACCATCAGCGCGCCAACCGCTACGAAATCGCGCTTTGGAGCAAGCTGCTGTTCCCCCTCACCATCCCGGTGATGATGCTCCTGGCCATGCCCTTCGCCCTGCATCGGCCGCGTGCCGAGAATCTCGGCCTGCGTGTGCTGCTGGGCATACTCGCCGGCCTGGCGTTTTACTTAAGCAATGGCTTTTTTGGGCACGTCGGCCTGCTGGACAACTGGCCGCCCGCCCTGACGGCCGTAACGCCCTTGGCGGTGTTTTTTCTGCTCGCGCTGGTGGGGCTCAAATGGGTGCAGCGCCGCTGAAGAAATCTATTTTTTGACCAGCCGGGTGCCGGCCAGGCGGTCGTGCAGGAACTGGCGATCCTTGTCCACCAAGGCCCAAAGCAGGCCCAGACCGGCGCAGCCGATGCTGGGCAGCGCCAGCGCGAAGCGGGCCAGGGCGCGGCGCAGGGTGAGGGGCTGGCCTTGCACGGTGGTCAAGCGGATGCGCCAGGTCTTCATGGCCAGCGTCTGGCCGCCTTTCACCCAGAAGAACGCGTAGTAGCCAAAAATCACCGCCAGGAGAAACACCTGGAACAGCGTCCGGCGCCAGCCGGCTTCCGGATGCAGGGGGGAGGCGATGGCCGAAGCGAGCCACAGCACGCCGAACAGCAGGATGCTGTCGTAGAGCATGGAGGCGAGACGAACGAGGAATCCGGGGGTGGGGGAGGTATTCATGACAGATAGCGGTGGTGGGAAAGATCGAGGCAGGCAAAGAGGTCGCAGGCCGCCATTCTATTGGTTTGGCTGAGGGTGACTACTGGGAAGATGTGGGAACATCCGACGGGAAAACAAATTAAGCGCTTGATAATCTTGCCGGGCGTCGACACACAAAAATCCGATGCCATCGCGTATCCTGCGAAATTATTGAGAATTACGTAAATAGATGACATCAAACTGGCAGTTCGGCCTGTTTCCAGAAAGCGGCGATCAGCTTGGGTCGGT
>JAJZSR010000201.1 GCA_021849595.1 Pseudomonadota bacterium | reverse complement strand
CTGAAGGCTGCCGACATGAACACGCCTGTCAGTCCCACCGCCGGCGCCGGCACCGCCCCCGGCACCGCGCCCCCGCCGGGGCTGCTGGGCTTGCTGCGTGAGGACGTACGCTGCGTCTTCCAGCGCGATCCGGCGGCACGCAGCCGCTGGGAAGTGCTCACCACCTATCCCGGCATCCATGCCTTGCTGTGGCATCGCGTTGCCCATCGCCTGTGGCGTCATCGCCTGCGCTATACGGCACGTCTGCTGAGCTTTCTGGTGCGCATGTTCACCCAGATCGACATCCACCCGGGCGCCACCATCGGCCGGCGCTTCTTCATCGACCACGGCTGCGGCGTGGTGATCGGCGAAACCGCCGAGATCGGCGACGACGTCACGCTTTATCACGGCGTGACCCTGGGCGGCACCTCATGGAATCCGGGCAAGCGCCATCCCACCCTGGGCGACGGCGTGCTGGTGGGCGCAGGCGCGAAGATCCTGGGCCCCATCCACGTGGGGGCCAATGCCCGCATCGGTGCCAATTCGGTGGTCATCGAAGACGTGCCCGCCGGCATGACGGTGGTGGGCATCCCCGGCCGCCCCGTGCTGCCTCTGCACCAGCGCCGCATCACCGCCCAGGGCATCGACCTGGACCACCACCTCATGCCCGACCCGGTAGGCAAGGCCATCAGTTGCATGCTGGCGCGCATCAACGACCTGGAGGCCCAGCTCCATGCCCTCTCCGGCCAGCCCCCCGTGGGCCAGGAATGCGCCCAGTGCCAGGATGTTTGTGATCGACTGCAGGACCCATCATGAATCAACTCATCAAAACCATTGCCAGCTTCTCCGCAGCCGAGGAATTCTTCCAGTTTTTCGGCGTGGAGTATGACCAGGCCGTCGTCAACGTGAACCGGCTGCACATCCTCAAGCGCTTCCATCAGTACCTGCGCAGCAGCCCGCTGCCCTCCACGGCGCCCGAGGCCGAACTGTTCGCCGCCTGCAAGGGTCACCTGCAAGCGGCCTACAAGGACTTCGTCCGCTCCACCCCGGCGCAGGAAAAAGTGTTCAAGGTCTTCCAGGACGCCGAGGGCACCCAGCAGTTTTCCATCGACAAGCTGCGCCAGACCCTGCCTTCCCACGGTTGAGAAAGCCTGCCATGCATATCGTCGTCTGCATCAAGCAAGTACCCGACTCGGCGCAGATCCGCGTGCATCCGGTGACCAACACCATCATGCGCCAGGGCGTGCCCGCCATCGTCAATCCCTACGACCTGTTCTCGCTGGAAGAGGCGCTGCGCCTCAAGGACCGTTTCGGCGGGCGCGTCACCGTGCTGTGCATGGGGCCGCCCATGGCCGAGGCCGCGCTGCGCAAATGCCTGGCCTACGGCGCCGACGAAGCCGTGCTGGTGACCGACCGGGCCTTTGCCGGCTCCGACACGCTGGCCACCAGCTATGCGCTGGCTTCGGCCATCCGCCAGATCCAGAAGGACATGGCGGTGGACCTGGTATTCGCCGGCAAGCAGACCATCGACGGCGACACCGCCCAGGTCGGTCCGGGCATCGCCAAGCGGCTGGACATGGGCCTGCTGACCTATGTGTCCAAGATCGAAGCGCTCGATCTTGAAGCGCGCGAAATCACCGTGCACCGGCGCGCCGAAGGCGGGGTGCAGGTGCTGAAGACCAAGACCCCTTGCCTCATCACCATGCTGGAGGGGGTGAACGAAATGCGCTTCGCCACCATGCCCAACATGTTCCGCGCCGCGCGTTACCCGCTCAAGCAGTGGGACAAGGACGCCGCCGGCATCGAGGACGTCGCCAAGATCGGCCTCAAAGGTTCGCCCACCATCGTCAGCAAAGTGTTCGCGCCGCAGCCCAAGGCCAAGCGTGCCGACATGATCGAAACCGAGAGCGGCGAGCCCAGGGACATCGCCATCACGCTGCTGACCAAGCTGTTCACCCAGCACCCCAAGCTGGAAAAAGAAATCGACAAGCAGGCCGCATAAGGATCAGCCATGAGCGCAAGCAACGAACAACCGGCCAAGAAAGGCCGCCGCAAATTCGAACTGGACCCGGCACTTGCCGCCTACAAGGGCGTGTGGGTGTTCATCGAACACGAGCGCGGGCAGGTGCACAGCGTTTCCTGGGAGCTGCTGGGCGAAGGCCGCAAGCTGGCCAACCAGCTGGGCGTGGAACTGGCCGGCGTGGTCATGGGCGCGCCCGGCCCCGAAACCCGCCGCTTCTGCGAGGAAGCCTATAAATACGGCGCCGACCTTTGCTACCTGGTCGAAGACCCGGTGCTCGCCAACTACCGCAACGAACCCTTCACCAAGGGCCTCACCGATCTGGTGAATAAATTCCAGCCGGAAATTCTGCTCCTGGGCGCCACCACCTTGGGCCGCGATCTGGCCGGCTCGGTCGCCACCACGCTCAAGACCGGCCTCACCGCCGACTGCACCGAGCTGGCCATCGACCCGGAGAACCGCAGCCTGGCGGCCACCCGCCCCACCTTCGGCGGCAGCCTGCTGTGCACCATTGTCACGTTGAACTACCGGCCGCAGATGGCCACTGTGAGGCCGCGCGTGATGGCCATGCCCGAACGTGACGACAACCGCAGCGGACGCATCGTCGAGGCGCCGCTGGGCATGATCGAGACCGACATCATCACCAAGGTGCTGGAATACATCCCCGACAACCTGAGCGACAAGCCGCAGTTGCCCTTTGCCGACATCATCGTCGCCGGCGGGCGCGGCATGAAGAACCCCGACAACTTCGCGCTGCTGTGGGATCTCGCCAAGGTGCTGGGCGCCGAAGTCGGCGCCACGCGCCCGGTGGTGCAGGCCGGCTGGGTGGAGGCAGAGCGGCAGGTGGGCCAGTCGGGCAAGACCGTGCGCCCCAAGCTCTACATCGCCGCCGGCATTTCCGGCGCCATCCAGCACCGCGTCGGTATGGAGGGATCGGACGTGATCATCGCCATCAACAACGATCCCAACGCGCCGATTTTCGATTTCGCCACCTACGGCATCGTCGGCAACGCCATGACGATCCTGCCTGCGCTGACGGAGGCCTTCCGCCAGCATATCGCCACCGCCCGCAAGGCCGGCTGAGGAGAGCCCCATGGAAGAACGTTTTGATGCAATCGTGGTAGGCGCGGGTCCCTCGGGGAACGCGGCGGCCTACACCCTGGCGAAAGCCGGGCTCAAGGTGCTGCAGCTGGAGCGCGGCGAGTATCCCGGCTCCAAGAACGTGCAGGGCGCCATCCTCTACTCGGACGCGCTGGAGCGCATGATTCCCGAGTTCCGCGAGGACGCCCCGCTGGAGCGCCACATCATCGAGCAGCGCATGTGGGTGCTGGACGACAACTCCCATATCGCGGCGCACTACCGCTCCGACGAGTTCAACAAGCAGCCCTACAATCGCTACACCATCATCCGCGCC
>JAJZSR010000042.1 GCA_021849595.1 Pseudomonadota bacterium | reverse complement strand
GTGCGTTGCTTGCGTCCGCTGGTTTCCCCCGCGTTTTCCCGCGGGCCCGATTTCAGCGGTTTTGCATGAGCTGTACGCCCTTGAGGAGATTCAAGGCCTGGCTCACGAAGAAATCGTTTTTGGCAACCACCTGGCCGGGCGGCAAGGGCTGTTCGGGGGGCGGCGTTTTTTCCAGCGGCACCTTGATGACTTCCTCAGGTTTCACCTGTGGGGTCTGATCTTCGCCGTTCGGGTTCTTCAAGTGATGCTCCAGATTGGCCTCGCGCACCCCCAGCATGTCGGAACGCACGTTGGGGTCCTCGATCTCGATGTCGGGCACGATGCCCTTGGCCTGGATGGAACGGCCGCTGGGAGTGAAATACTGGGCGGTGGTCAGGCGGATGGCCGTGCCGTTGTCGAGCGGCAATATGGTCTGCACCGAGCCTTTGCCGAAAGTACGTGTGCCCATGATGACCGCGCGTTTCTGATCCTTCAGCGCCCCGGAAACGATCTCCGAGGCCGAGGCCGAGCCGCCGTTCACCAGCACGACCATGGGCACTGTTTTCACCCAGGCTGGCAAATCCGCCAGGTAGTCGGTTTCGCCGGGGCGCAGATAATCCTGGGGCGTAGCGGTGAGCCGCATGTCCGAATCGGGGACGCGCCCCTTGGTGTAGACGACCAAGGCGCCGGGCTTCAGGAAGGTGGCCGCGACCCCGACGGCGCTGTTCAACAGCCCTCCGGGATCGTTGCGCAGATCCAGGATCAATCCCTTCAGGGGCCCCTTGTTTTCCTTGCCCATGTCCTCCACCGCATGGGCGAGGGATTCACCGGTGTGTTCCTGGAACTGCGTGATGCGGACATAGCCGTAACCGGGATCGAGCAGCTGGTATTTGACGCTTTTGACCTTGATGATGGCCCGCGTCATGGTGACGGTGAAAGGCTTGGCGACGCCTTTGCGCAAAAGGGTCAGCGTGATGGGAGTGCCGGGCTTGCCGCGCATCTTGTTCACGGCGTCGTTCAGGCTCATGCCCTTGACCGGGGTGTCGTTGATTTTGATGATCAGGTCACCGGGCTTGATGCCGGCCTTGTACGCAGGCGTATCCTCGATGGGGGCGACCACCTTGACGAAACCATCTTCCTGGCCGACTTCGATGCCCAGGCCGCCGAATTCCCCGCTGGTGCCCACCTGCAGATCCCTGTATTCGGTCTTGTCGAGGTAGGAGGAATGGGGGTCGAGGCTGGAGAGCATGCCGTTGATGGCGTCCTCGATGAGCTTTTTGTCGCTCACCGGCTCCACATAGTCATTCTTGATGCGCGCGAAGACATCCGTGAAAGTGCGTAATTCCTCCACCGGCAACGGGCTGCTGGCCGAGGCTTCCTCCTTGTCCGCGACGGCCGAGTACGTGAGCGTGATGGCAGTGCCGAATGCGGTGCCGACGAGGGCGGCCAAGGCGAGTTTGCGAAATTGGCTCATGGGTGTCTTCTACCTTATCCATTGCTCCGGGTTGATGGCGCGGCCCCGGTAGCGCAGCTCAAAATATTCTCCGCTGCGGCCGTCGGCGTCGCCTGTGCGGGCGATGATTTCGCCGGCAGAGACGGCGTCGCCCACCTGCTTATACAGATTTTCATTGTTGCTGTACAGGCTCATATAGCCGTCGCCGTGATCGATGATGATGAGTTCGCCGAAGCCCCTCAGGCGGTCGGCAAACACCACCCGTCCCGCAGCGATGCTGCGCACCGGCGTGCCCATCGGCGCGCCGATGAAAATGCCTTTCCAGGTCAGGCCCCCGCCTTGTCTCGGAGCGCCGAAACGGCTCATGAGTTCCCCGGCGACTGGCCAGGAGAGGCGGCCGCGCAGGCTGGCGAAAGGCGCGCCGGGCGGCAGGGCGGTTTGCGCCGGAGCCACCCGACGGGGCGGTGCGGCCTGTTCCCGTCTTGCCAGCGCGCGCCGGCGTGCGGCCTCCTGGCGGCGCAGGGCCGCAGCACGTGCCGCAGCTTCGCGGGCCAGCTTCTGCATGAGACTGGACAGGCGCGCCTCGTCGCGCTTGAGGGTGGCGATTTCATCCTTCTGGGATGCGATCTTTTCATCCAGGCGGGCCAGCAACTGCTGGCGCAATTGGCGCTGCTGTTCCAGCAGGACACGCTGCGCCTGCGTTGCCTTGGCGATCCCGGCCAGCTCTGCGCTGCGTGCGGCGGCCCGTTGCTCCAGTTGGGCAAGCTCGCTTTGATGGGTGGCCAGGCTTTGCATCTGGGCCTGTCGGGTTGCGGCCAGGACAGCGAGATAGTGCAGGTTGCGCCCCGCCTGGTTGGGGTCCTCGTCGCTCAGCAACAGCTTCAGGGCGTCATTGCCCGGGCGCAGATAAGCATAGCGCACGTCTTCGGCGAGAGCGGTCCGTTGTTGCGCGATGAGGGCTTGCAGTTGGGCGCTTTGCCCCTGCAGTTCGGCCAGGCTCGCCTGTACGCTGCCCTGTTGGGCCTTGAGCGTCGTCAGGCGCGCAACGCTGGCGGCAATGGCCTGTTCGGCCGCCGCCAGCGCATCGCGCGCGCCGGCGTGGCGCAACTGGGTTTGCCGGTATTCCTGCTGCAGCGTCTGCAGGTGCTGGCGCACCTGGTTGAGGTCGGTACGAGGGTCGGCGCGCGCCGAGCCCAGGCCCAGCCCGAGCAAAAGCAGCAGCGCCGCTCTCCGGAGCGGGAAATCATTCGAAATGAATAAGCGCCTCACCGGTCATCTCGGGTGGCTGCGGCAGATCCATGAGCTTCAGGAGGGTGGGGCTGACGTCTTCCAGTGCGCCGGTTTCCGCCAGGGTGGCGCGGCGTTTGCCGATATAGATGAGGGGAACCAGATTGGTGGTATGGGCAGTGTGCGCCTGGCCGGTCGCGGTATCCAGCATGCACTCCGCGTTGCCGTGATCCGCCGTGATGAGCACCTCGCCGCCGCGCGCCAGTTGCGCCTCGACCACTTTTCCGAGGCATGCATCTATGGCCTCGACGGCCCGCCGGGCGGCGGCGATGTCGCCGGTGTGGCCGACCATGTCAGCGTTGGCATAGTTGCAAATGATGGCATCGTATTGCCGGCTGTTGATCGCTTCCACGAGCTTGTCGGTGACTTCGTAGGCGCTCATCTCCGGCTTGAGATCGTAAGTGGCGACGTCCGGTGACGGAACCAGGATGCGATCTTCCCCTGGGTACACGGTTTCCTCCCCGCCATTGAAAAAGAATGTGACATGGGGATATTTTTCCGTCTCGGCGATGCGCAGTTGGCGCATGCCCAGGTGGGCGATGTACTCGCCGAAAGTGTTTTTGACCCGCTCGGGCGGGAAGGCGACCGGCACGGCGAAGTCGTCGCTGTAACCGGTGAGGGTGCAGAACATCGCCGGGCGAGGATGGGCGCCGCGCTCGAATTCCGCGAAATCATCCTCGATCAGGGCGCGCGTCAACTGGCGTGCGCGGTCGGAGCGGAAATTCATGAACACTACCACGTCGCCGTCTTCCATGCGGGCGGGCGGCTCCCCTTCGGGAACGATGGCGGTGGCTTTGACGAATTCATCAGACTCGCCGCGGGCGTAGGCGGCTTCCAGCCCTTGCAAGGCGGTTGCCGCCCGATAGGCCGCATCGCCCCGGGTGATGAGGTCGTAGGCCATTTTCACCCGCACCCAGCGGCGGTCGCGATCCATCGCGTAATAGCGCCCGATGAGTGAAACGACGCGGCCGACGCCGGCCTGCGCCAAGCGTTGTTCCAGGCGCTCAAGATAAATGGCGGCGCTCTTGGGGGCCGTGTCTCTGCCGTCCAGGAAAGCGTGCACCGAGAGCTTGCGCACCCCTTCGCGGGCGGCCAAGTCTATCATCGCGTGGATGTGCTTTTCGTGGCTGTGTACGCCGCCGTCGGACAGCAGACCGAGAATGTGCAGCGTCTTGCCGCCGTCGCGGGCCTGGCCGCAGGCTTGGCGCAGTGTCGGGTTGGTGAAAAAATAGCCGGCCTCGATGGCGTGGTCGATGCGGGTATATTCTTGGTAGACCACGCGCCCGGCACCCAGGTTCAGATGCCCCACCTCGGAGTTGCCCATCTGGCCCTTGGGAAGCCCCACCGCGGATTCGGAGGCCTTGATGCGGGTGTGAGGATAATGCTGCCAGAAATAATTGAAATTGGGCCGGTTGGCTTGGGCGATGGCGTTGTGGCTGCGTTCGGAGCGGCAGCCGTAGCCGTCGAGGATGATCAAAAGAACCGGGTGGGTGGAAAGACTCATGTAGGTATAAGCACCGTCTCGTTTCTGCTTTTTTGTTGTTTATTTTACTATATGGAAGATTCCTAATCTAGACTTATTCTAAATTTCTGTGATTGGAGCCGCTTGGGGAGCATCCTGCGGCGCTTGCGAGGTGGGAGCATGGCCGGCCTGGAATTGGAACACGTTGAACTCATCGATAAAGATGAACACATAGAGCAAGCCTCGCGGGCCATGAAGGCGATGTCCCATCCTCTGCGCCTGAAGATACTATGCGTCCTGGGCGACCGCGAGGTGAGCGTGCAGGATATCGTCGACAGCGTCGGTACCTCGCAGAGCAATATTTCCCAGCACTTGGCCATCCTGCGGGACAAGGGCGTGCTGCGCACGCGCAAGGACGCCAACCGAGTTTATTATCGGGTGGGTGACACGCGTACTTTAAAGCTCATCAGCATGATGCGCGATGTCTTTTGCGGTTTTGCGAAAGACTGAATGATTCCTTACGGCGGAGGCGCTGCTGCCTCCGCCGTGGCCGAGGAGCGTTGCGAGGCTTTCTGCCCCAGGCTCGGCCAGCCCGCAACGCGGGCTTTGCAACGGCGCTCGCCTGACTTTTATGTGCAACAGACAGAAAGGAGGGCGTGATGAGCGCCGCAATCGATATTCCCCAGCAGCAGGATTTTGTCGTCGCCGACCTGGCCTTGGCCGCCTGGGGGCGCAAGGAAATCGCCATCGCCGAAACTGAAATGCCCGGGCTCATGGCGATACGCGAAGAGTTTTCCGCTACCCAGCCGCTGCGCGGGGCGCGCATTACCGGCAGCCTGCACATGACCATCCAGACGGCGGTGCTGATCGAGACGTTGCAGGCGCTGGGTGCTCAGGTGCGCTGGGCGTCATGCAATATCTTCTCCACCCAGGATCATGCCGCCGCTGCCATCGCCGCGGGCGGCACCCCCGTATTCGCCGTTAAGGGCGAAAGCCTGGAGGACTACTGGGACTACACTCATCGCATTTTCGACTGGCCCGGCGGCGCCTACTCCAACATGATCCTGGATGACGGCGGGGACGCCACGCTGCTGCTGCACCTGGGCGCGCGCGCCGAAGTCGACCAGGGCGTGCTGGCCAAGCCGACCAGTGAGGAAGAGCGGGTGCTCTTCGCCGCCATCAAGGCCCGGCTGGCACGCGAGCCCAAGTGGTACTCGACGCGCCTGGCGCACATCCAGGGGGTAACCGAGGAAACCACGACGGGTGTGCACCGGCTTTACCAGATGCACGAGCGCGGCGAACTCAGATTTCCGGCCATCAACGTCAACGATTCGGTGACCAAATCCAAGTTCGACAATCTGTACGGCTGCCGGGAGTCGCTGGTGGACGGCATCAAGCGCGCCACCGACGTCATGGTGGCAGGCAAGATCGCGGTCGTGTGCGGCTACGGCGATGTCGGCAAGGGTTCGGCCCAGGCTCTGCGGGCGCTATCCGCGCAGGTGTGGGTGACCGAGATCGATCCCATCTGCGCCCTGCAGGCCGCCATGGAGGGCTATCGTGTGGTGACCGTGGATTACGCCGCGGACAAGGCGGACATCTTCGTCACCGCCACGGGGAATTTCCACGTCATCACGCACGAGCACATGGCGCGCATGAAAGACCAGGCCATCGTCTGCAACATCGGGCATTTCGACAATGAGATCGATGTCGCCAGCCTGGAGCAGTATCAATGGGAGGAAATCAAGCCCCAGGTGGACCACGTGATTTTCCCGCCCCGAAACGGCAATCCGGCCAAGCGCATCATCCTGCTGGCCAAGGGGCGCCTGGTGAATCTGGGCTGCGCCACCGGCCACCCCAGCTACGTGATGAGCAGTTCTTTCGCCAATCAGACCCGGTCGCATATCGAGCTTTTCAATCATCACGAGAAATATCCCGTCGGTGTTTACACCCTGCCCAAGCACCTGGACGAGAAGGTGGCGCGCCTGCAGTTGAAAAAACTCAATGCCCAATTGACCGAGCTGAGCGACACGCAGGCCACCTACATCGGCGTGCCCAAGGAAGGCCCGTACAAGGCGTTGCATTACCGATATTGAGGCCCCATCACGGCCCCGGTTTGTGCGCTCGGCGAATCGGGGCTATCTTTCCGCTCGCAATAACTTATCGGACGAGACATGACGCAGGACGAAATGAAACAGGCCGTGGCGCACGCCGCGGTGGATTACGTCAAGGGTGGCATCATCGGCGTGGGTACGGGCTCGACCGCCAACTATTTCATCGACGAGCTGGCGCGCGTGAAGGGCCGCATCGACGGCGCCGTCGCTAGCTCGGAGGCGACGGCCGCGCGCCTCAAGGCGCACGGCATCAGGGTGGTGGACTTGAACAGCGTGGATGAGCTGGAAATCTACGTGGACGGCGCAGACGAGATCACCCAGCACTTCCACATGATCAAGGGCGGCGGCGGCGCACTCACGCGCGAGAAAATCGTCGCCGCCTGCGCGCGCTATTTCGTCTGCGTGGTAGACCAGTCGAAGCTGGTGGGCGTGCTGGGGAAGTTCCCGCTGCCGGTGGAGGTCATCCCCATGGCGCGCGGTTACGTGGCCCGCGAACTGGTCAAGCTCGGTGGCCAGCCGGTCTTGCGCGAGGGTTTCACCACGGACAACGGCAACGTGATCCTGGATGTCCGCAACCTGAATATTCTCGATCCGGTCGCCCTGGAAACCCAGATCAATCAGATCACCGGCGTGGTTACCAACGGACTGTTCGCGCGCCGTCCCGCTGACATCCTGCTGTTGGGCAGCGACGCCGGAGTCAAGCAGACCCACCGCGCCTGAGGGGGTCAGCCGTCCTCTGGCTGCGGCGCCTGCTCGACGGGGACGCGGTAACGCTCGGCTGCCCAGGCGCCGAGATCCAGGCTCTTGCAGCGCTCGCTGCAGAAAGGGCGCCAGCGGTTCTGGCCGTTCCAGATGACGGGCTTGCCGCAACTCGGGCAGTTGACCAGCGGGGTGGTTTTCATCGCGGTAACGTCCGCTCAAAAGGTGCAGTAGGTCAATTCGAAATTTACGCCCTCGGCACAGACCTTGGGCTGACCGGGGCCGGCCGAGACGAAGCGGATATTGAGCATGTATTTGTTGGCGGAGATTTCCGGCACGCAGGGAAGCCCGTCTTCCAGACCGATGCGCAGCATGTGCACGACCCGGCCTTCCAGCATCTGCTGAAAGGCGCCATTGACGCTGTGTTGCTGTTGCGGGCGGTTGCCCTCGCGCAGGAGGCGCAGCACGATACCGATGGCGATACGCACTGGGGCCATTGGCCCGATCCAGGCAACCAGATGGTCGCGGCGCTCCTCGGCGGGGCGATGCAGCCAGTGGTGGTAGCTGGGGACATCGAACTCGCACAAGCCTCCAGGGATCACGGCGCGCTGGCGGATGCCGTTCAGCCAGTCGTCATCCTTGAGATGCTGGCCGATGCGCCCACCCATACCGTGTATACCGCTGCGGGCATTGTCTATTTCCTCCAGCACGCTTCGCAGGGCCGCCGCGTCCACTCCGGAATTGCCCATCAGCCCCGCCAGCAGGGTGCGCTGGCGCTCCAATTCCTGGAGCAGATCGGATTTCAGGTCGGTGCGGCCCGCGACCTCGGCGAGCTCGAACAGGGTGTGCAAGGCCGCGTGATGCATCAGGCCGCTGTTGCCCGCGACATAGCCGCCGTACCGATCGAAAAGGTCTTCGAGTCGGAGCAGCATGCGAACGCGCTCGTTTAAGGGGTACTCGTAATGGATCATGGCGGGCAGTGGCACCATTGTCCCTCATTCCCCGGATGAGTTAAAGTTGCGCGCCTCGCGCAGCAGGCGCTGGTGCAGAACGTCCACCTGGGCGCGCAGCGAACTCAGGGTGGTGCTGTTGTTGAGTACGTAATCGGCCCGCGCCAGCCGTTCCTTGCGGCTGGCCTGGGCGGCGATGATGGCCAGGATTTCCTCGCGGGCCAGGCTGCTGCGCGTCATCACGCGCTCGATGCGGCTGTTTTCCGGGCTGTCGACGACGGCCACCCGATGCAGCAGTTTGTCGTAGTCGCCGCTTTCCACCAACAGGGGGACGACGACGATGCAGTAGGGGGCCTGCAGCGTGCCCAGGGCAGTTTCGACTTCCCGCCGGATGAGCGGATGCAGCAGGCCCTCCAGGCGTGCGCGGGCGCTGGCATCGGCAAACACCAGGCGACGCAGGGCAGCGCGGTCCAGGCTGCCGTCGGGACGGAATACGTCGGCAAAATTCTGGCGCAGCACAGGCAGTGCCTCGCCCCCCGGCGCAGTGAGCCGATGGGAGATCTCATCGGTGTCGACGACCGGTACGCCGAGTTCGGCGAAGCGCTGGCTGACCGCGGATTTTCCGGCCCCGATGCCGCCGGTGAGGCCTATTTTCAGCATGGCCCGTCTCAGGCAGCGTGCAGCCAGAGGCCCAGGAGGGCGGGGCCGGCGAGCAGCGCGAGCACGCCCCCTCCCGCCAGATAAGGGCCGAAGGGAATGGGCACGCGGCGGTCGTGGCGGGCGAAGACGATGAGCCCGATGCCGGTCAGCGCGCCGACCAGGGAGGATGCGAGTATGACGAGCGGCAACTGCTGCCAGCCCAGCCAGGCGCCGAGCGCGGCGAGCAGCTTGAAGTCGCCGTAGCCCATGCCTTCCTTGCCGGTGGCGAGCTTGAAGGCCCAATATACGGCCCACAGCAGCAGATAGCCGGCCACGGCGCCGATCAGGGCGTCCGGCAGGGGCGCGAACAGGCCATCCAGATTGACCAGCAGACCGAGCCAGAGCAGCGGCTGGGTGACGCTGTCAGGCAACAGACTGGTATCCAGATCGATGAAGGCGAGCGCCACCAGCGCGCAAATCAGGGTGATCGCGGCCAGTGCCGACCAGCCGAAACCGAAGCGCCAGGCGGCGGCGGCCGCCAATACCGCGGTGAGCAGTTCCACTAAGGGATAACGGCCACTGATTTTGGCCGAGCAGTGATGGCAGCGGCCGCGCAGCCACAGCCAGCCGATGACCGGCAGGTTGTGCCGGGGGGCGATGGCGTGGCCGCAGGCCGGGCAGGCCGACGCGGGAACGAGCAGATTGTAGGCCGGGCGGGAGGGCGGCACCTCCCCTTTCAGCTCGGCACACTGCTCATGCCACTGGGCCTCCAGCATTTTCGGCAGGCGGTGGATGACCACGTTGAGAAAACTCCCCAGCATGAGCGCAAAAACGAACACCATCCCGACCCACAGGCCGGGATTCGAGGCGAGCAGCGTCATGGCTCAGACCACGCTGCCCAGCTTGAAGATGGGCAGATACATGGCGATGACCAGGCCGCCGATGAGCACCCCCAGCACCACCATGATGAGCGGCTCCATCAGACTGGAAAGATTTTCCACCGCGTCGTCCACTTCCTGCTCATAGAAATCCGCCACCTTGCCGAGCATGGAATCGAGGGAGCCGGATTCCTCGCCGATGGCAGCCATTTGCAGCACCATGGTGGGAAAGATACCGCTGTTTTGCATGGCGACGGTGAGACCGGTGCCCACCGACACTTCGCCGCGTATCTTTTGCGTGGCCTCCACGAACACCTGGTTGCCGGCCGCGCCGCCGACCGAATCGAGGGCCTCCACCAGGGGAACGCCGGCCGCGAACATGGTGGACAGGGTGCGAGTCCAGCGCGCGATGGTGGCTTTTTCGATGACCGGGCCGAAGATGGGCAAACGCAGGAACAGCCGGTCCATGAACATCTTCATCTTGGGCGAGCGCTTCCAGGCCTGAAAGAATGCGTAGATTCCGCCGCCGATGGCGCCAAATATGGCCCACCAATAGGCCACGAAAAAGTTGGAAATGGCGATCACCACCAGGGTGGGCGCCGGCAGGTCGGCACCGAAGCTGGTGAACAAGGATTTGAAGGAGGGCACCACGAAAATCATGATTACCGCGGTGACGATGAAGGCGACCACCAGCACCGCGGTCGGGTAGGTTAGGGCCGATTTGATCTTGCTCTTGATGGCAAGGATTTTTTCCTGGTAAGTCGCCAGGCGGTCCAGCACCGCATCCAGGATGCCGGCCTGCTCGGCCGCGTGGACCAGGTTGCAATACAGGGTGTTGAACTGCATGGGGTGGCGGGAGAAAGCCTGCGACATGCTGCTGCCTTTTTCGATATCGGCCTTGACCTCCGCCAGCAGGGTCTGCATAGAGGGGTTGTTGTGGCTGCGCGCGACGATGTCAAAGGACTGCAGGAGGGGCACGCCGGCCTTCATCATGGTGGCAAGCTGGCGCGTGAAAAGCGTGACGTCCTTGTCGGTGATCTTCTTGGTACGGGCGAACAGGGCGTTCTGTTTCCTGACCTTGGTGACGGTGATGCCCTGGCGCCGCAACTGCGCGGACACCTGGGCTTGGCCCCCGGCCAGCATCTGCCCTTTGATTTTCTTGCCCTTCTTGTCCGTGCCTTCCCACAGGAAGGTGGAGTCCTTGGTGGCGGCGATTGCCATAGTCGATCTCCCTTTGGCCGCTTACAGGTTGGTGACGGCCTCCACCTCTTCGAGCGAGGTGAGTCCGGTTTTGACTTTCAACAAACCCGCCTGGCGCAGGTCCGGTACGCCTTCGTGGCGCGCCTGGTCGGCGATGTCCATGGCGGTGCCGTTTTTGAGAATCAGGCGGTTGATTTCCTCGCTGATGGGCATGACCTGATAGATGCCGACGCGCCCCTTGTAACCCGTGCCGCCGCACACCTCGCAGCCCACGGCGCGATAGGGTTTCCAGCTGCCATCCAGATCCGATTCGGAGAAACCCGCCGCCAGCAGGACTTCCTCGGGAAGGTCGGCCGGCTGCTTGCAGGAGCACAGGCGGCGCGCCAAGCGTTGGGCGGTGATGAGGATGACCGAGGAGGCGATGTTGAAGGGGGCGACGCCCATGTTCATCAGGCGGGTGAGCGTCGAAGGCGCGTCGTTGGTGTGCAGGGTGGAAAGCACCATATGGCCGGTCTGGGCGGCCTTGATGGCGATGTCCGCGGTTTCCAGGTCGCGTATCTCACCTACCATGATGACGTCCGGATCCTGGCGCAGGAAGGAGCGCAGCGCCGCGGCGAAGGTAAGTCCGGCCTTTTCGTTGACGTTGACCTGGTTTACCCCGGGCAGGTTGATTTCCGCCGGGTCTTCCGCCGTGGAAATATTGATGCCCGGCTTATTGAGGATGTTCAGGCAGGTGTACAGCGACACCGTCTTGCCGGAGCCGGTCGGACCTGTGACCAGCACCATGCCGTAGGGCCGTTGCACGGCGGCGAGCAGGGCTTCCTTCTGCGCCGGTTCATAGCCTAAGGCGTCGACGCCCAACTGCGCGCTGGTGGGGTCGAGGATGCGCATGACGATCTTTTCGCCATACAGCGTGGGCAGGGTGGAGACGCGGAAGTCTATGGCGCGGGTCTTGGAGAGCACCATTTTTACCCGGCCGTCCTGCGGCACGCGCTTTTCCGAGATGTCCAGGCGCGAGATGACCTTGATGCGAGAGGCTATCTTGTCCTTGATGGCCAGCGGTGGTTGTGCCACTTCATAGAGCACGCCGTCGCGCCGGTAGCGGATGCGGTAAAATTTTTCATAGGGCTCCAAATGGATGTCGGACGCGCCGATGTTGATGGCGTCCAGCATGATCTTTTGCAGGTAGCGCACCACCGGCGCGTCGTCGATTTCGACGCTGCCGGGCTCGCTGGCGTTCGCCGTCTGCTCGTCGTCGACGAAATCGAGCTGCAGGTCTTCGGCATTGAGCACGGCAAGCGTGTTGTCGGCCGCCTCGCCCGCCTTTTCCAGCAGGCGGCCGAGCTTGTCGTCCTCCACTACCACCGGCTCGATCTGGAGGTTGGTCTGGAACTTGATCTCGTCCAGCGCCTGGATGACGGTGGGGTCGGAAATGCCCACGAACAGCTTGTTGCCGCGCTGGTAGAGGGCCACCACGCGGCGTTTTTGCACCAGCTTGTTGTCCAGCACGCCCTTAGGCATCTGATCGAGGTCGAGAGCGTCGAGGTCCAGATAGGGGAAACCCAACGCCCCGGAGGCGAACTCGGCCACCTGCAGCGGCTTGTAGCGCTTGCCCCTGAGCAGCTCGCTGACGAAGCCGTCGCCCGCACTGCGAGCCCGGGATTCGATGGACTCGGCCTCCTGTTCGGTCAGCCAGCCCTGGGTGACCAAGGTGCGGGCCAAGCCGGTGAGGCCGGAAGCGCTGTTGATTGCCGCCATGGGGTTACGGGGGTGATTTGACACCACTATAACGACGGCCCGGGGGCAAAATTGAGGGGCGGGGGTTCAGCGCGGCGGCATGAGCTTGACGATTTTCACCGCGCGGCCCTGAGTTTGCACGATTTCCACAGGTATCCCGGCCACTTTGAGGCTTACGCCGGCCTCGGGGATGTCTTCGAGCTGTTCCAGCAGCAGTCCGCTCAGGGTTTTCGGGCCTTCGAGAGGGAAATCCAGGCCCAGTTGGCGGTTTAAACGGCGCAGCAGCGTGCCGCCCTCCACCAGCCAACTGCCATCTTCCTGCGGGCGAATCCATCCCGCCTGCGCTGGCGCCTGGGTGGTGAACTCCCCAACCAGTTCCTCCAGCAGGTCCTCCAGAGTGACGAGGCCCTGCAACTCACCGTATTCGTCCACCACCAGGGCCAGGCGCTGGCGGTTGTTCTGGAACTGGCGCAGCTGGGTAAAGAGCGGGGCGCCCGATGGGACGTAATAGGGTTCCTGAAGGGCTTGCCGCAGTGCTTCGGGATCGAGCTTTTCGGTGGCCAGGGAGGGTAGGGCGCGCCGCACGTGCAGGATGCCGATGACGTGGTCGAGAGAACCTTCGCATGCCAGGATGCGGGTGTGGTGGCTGGTCGCGATCTGTCCGGCCAGGCGCTCGGGGTCTTCCGTGAGATCGATGAATTCGATCTGCTGGCGCGGCACCATCACATCGTCCACGGTGATGTCCTCCAGGCTCAGCAGGTTGAGGAGCAGGAGCCGGTGCGTGGCCGGAATGAATTTGCCCGACTCGCTCACCAGGGTGCGCAACTCTTCCACGCCCAGGTGCCTGTCGGCCTGCTGGCTGTCGGGCTTGAGGCGCATCAGCTTGAACAGCAGCTTGACGAAAAGATTGACGAACCATACCGCCGGGTAGAGCACGCGCCGCAAGATGACCAGGACGTAGCTGGAGGCATAGGCGACGGGTTCCGGGTAGGTGGCGCCGATGACTTTGGGCGTGATCTCGCTGAACACCACGATCAAAAAGGTCACCGACAAAGTCGCTAGGGTGAGAGCCAGCTCGCTTTGCCCGAACAGCCGCACGGCGATGAAGGTCACAAGTGCGGTGGCGGCGGCGTTCACCAGGTTGTTGCCGATGAGCACCACGCCCAGCAGTTCTTCGGTCTTGCCCAGCAACTGCAGCGCCAGGCGCGCGCCCCGATGGCCCTGCGCCGCTTGGGCTTTCAGGCGGTAGCGGTCCAGCGCCATCATGGCCGTCTCCGACGCGGAAAAATAGCCGGACAGCAGCAGGAAGAAGATCAGGACGCCGATGAGGAGCCCCAGGGAATCGTCGCTCACGTTCGGGACGGCGGCAGGAAGGTGCCCTCAGCGGTTGAGCAGCACTTCGAGAACGAATTTCGTGCCCATGTAAGCGAGCACGAGCATGACGAAACCGGTGACCGTCCAGCGTGCGGCGATACGCCCGCGCCAGCCCCAAAGCTTGCGCCCTGCCAGCAACCCGCCGAACACCAGCCAGGACAGCAGGGCGAGCACCGTTTTATGGCTGATGGGGATGGCCTGGCCGAATACCTCTTCGGAAAAGAAGATGCCGCTGGCGAGCGCCAGGGTGAGGATAAAGAAGCCGGCGCCGATGAGGCGGAAAAGCAGGGTTTCCAGGGTCAGCAAAGGGGGGAGATCCTGGCCGCCGAAGCCGACGCTCTTGCGATGCAGGCGTTTTTCCAGGGTGCCCATGAGTATGGCTTGTACCGAGGCGATGAACAGCAGGCTGTAAGCCAGCAGGGCCAGGGTGAGATGGACGCGGAAGCCCGGCATGTTGGAATAGGGGATCAGGCGCATGCCCGGGAAAACGAGAGGCAGGGCGATGCCTACCGCAGCCCCGGCGGTGAGCCAGCCCAGCACCCCGGCCATGGGATAGCGCAGGCTGGATAACCCGTAGGCCAGCACCGAGAGCCACACGATGATGGAGGCGGAATTGCCGAAGCCCAACATCATCTGCCCGCCCGGAAAGGTGGTGAAGGCGATGACGTAGGCTTGCAGGCCCAGGCCCACGACCAGCAACAGGATTACCCAGGCCGGCAGGCGGCTCGCCGGGCGGGTCAGCAGGCGGAAGGCCGATACGGCATAAGCGGCGGCGCCGAAAAGAGTTGCCAACAGGGCGGGAGTAGGGGCCATTGGTTAGAATATCTGCGCAAGTGCTTATTATCCATGTGCCCGACAGGCGCAACAAGGAAACCCATGTTCGAGAATCTGACCGGCCGCTTGGCCGGCGTCGTCAAAACCTTGCGTGGCCAGGCCCGCATCACCGAGGCCAATGTACAGGACACCCTGCGGCAGGTGCGCCTGGCGCTGCTGGAGGCGGATGTCGCCCTGCCCGTGGTGAAGCAGTTCATCGACGAGGTCAGGACCAAGGCGCTGGGTCAGGAGGTGCTGCAAAGCCTGACTCCCGGCCAGGCGCTGATCGGCATCGTCCATGACGAGCTGACCCATCTCATGGGGGGCGAAGCGGCTGATCTCAATCTTGCCGCGCAGCCTCCCGCGGTCATACTCATGGCCGGCCTGCAGGGCTCGGGCAAGACCACGACCTCGGGCAAGCTCGCGCTGCTGCTCAAAGGAC
Organism: Pseudomonadota bacterium; assembly: GCA_021849595.1. Taxonomy (GTDB): domain Bacteria; phylum Pseudomonadota; class Gammaproteobacteria; order Burkholderiales; family Thiobacillaceae; genus JAJXXS01. The sequence goes on along the minus strand of JAJZSR010000042.1, from coordinate 3,297 downwards.
GCAAGAAGAAGACCCTGCTCGCTTCCTGCGACGTCTACCGCCCGGCTGCCATCGACCAATTGCGCCAGCTCGGCAAGCAGTTGGACGTGGCCTTCTTCGAGGCTGGGCCGCTCAAGGACCCTTTGGAAATCGCGCTTGCGGCGCGCGATTACGCCCGCAAGCAGTTTTTCGACGTGCTCATCGTCGACACCGCCGGCCGGCTGGCCATCGACGAGGTCATGATGGCCGAAATCAAGGCGCTGCACCGCGTGCTCGATCCGGTGGAAACCCTCTTCGTGGTCGATGCCATGCAGGGCCAGGATGCCGTCAACGTGGCGCGCACTTTCAGCGAGGCCTTGCCGCTAACCGGCGTCGTGCTTACCAAACTGGATGGTGATGCGCGCGGCGGGGCGGCGTTGTCCGTGCGCCAGGTCACCGGCAAGCCGCTCAAATTCGTGGGTGTGGGCGAAAAGCCGACCGGGTTGGAGCCCTTCCATCCCGAGCGCATGGCCTCCCGCATCCTGGGCATGGGCGACGTCCTTTCCCTCATCGAGCAGGCGCGCGACACCATAGACCAGGAGGAAGCGCGAAAATTTGCCGAGAAGGTCAAAAAGGGCAAGGAATTCACGCTCGACGATTTCAAGGCGCAGATCCAGCAGATGCGCAAGATGGGCGGACTGTCCGCGCTCATGGACAAATTGCCCGGGGCGGCCGACATGCCTCTGCCGGCCGGTGCCGACGAAAAAGCCATCAATCGGGTGGAAGGCATCATCAATTCCATGACGCCCCAGGAAAGACGCAAGCCGGAGATCATCAAGGCCTCGCGCAAGCGGCGCATCGCCGCGGGCGCTGGGGTGCAGGTGCAGGAAGTGAATCGTCTGCTGAACCAGTTCGAACAGGCCCAGAAAGTCATGAAAATGATGTCCAAGGGCGGGCTGGGCAAGATGCTGCGCGGCATGAAAGGCATGCTGCCCGGCGTCCCCGGCATCAAATAAGCCGCTGGCCGAGAAGCGCTTTTCTGGTACAATTCGCGGTTTTTCCCGCGGGAATTTCGCATGGTCGTGATTCGTCTGGCCCGGGGCGGCGCCAAGAACCGTCCCTTTTACAACGTCGTGGTGGCCGATTCCAGGGCGCGCCGGGACGGTCGTTTCATCGAGCGCCTGGGGTTCTACAATCCAGTGGCGCCTGAGGGTTCCGAAGCCCTGCGCCTTGATCTTGAGCGCATCAAGCATTGGGCCGGCCAGGGCGCCCAGGTGTCTGACACCGTGGCGCGCCTCATTAAGCAGCAGGGCAAAGCCGCTGCCTGAGGCGCGGATCGTCATGGGGCGCGTTGAGGCGCCCTTCGGCGTGCAAGGATGGATCAGGGTGCGGCCTTATACGGCTGCGCCGGGCAGTTTGCTGGATTACCCGGTCTGGCTAGTAGGAGGCAGGACATTTGCCCTGCTTGAGGGACGGGTGCATGGTATGGGCCTGGTGGCGCGCCTGGAAGGCGTAGCTGATCGCGATGCCGCCGCGGCCCTGCGCGGCAGTGATATCGCGGTGGCGCGCGACGAGTTGCCACCTGCGCTGGAGAACGAATATTACTGGGCCGATTTGATCGGTCTGGCGGTGGTGGGCCAGGACGGCGCAGCGTTGGGCCGGGTGGCTACGCTTATGGAAACCGGTGCCAACGATGTTTTGGTGGTGCAAGGCGAGCGCGAGCGCCTCATCCCCTTCGTTGGCGAGTATGTGAAGAACGTGGATCTTGCCGGCGGCACCATTACGGTGACCTGGCCAGCGGATTGGTAGGCGTTGTGCGCTTCGATGTAGTGAGCCTGTTTCCGGGCCTGTTCGACAGCGTGCTGGACTATGGCGTGAGCGCGCGCGCCCTGGATCGCGGCATCATCCACTTTCGGGCTTGGAACCCGCGCGATTACAGCGCGGACCCCTACCAGAGCGTGGACGACCGTCCCTACGGCGGCGGGCCGGGCATGGTGATGCAGGCCGGGCCCCTGGCGGCTGCCGTGGACGCCGCATGCGACGACTTGGCGCGCGAGGGCTTGCCGCCACATGTGATTTATTTTTCCCCGCGGGGGGAGCGCCTGGACCAGGAAAAGATACTGACCCTGGCGCAAAAGCCGGCCCTCACGCTGGTGTGCGGGCGTTACGAGGGCGTGGACGAACGCTTTCTGCGCGTCAGCGTGGCGCAGGAGATTTCGCTGGGCGATTTCGTCCTCTCCGGAGGCGAGGTGGCTGCCCTGGCCCTGATGGACGCGGTGATCCGCCAACTGCCCGGGGTGCTGGGCAACGCCAGCTCGGCGCTGGAGGAATCTTTCGCCGACGGCCTGCTGGACGGTCCGTGCTACACCCGTCCGGAGGTCTGGCGGGGCATGGCGGTGCCGGAAGTGCTGCGTTCGGGAGATCACGCTGCGATCGCCCGTTGGCGCCTGAAGATGAGCTTGGGGACGACCTGGGAGCGGCGCCCGGATTTGTTGGCGCGGCGGGATATGTCGCCCGCCGAGCGGGAATTGCTCGACGAATATCGTCGGGAAAGAGGCCTTGGCGACAAGGCCGTTTGATAAACCGCGCAATGTTCGCCCTGGGCGAACCAATTCGCGAACCGAGAAGGATCATGACCGTGAACGTCATCGAACAACTGGAACAGGAAGAAATTCAACGCCTCAACAAGACCGTGCCGGACTTCGGCCCCGGCGATACCGTCGTCGTGCAGGTGAAAGTCAAGGAAGGCAATCGCGAGCGTCTGCAGGCCTATGAAGGCGTGGTGATTGCCAAGCGCAACCGCGGCCTCAATTCCGCATTCACCGTGCGCAAGATTTCTGCGGGCGAGGGCGTGGAGCGCACTTTCCAGACCTATTCCCCGCTGGTTGCCGGCATCGAACTCAAGCGGCGCGGCGATGTGCGGCGCGCCAAGCTCTATTACTTGCGCGCCCGTTCCGGCAAGTCCGCGCGCATCAAGGAAAAGCTTCCAGGCAAATCGGCCGCCGAGGCCAAGTAAGCGCGCTGGGTGGCAAGCGCCGGGCGGGGGACTTTCACGATCCGCGTGCCCGGTGCATAGTGCGACCATGGTGCTCAGCTATCAAGCCGTCATTGCCGTGCCCTTCGGCCGCCTGGGTCTGCTGGAAGGTAAGACGGGGGTGACGCGCATCGATTTTCTTCCGCCCGGCCAGGAGTTGCTGGCGCCGGCCACGCCTGCCTTGCGCGTGGCCGCGTCGGCCTTGCACGCGTGGTGCGAGGATCCGGCGCATACACTGGCGTTTCCGTACACGCTGCAGGGGAGCGCGTTCCAGCAAAAGGTTTGGCAGGCTCTGTGCGCCATCC
>JAJZSR010000200.1 GCA_021849595.1 Pseudomonadota bacterium | reverse complement strand
GTGCCCCGCAGGCGATTGACCTGCGTCAATGCGGAGGCGGGCGCGGCCTCCTAAGCTGCCCTTGCACGCCGGCATCCTGCTTGCGGCAGATTTCGCGCAGCGACTGCATTCATGAGCCTTTTGACCCTCGAAGAAAGACGCGCACCGGCCTTGAAAGGATGGGTGCCTTTTGCCTTGGGCTTCCGGCCCTTCTTCCTCGGCGCCGGCATTGCCGCCCTGCTGCTGATGGCCTTGTGGCTGCTTTGGCTGTGGGGCGTGCTGGCGACGCCGGCGTGGGATTATCCTCCTCTACTCTGGCATGCCCACGAGATGCTCTTTGGCTTCGGCGCGGCCGTCATCGCCGGCTTTTTGCTGACTGCGGCGCGCAACTGGACCGGCCTGCCCACTCCCCAGGGGATCCCGCTGGCGCTGCTCTTCGGCCTGTGGTTTTTGGGGCGCGTCGCCTTCCTCCTGCCGGGTCTGCCGCCGGCCCTGGTGCTGGCGCTGGATTTGGCCTTTCTGCCCGCCGTGGCCGTGGTGCTCGCGGGCCCCATCCTGCGCGCACGCCAGGCGCGCAATTACGCCTTTCCCGTCATCCTGGGCGCGCTCACGGTCGCCGCCGCGCTGATGGATTTGCAGATGCTGGGATACACGCAGGCGACCGCGGCGGCGGGAACGACCCTGGCCGTTTATCTGATCGTGCTGATGATGGTGATGATGGGAGGGCGCGTCATTCCCTTTTTCACCGATGCGCGGCTGGGCGGAAAGGCGCGCCGCTGGCAGGCCGTGGAGGGGCTGGCGCCCGCTTCGGTGGCGGCGGTGGCGGGCGGCGTGCTGCTGGCGCCGCACAGCCTGTATACGACGCTGGCTGCGGCTGCGGCCGCCGCGATCAATCTGCTGCGCCTGGCAGGCTGGCAGCGGCGCGCCTTGTGGCGGGTGCCGCTCTTGTGGGTGCTGCATCTGGGCTATGCCTGGATCGTCCTGGGCTTTGCCCTGACGGCGCTGGTTGCGGCCGGCAAGGCACCCGCCTCCCTGGCGCTGCACGCCTACACGGTGGGCGCGATCGGCGGCCTCACCCTGGGCATGATGGCGCGGGTTTCGCTGGGCCATACCGGCAGGCCATTGGCCCCGGCGCGCATCATGACGGCGGCCTTCGCCGCGATCAATGCCGCGGCTCTGCTGCGGGTGGTTTTGCCCCTCCTGTGGCCGGCGCATTACAGCACGGCCCTGCTCATGGGCGGACTCGCCTGGCTGCTTGCCTTCGCGGTCTTTCTGGCGGTGTACTTTCCCATCCTGCTGCGCCCGCGCCTGGACGGCAAACCGGATTGAGCGGTGGGCGGGGCGCTGACGGCGTAAAACATACCCGCCCACCAGGCTCTTTTTGCTGCCGCAATCCTAGGAGGCCCAGGACAAAATAGGTTATGGGTATCTTTTCATACTAAAATCTCGCGCATACACATATTTGGTTGTCCCGCGCATGTCCGTCTCCGAACTTCCTGCCCTGTATCTGAAAGGGCGGCGCCTGTTGCCCATCGTGCAGGGCGGCATGGGTGTGGGCGTCTCGGCCCATCGCCTGGCGGGCGCCGTGGCGCGCGCGGGGGCGGTCGGCACCATCGCCAGCATAGACTTGCGCCATCACCATGCCGATCTGATGGAGCGCTGCCGGCACGTGCGTGAGCGCGAGGCATTGCAGGCCATCAATCTCCAGGCCCTGGACCGCGAAGTGAGGGCGGCGCTGGACATCGCGCAGGGGCACGGCCTAGTGGCCGTCAACGTCATGAAAGCGGTGAGCGATCATGCCTCCTACGTGCGCCAGGCCTGCGAGTCGGGCGCCGAGGCCATCGTCATGGGTGCGGGGCTGCCCTTCGATCTGCCGGATTTGGCCTCCGGTTATGACGTTGCCCTCATACCCATCCTCTCGGATGCGCGCGGCGTGGCGCTGGTACTGAAAAAATGGCTGCGCAAGAACCGCCTGCCCGATGCCATCGTCATCGAGCATCCGGGCCATGCCGGCGGCCATCTGGGAGCCACGCGCCAGGAGGAAATCCAGGATCCGCGCTTCGATTTTGCCGTGGTGCTGGAAGGCGTGCTGCAGACCTTCAAGGAGCTGGGTTTGGAGCGCGAGCGCATCCCCCTCATTCCGGCCGGCGGCATCAACAGCCATGAGAAAATCCGCCGCCTGCTGGAACTGGGCGCTTCGGCGGTGCAGCTCGGCACGCCCTTCGCCGTCACCGAGGAGGGGGACGCCCATCCGCTGTTCAAGAGAGTGCTTGCCGAAGCCCGGCCCGAAGACATCGTTACCTTCATGAGCGTGGCCGGCCTGCCCGCGCGAGCGGTGCGCACGCCCTGGCTGGAAAACTATCTGCGCCGCGAAGCCAAGCTGCAGGACGGCGCGCGCGCCGATCCCGAGCGCTGCGCCGTGGGCTTGCATTGCCTGACCCAGTGCGGCCTGCGCGACGGCCTGGCGCGCTGCGGCCAATTTTGCATCGACCAGCAACTCGCCGCGGCCCTGAAGGGCGATCTGAAGAAAGGCCTCTTTTTCCGCGGTGCCGAGGCCCTGCCGTTCGGCCAGGCCATCCGGCCCGTGCGCGAACTGCTGGATTACCTGCTCACCGGCATCATGCCCGCCCCGGCTGTATGAGCGTGGAGCGCGCCGCCCGCCTGCACTCCTTCGGCCGCGCCATGCGCGACAAGTATGGCGAGCCGGTGCACAAGATCGCCCTGGATGCCGGCTTCACCTGCCCCAACCGCGACGGCACGCGCGGCATCGGCGGCTGCACCTTCTGCAACAACGCTTCCTTCAGTCCCAATGCGCGGCGGCATACGTCCCTGGACGAGCAACTGGAAGCGGGCCGCCAAGCGACGGCCGGCGTGAGCGGGGCGCGCAAATACATCGCCTATTTCCAAGCTTATACCAACACCTATGAACGGGTCGAGGTGCTCAAGGCGCTTTACGACCGGGCCCTCGGCACGCCCGGCGTGATCGGGCTGTCGGTCGGCACCCGTCCCGATTGCGTGGCCGGGGAAGTGCTCGACCTGCTCGCCGCCTATCGCCGCGCGGGCCACGAAGTGTGGCTGGAGCTGGGGCTGCAATCGGCCTTCGACGAAACCCTGCGGCGCGTCAACCGCGGCCACGGTTACGCCGAATATGTCGCCACCCTGCGCGCCGCGCGAGAACTGAACATTCCGGTGTGCTGCCATCTCATCATCGGCCTGCCCGGAGAGGACGAGGCGCATTACCACGCAACCCTCGACGCCGTGCTGGAGGAGGGCGTGGACGGCCTCAAGCTGCATCCGCTGCACGTGGTCAAGCACACACGCCTGGCGCTGGATTGGAAGCGCGGCGAATATGCCGCTTTGAGCCTGTCCGACTACGTGCGCATCGCCGCCGATCTGATAGAGCGCATTCCCTGGGACGTGCTGCTGCACCGCATCACCGCGACCGCGCCGCGCGACGTCCTGCTGG
>JAJZSR010000199.1 GCA_021849595.1 Pseudomonadota bacterium | reverse complement strand
AACAGCGCATAGTTGGAGCCCACGGCGACGATAAGCATCATGCCCACCAGATGCAGCAGGGTGAGCTTCACGCCCAGAAGCAGCAGACCGGCGGCCACCACCACAACCGCGGCAAGCAGCGGCGCCAGCACGCGCGCCGCGCGCACGGGCGAGCGCAGGGCGATGACCAGCAGCAGGGCGATGGTGCCCAGCCCGGCGAGTGATAGCCGCGCCGCGCTCTTCAAATAGCCATCGTAAAGTGTGTTGCTGGCCTGGCCCAGGTTGATGTAATGCGCGCCGCTGCCGGCCAGCGCGGCGGCGACACGGGCACCGTCGATGTCACCTGCCGCGGGCGCGCGCAGGGGCAGGAGCGCGGTCCAGCGGCCATCCGCGCCGTGCAGCAACATGCTGTCGAGCGCCAGGGCAAAGGAGGTGTGGGCCAGGTCGGCGCGCGTGAGCGGCGCGGCCGTCCGCGCCGCCGCGACGTCGCGCCGCAAGGGGATAAACAGCGCGGCCTTGACGGGCAGGCCCTGCACGGCGGCATCCAGGCGCCGCTGCAGGGTGGGAGCATCGGGCAGCGCGGCCTGGCGCGCGCGCTGGGTGGCGCGGCTGGGCAGATAATGCGCCGGGCTGTCGAAGCCGGCGATCACCCCTTGCGCCTGGAGCGCGCGCAGGCGCGGGGCGACGGCTTCGGCGGCGGCCAGGGCGGCGTCGGCGCTGCGGCCGCTCACCGCCACCAGATCGCCGCTGTCCGGTCCGCCCAACTGGCTGCGCAACTGCGCATCCAGGGCCAGTGCCGCCGGGCCGATGGGACTCAGGGCAGACAATCTGGTGTTCCATAAATGCGCGCGCTGGGCGAGCAGCACTGCGGTTGCGGTGAGCACCAGCAGAGCGAGCGGCCAGCGCAGCCGTCGCAGCCCTGCCACGACGTTTAGCAGCCGCTCGCCCACGGCGCTCAGGTCGCGCACCGCGAAGGTGCGCGGCAGCAGTTGCGGCAGCACGAAGCGGGTGACCAGGGCGGCGCTCACCAGCCCGGCGATGGAATAGGCGCCGAGCTGGGCCAGGCCGGGCAGGTCGGACAGCAGCAGGGTGGCGAAGCCCGTCACCGAGGTCAGCATGCCCAAGCGGATGGTGGGCCAGAAGCGGCGTAGCCAGTCGCGGCGCGCGTCGGCGCCGTTTCCGTGCGAGCCGGATTGCACGAACAGATAAATGGAATAGTCCACCGCCTCGCCCATGAGGGTGGTACCGAAGCCCAGCGTGACGCCCTGCACCACGCCGTAGCCCAGGCCCACAGCGGCGATGGCGACTGCCACGCCGGTGAGCACGGGCAGCAGGCCCAGCAGCAGCACCGGCAGGGAACGGTACACCAGCAGCAGCAGGGTGACGATGAGCGCGCTGCCGATGAGCGAGACGCGCTCGGCGGCGCCCTTGATGGTGGCGCGCGCCTGGACGGCGAACACGCCCGGGCCGCTCAGTACCAGGGTGGCGTGTGTGGCTTGCGGCCCTAGTTCGCGCTGGGCGGCGGCAAAAGCCTCGCGCACCGCGGCAATGGCGGCCTGCTGCCCATCGGTGTCAGTGCCGGCGGCACGGGTCTGCAGCAGCAGCAAGGCACGCGTACCGTCGGGTGATGCCCATACGCCGTCGATTTCGTGCGGACGTGCGGCGGCTGACAAGCGGCCCAGGACTTGCAAGGTGGCCCCGGTGGGATCGGCCGGCAGCAGGGTCTTAAGATCGCCGCCCAGAGGCGAGGCGAGCTGGTCGATGGCGGTCTGGATGGCCGTATGCAGGCCGGCCGCGCTGAAGACCTGGGGCGTGGTGTCCGGGCTCAACACATAGCGATAGCGAAACAGCAGGGCATAGTCGCGCGCCGCGTTCACCGGCTCGCCGTTGTTGACCGAAAGAAACAGCCCTCCGGCACGCAGGCGCTGCGCCAATGCCTTGGACAGGGTCGCGCGGGTGGGGGCGTCGGCGCCGTCGATGCCGGCGAAGATGAGGCGCGACACCATGCCGTCGCGCAATTGGTCCACCAACACCTGCTGCTGCGCGTTGGGCGCGCGCGGCAGAAAGGCCGACATGTCGGCGGCGAAGCGGCTGTGGGCAATGACCAGCGCGCAGGCCGCGAGCACGGCGAGCCACAGCGCCAGCGCAGCCCGGCTCACGGTTCGGCCTGCTCGCGGATGGTCATGAGTGAGTGGTCGCCGTCGGCCTGCTCAACGGCAATGCTGTGCACCTGTCCCCGCCGGCCGGTAATGCGAATCTCGCTCACGCGTGCCCGCGCACGTGCGTCCAGGGGCACCAGGGTGAGGGTCCAGTGGGCGCGGTCGCCGGCCAGAGCCACGGTGTATTCGCGCTCCAGAACTGCACGGTCGCCGTTGAGCGTGGCGCGGATGCTGTCGACCAGGACGGCGGCGTCGGGATGGTCGTCCAGGTTGATGTGGTGGATACGGCCGTCGAAGTCGGCGGTGAGGCGGTTGCCCTCCAGGATCAGCGTCTGCGGCCGCGGCTTGAGGGTGCGCATCTCCAGGTAGTCGGGGGCGCGGAAGCGCAACTCGCCGGAAGATTCTATGGGTGCATCGAGCATGGCCAGGGTCTTGCTCTCGACGAAGCTGGCGCGGCTCGCCGGATGCTGGGCCAGCGCCTGCATGAGGGCGTCGAGACTCCATGCTCCGGCGACGGCCGGCGGGGGCAGCAACAGAGCCGCGCACAGCAACAGGCCGCGCAGGCGGCCAAGGTTGGGCGCGAGGAGAAAGAAGCGGCTGTATGGCATGACGTGTTCAGGGTCCCCGCGGGTCTGGCTCCTGCCAGAAGTCGTAGAAGTTGAACCAGTTGTAGGGCGCCGCCAGGCAGCGCGCCTGCAATTGCCCGACATAGCGTTCGAGCGCGGCATCCAGGGCGGCGGCGCGTTCGCCGCGCGGCGTGTCGGTAAAATCGGCCAGGGGCTGGAAATGTATTTCGTAGCGGTTGCCGCCTAGGTAGATGCCGGCCATGAACAGTACCGGCCGGCGCAGCAGCGCGGCGAGGCGCAGCGGGCCGCGCGGCCAGGGCGCGGGCGCGCCCAGGAAGGGCAGGGTCATGGTGGCGTCGTCGCGCAGCGAGCGGTCCGCCAGCATGCCCACCACGGCGCCGGCATCGAGCCGCTCCTGCAGTCGCAGCATGGAATCGACCCGGCCCAACGGAATGATGTCCTGCGTCGCCGCCGGATTGATGGCATTGAGCGCGGCATTGATCTTGCGCGCGTTGTCCTCGTACATCAGCAGGGAGACCTCCAGCCCGCCACGGCGCCGGGCGAGCGCGCGCATTACTTCGAAGCTGCCGAAATGCGCGCCCAGCAAAAAGGCGCCCCGACCGCTTGAGAGCACGGCTTCTATGTGCTCCAGACCATGGGCGCGTATGTCGAACAAGTCGTGACGGTCGTTGAGCAGATAAACGCGATCGTGCACCGTGGCGGCGAAGCTGAACACATGGCGGAAGCCGTCCAGC
>JAJZSR010000041.1 GCA_021849595.1 Pseudomonadota bacterium | reverse complement strand
TCGAATATCGCCGCCATACTTTGGCGCCGTGCTCGCGAGGTGTTCAACCTCGCTGCGCACGGCTTCGCGTCTGACAGCGATATCGCCATTTTTCGACGGCAGTCCAAACCCTCCCGAGCCTATTCCACGAACCTCCGACTCAGGGCACTAGCTGCCGCCCGTTCAGCCCAACAGCTTGCGGTAAAGCGAGCGCTCGCTGATGCCCAGAGCACGTGCCAGGCTTTTGCGGTCGCCGCGGTGGTGCGCCACACACCAGCGCAGATAGTCCTTCTCCGCCTCCGCCAGGGTCTTGATGCGCTCGGGCGCACCGCTGTCTTCCTGAGCCGGCACGGCCGCCAAAACCTCTTCCGGGAGGTGCTCGGGCAGTATCCACTCGCCGTCCGCCAGGACGCTGGCGCGCTCCAGGATGTTGCGCAATTCGCGCACATTGCCGGGGAAGTCGTAGCGCTGCAGCAGCGCCAGGCTGCGCGCATGCAGTTTGAGATTGCGGCCGGGCGCGATGTGCGCGAGCAGGCGCCCGGCCAACAGGGACAGGTCGGCGATGCGCTCGCGCAAGCCGGGTAGCAGGATGGGAAATGCCGCGATGCGGTAATAGAGATCCTGCCGGAAGCCGCCTTCGGCCACCATGGCCTTGAGATCGCGGTGCGTGGCGCTCACCAGGCGGAAATCCGCCCGCAGCACTTCGATGCCGCCCACGCGCCGGTAGGTGCCGGTCTCCAGCAGACGCAGCAGCTTGACCTGCAGGCTGAGCGGGATGTCGCCCACCTCATCCAGGAACAGGGTGCCACCCGCGGCCGCTTCGACCAGGCCGATCTTGCGGTTGTGCGCGCCCGTGAATGCGCCTTTTTCGTAACCGAACAGCTCGCTTTCGAACAGGCTTTCAGTCATGCCCGAACAGTCCACCGGCACGAAGGGCCGGTCGCGGCGTGGGCCGCTCTGGTGCAGAGTTTGCGCCGCCAGTTCTTTGCCCGCGCCGGAAGGCCCGAGCAGCAGCACGGGCGTGGAGCTCGGCGCCACACGCTGCAACAGCGCCAGCGTGCGGGTGAAGGCCGGCGACTGCCCCACCATTGCAGGCTCGCCGGTTTCCCGCGGCGCCCGCAGGGTGCGTAGCGTCTCCATGAAATAGGCGATTTCGCCGTCCCGATTGCGCAGGGGCACCAGTTCCACGTCCACGTGGGCCTCGCCATGGGGGGTCTGGTGCAGGTGCAGCACGCGCTGCGGCCGGCCGTTGGCGCGTGCGGCCTGCAGCGGACAGCTTTCGCCCATGCGATCGCAGGGCCGGGCGTAGCCGTGGGACACCGCGTAACAGGTGCGCCCGATCACATTCCTGCCACCAAATTCGCGTCGGTAGGCGGCATTGGCCGCAAGCACGCGGTAGTTGCCATCCATGAGGATGCGCGGCCCCTCCAATGCATCGAGCAGGGAAAGCAGTTCGGCAGGTATGCGTGGATATGTCATATATGGCAGTTATTATTCCGGAAACTCCAATAACACTGTTGATTATGGCATATCTTGCAAGCGCCGGACATTCGCACAAAAATCACAACAACAATAAATAACAATGGGTTACTTCACGATACAGCACGCTGGCATGGTGCCTGCTTATAGCCATGACAACAGGGGCGCGGCCCTTGGGGCCGATGCCGCGACACTGTTTTCAAGGAGATTAAGCCATGTCCGATACCCCTTATCAGCGCCTCGGCGGCGAGATGGGCATCCGCCGCCTAGTCGGCCGTTTCTATGAACTCATGGACGAGCTACCCGAAGCCTACGTGGCGCGCAAGATCCACCCCCAGGATCTGGGCCCAGCCAGGGAAAAGCTGGTGATGTTTCTCTCCGGCTGGCTCGGCGGGCCCCAGCTTTACGTCGAGAAATTCGGCCATCCCATGCTGCGACGGCGGCATCTGCCCTATCCCATCGGCCCGCAGGAACGCAACGAATGGCTCATGTGCATGCGCCTGGCGATGGAAGAAACCATAGCGGATCCGGAACTGCGCGGCCAAATTTACGGGGCCATGACGCCGCTGGCCCAACACATGGTCAATCAGGGCGAGGCCGCTGGCTGTCATCAGGCGCAGCTTGCCGGACAGTAACCGACGCATCTTTTCGCGCTATTTTGAAGGTAGCCCCATCCCGGAGAGTGAAATGAAGCAGACTCTGCTGCAGGAAAAATATCCCCTTTATGTCGCCGAAATTGGCAAGTCCGAAACCAGCCGCGCCAATGTCGAAGAGATCGTGAGCTACCTCAAGGATCAGATCGCCGCCAACCCCAAGGTGCAATTCATCGCTGTATTCGACCACTACGCCCACACCAAGCGCATTGAAGGCGAGATCAACCCGCGGATCGAAGCGGCCGTGGACGTGATCTTCTGCTTCGGCTTCGCCCTGCCCAACCCGCAGGTGCTGGCGGTGCGTCCCCGCGCCATCGGCGTGGCGGACATGGGCGACAAATTCGTGCTGAGCTTCCTGGAGGCGCCCATGAAGCCCGCCAACGAGGCCATGGAAGCCTGGGTCAAAGGATTGCGCGACCGGGGTTGACGCGTACGCGGCCCGCCCGCGCGATACATCTACGGTGTAAATCGATGCCATGCAAACAATCAACTGGATCGATGTGGCAGGGGATTGCATACTGCAAAACATTGGCAATTGCTAATGAACATATCGAAAGGAATCGACCATGTCTGAAATCGTTTCAACCCCTCCCGTCATGCCCCGCTTGAACGAGCCCGCGCCGGACTTCCAGGCCAAGACCACGCACGGCGTGAAGAAGCTCGCCGACTACAAGGGCAAGTGGCTGGTGCTGTTCTCCCATCCCGCCGACTTCACGCCAGTGTGCACCACGGAATTCATGGCCTTCGCCAAACACTATCCGGAGTTCCAGAAGCTCAATTGCGAGCTGATCGGCCTGTCCATCGACAGCTATTACGCCCACGTGGCCTGGGTGCGCAACATCAAGGAGAAGTTTGGCGTGGACATCCCCTTCCCCATCATCGAGGATTTGTCGATGAAAGTGGCCAAGGACTACGGCATGATCCAGCCCGGCGCCTCCGACACCTCGGCGGTGCGCGCCACCTTCATCATCGACGACAAGGGCATCCTGCGCGCCATGGTCTACTACCCCATGACCAACGGCCGCTCCATCCCTGAGTTCGTGCGCCTGGTCGCAGCGCTGCAAACCTCGGACAAGAACAAGGTCGCCACGCCCGAAGGCTGGCAGCCAGGCGACAAGGTCATCGTGCCGCCGCCTCAGGATGTGGACGCCGCCGAGCAGCGCATGAAAGAAGGCTACGAGTGCACCGACTGGTATTTCTGCAAGAAAGCGCTGTGACCCCCCGCCCGCCCCGCGCGCCAGCCTGCCGCTGCAACGTATGCGGGCCTTGCGCCTGCGCCGCAATGCCTAAGCCGACAGGCCAGCGAAGGTGACGCTGGCCCTGCTCTTCGCCTTATTGGGTAGCATCGGCGCCATGCTGGGCGCGACACTGCTGTTCGTTTTCCCGGATATCCTGCGCCAGCGCCTGCTGCCCGGCCTGCTGGCCTACGCCACCGGCACCTTGCTGGGTGCCGCCTTTCTGGGCATGCTGCCCAGCGCGCTGGGCAAAGCCTCAGCACCAGCCGTGAGCGCGACGGTACTGGGCGGCATCGTCGCCTTCTTCCTGCTGGAGAAATTGATCCTGTGGCGCCATTGCCATGACGGCGAGTGCGAGGCCCATGGCCATGTCGGCGGCCGCCTGATCCTGTTCGGGGATGCCTTCCACAATTTCGTCGATGGCGTGGTCATTGCCGCGGCCTTTCTCGCCTCGCCCGCGCTGGGGGTGGCAACAGCTTTGGCGGTCATCGCGCATGAAATACCGCAGGAGCTGGGCGATTTCGCCATCCTGCTGCACAGCGGCTACGGCAAGGCGCGCGCCTTGGGCTACAACCTGATCTCCTCGCTCACCACGCTGCCCGGCGTGCTGGCCGGCTGGTTCTGGCTGGACGAAATGCGCGATGCGATCCCCTATGTGCTGGCCGTTTCCGCGGCCAGCTTCGTCTATATTGCGGTAGCCGACCTGGTGCCGGGACTGCATCGGCACGCCGGCGCCAAAGCCACGGTCAATCAGCTCGCCTTGATGCTGGCCGGCATCGGCACCATCGCTTTTTTCCGCTTCGGACATTGAGGAGGCACCCATAACCAGCGTGATCGAAAAAGGCGGCGGCAGCTTCAGCGGCATCAAGCTGCTGCTGTGCGAAAACCCGCTGCCGCCTCTGGATGAGGCCATCGCCGCGGCACAGGCCGAGTTGCCGTGCAGCAACTATTACACCGAACCCTATTCGGCACCTCTGCGCGCCATGATCGCTGAGCGGCTCGGCGTTGCCGAGCGGCTTATCCATATCAATGCGGGGTCAGAACTCATCCTGCGCCAGCTTTTTGAGCGCTATGGCCGGCAGGTGCACCTGCTAAGCCCGGGCTATGCGCTATTTCCCGAAATCGCGCGCCGCTACACGGAAACCCGGCTGCTCCCGGAAAAGGGTTTCGCCTTTGATCTTGGCGAACTGGCACTACCCGAAGGCACCAGCCTGGCAGTAATCGTCAATCCTAACAATCCCACTGGCGGAACGTTCGATATGGAGCCCCTGCCTCGGCTGCTGAGGAGGCATCGCGACACGCTGTTTCTGGTGGACGAGGCATTCATCGGCCTGGCCGGCCAATCGGTCGTTCATCTAGTGCCCGAGCACGCCAACCTGATGGTCACCCGCACCCTCTCCAAAGCGCACAGCCTGGCGGGTTTCCGTGTCGGCTACGCCGTTCTGCCGCCGGCTATCGCCGAGGATCTGAACAGCCACAATGACGCCTATCCGCTGGCGCGGCCCAGCCAGGCCGCCGCCATGGCGACGCTGCAGCATGAAGACAGGATTCAGGCACGGGCTGCGCAACTCCATGCCTGGACCAAGGCGCTCGCCACGGATTTACGTGGCCTGGGTGTGCGCACCTATGTGACGCAGACTTATTTCTTTCTGGCCGATTTTCATCCCCACGATGCCGGCGTCCTGGCGGAACAACTGCGTCAGCAGCAGATCTTCATCAAGCCGCTGCAAGATCCCCTGCTGGGGCCGGGCTTCATGCGCGTCACCACGGCGCTGCCGGAGGACAACGCGCGCTTCCTTGCTGCGCTCAAAGCATTGCTGTGAGCGCAGCATGATTCGAGCACCTATACGGCGCCCGGCAACGGCCAAACAGGAAACGAGATATCGAATGACCGGCAGGCTCACGCCCTTCCATGCCTGGCGTGCGGCCGCACCGACAACAGCGAGCCGGCAATCATGCCGGTGAGGCTGGCCAGAAACCCGGCGAACTGCGGCGGCAGCAGGGCGGTGCCCTCCGGCAGCCAGGCTTCCATGGGCAGCCAGACCGCAAGGCCCAGGCCAATCGACGCGTAGGCGCCGGCGCGGTTGGCGCGCTTCCAGTACAGGCCGGCGGCCAGGGGTACGAAGGCCACCACCAGGGTGACCTTGTAGGCGTTCTCCACCATCTGGTAAATGCTGGCGTCGGAATACAGCGCAAAGCCGGTGACCACGCCGGCGAATCCCACCACCACCACACGCATGGTGAACAGGAAGCGCTTGTCGCTCTGATGGCCCAGCCAGGGCTTGATGACGTTTTCGGTGAAGGTCACGGACGGCGCCAGCAGGGTGCCCGAGGCGGTGCTCATGATGGCGGACAGCAAGGCGCCGAAGAACATGATCTGGGCGAACACCGGCATGTGGTTCATGATGAGTTCGGGCAGGATCATCTGCGAGTCCTGCGCGAGCAGGCGGCTCACCATCCCGGGATCGATCAGCGTGGCGGAGTAGGCGATGGTGAGCGGCACGAAGGCGAACAGGAAATAAAGGCTGCCGCCGAGGATGGAGCCCGAGGCGGCGACGTCTTCGCTCCTGCCCGACATCACGCGCTGGAACACGTCCTGCTGCGGAATGGAGCCGAACATCATGGTGATCCAGGCGGCGACGAAGGCGATGACGTCGCGCGCGTTCAGAGCGGGCCAGAATTCGAGCCTGCCGGCGGCCTGCGCATGGCTCACGACATGGCCCACGCCGCCTGCCATGTCGGTGGCGAGCCAACCGATGTAGAGCAGGCCGCCGATGATGATGGTCATCTGCAGAAAGTCCGTCAGCGCCACCGACCACATGCCGCCGTACAGGGTATAGAGCAGCACGATGGCAGCGCCGATGAGAGTGCCCTGGCCCTGGCTGATGGCGCCGTGGCTCAAAAGCGAGAACACCAGGCCCAGGGCGGTCATCTGCGCCGACACCCAGCCCAGGTAGGAGATCACGATGGCCAGGCCGGTGATCAATTCCACTTTGCGGCCGTAGCGCTGCTTGTAATAGTCGCCGATGGTCAAGAGCTTCATGCGGTAAAGCGGCCGGGCGAAGAACAGCCCGACCAGGATCAAACACATCGACGAGCCGAAGGGGTCGGAAACGATGCCTTTGAGGCCGTCCTGCAGGAAGGTCGCGGAAATGCCCAGCACAGTTTCGGAGCCGAACCAGGTGGCGAACACGGTGGCGGTAACGATGTAAAGCGGCAGATGGCGCCCGGCCACCACATAGTCGCGCGAGGATTTGACCCGCGTGGCGGCGTACACGCCGACAAGGATGGAGAGCAGCAGATAGACGAGGACGGAGCCGATCAGCATGGCGCAACGGGAGACAAGGCGAGAATGCGTGTGAAGGCGGCAGGCGTCATGGCGCCGGCGCCTCGAAATCCTGCGGCGTATTGAGATTGGCGAACGCCTCGGCCGCGCCGAATTCGACCGCAATCGCGCCCACGCCGTCCAGGAACCCATGCATCGAACGGCCCCCGTCGCGCAAATAAGCTCCCAGCGCGCCCGCGCAGCGCTTGTGCAGCAGGAGCACGGCATAATGATCCGCGCCGCCCGCGCGCGGATAAGCAGCGCAACAGCCCCGTGCCCCGGCCGCCAGAAGCAAACGCTGCGCACAGTCCAAGGGCAGATTCGGCACATCGCAGGGCACGGCCAGCACCCACTCTGCGGCAACTGCCGCAAGCCCCTCGCGCAGACCGGCCAGGGGGCCGGGGTATTCCGGCAGCGTGTCGGGCAACACCGGGTAGCCGTAGCGGCGATAGGCGTCGAGATTGCGATTGGCGCTGATGCAGATCTCGTCAACTTGGGGGGCGAGCCGCTCCAACACCCATTCCACCAGCGGGCGGCCACGGTAGGGCATGAGCCCCTTGTCCTGCCCGCCTACGCGGCGGCCACGCCCGCCGGCCAGTATCAGTCCCGCGGGCTTACCGGCGCCGTTCATAGAGCCAGAAACGCTCGTTGTTGTCGCCGGGTCGGGCGCCGTGCCAGCGCTCGATCCATCCCCGGCCGGGCTGGGGCGGGCCGCCGGCATTGCGGTTCTTCTGCACCAGATACCAGCCGCAGGTCTTCTCCATTCCCGGCGTGAAAGGCACGCCGAGGTAATAGCCGAACAAGGCGCGGTGGCTGCTGCCCACGCCCGAGGTACCGTAACAGCGGGCGTGGGGGCTGGCCTGAGCGATCGCCTCGGTCATGCCGCGGTAGGAAAGGTTGTGCTCCAGTATCCCCATGAACTGCACCACCACCAAGGCCCAGGCGAAGGTGATCCCCAGGTTCCAGATGAGCAGCGGGCGCATCACCGAACGCTTCAGGCGCGGCAGGCCCAACACCCAGGCGAGCGTGAGGATCAGCCCGGCCAATGCCGGCCAGATGCGAAAATCGCCCACGCCGGCCACTTGCAGATGCCGCAAACGCTCAGCCAGCACCGCGGGGAAACCGGCGTCGTGGGCAATGAAATAAACCCAGGTCACCAAGCCGATGAGGGTGAAGGTCATCACGCCGAACCAAAGGAAGGCGTAGGCGGCGCCGCGCTTGAGCTGCGGCATCGCATGGGCCGCCAGGAGCGCGAGCGGCGGCAACAGCACGAGCGCCTTGCGCTCGTCGGGCGCCGCGCTGAGGCCCAGCACCACGAACGGAATCAGAAAAAAGGCGACCGGCAGCCCTATGCCGGGTGTCAGCCAGGCCTCGCGGCGCGCCCGGTACAGGGCCCAGAGGGCAAGCGGCGTGAGCGGCCAGGCGAACCACAGGATCAAGCGCAGATAGTAGGTCGGCTCGTAAGTAGCCTGTGACGGCGCCAGCCAGGCCAGCGCGTCCAAGTTCTGCCGCCACCACAGCGCGAACGCCATGGCCTGGCGCTGCGCAAGCGCCCAAGGCCAAAGCGCGAACCAGGGCAGGACGAAAAGCACGGCGACCAGCAGGCCCAGGAACAGCGGCCGCCGCCGGCAGCCGGCACACCAGGCGGCCAGCAAAGGCAGCAACAGCAGCAAAGCCACAGCTTCCAGCACCGCCCCGCCCAGGAAGATCAAGCCCAGGCCGCTGCCCAGCACCGCCCCGCCGCGCCCAGGGCTGTTTTCGAGCAGAGCCGCACCCCAGAGCGCGATGGCGGCACCGGCCATGGGCACCAGGCGGGCATCCATGTAATGCGCCGGCAACAGCAGGCCGATGGTGCCCATCAATGCCAGCACGCCCAGCCAGCCGTGGTCGGGGCCGTAAAGACGGCGTGCCGCCAGCCCGGTGGCAAGCAGCGCCAAGCCGACGAAAAAAGGCGAGGCCAGCCGCGCGGCATTGGGCAGGCCCAGCCAGGGCCCGAAAACCGCGGCAAAGCCCTGGGCCACCCAGGTATACAGGGGCGGAAACTGCAGCTCGCGGTAACCCGCCATCTGCGGCACGATCCAGTCGTGCGCTGCACGGGCCGACGCCAGCAGGCTGAAAGCGTCTTCGTCCGAACCTTTCCACGGCTCATGGCCGATCACCCCGACCAGCAGCCAGAACAGGCAGAGCAGGGCCAGTGCGATATTGGCGAGCGCGCGATTCATCGGCTCAATGGGCGGTTCCCACCGCCCGACCCATGCAGCGGCGTCCCGGCACCGAACGATATGGAAAGCGAGTACTCATGAACGACGCCTATGATAAAAGCCTATTCCGGCGGCTTCCATACGGCCGCATGCCGGCCGAGGCCGAAACGGCCCAAGTGCGCCGCGCGCGGCCATAAAAAAAGGCAGCCTGAGCTGCCTTTCCTGAGCATGGCCGCCTCACTTCATGCCGTAGCGCTGGCGGAATTTCTCCACGCGGCCCGCAGTATCGACGATCTTCTGCTTGCCGGTGTAGAAGGGGTGGCACTCGGAGCAGACTTCGATATGCAAGGGCTTGCCTATGGTCGAGCGCGTTTTGAAGGTGTTGCCGCATGAGCAGGTGACGTCGATCTCGGCATAATTGGGGTGAATTTCCGGTTTCATGGGGTTTCCTCGGCAAAAACTTCGCGGCGTGTACGCGAAACCGGGCACTATATCCAAAACCGCGCCGAGGGGCAAATCCCGGCGGCACGCGAATCAGTAAAAAATGTCCAGATTGTAAGGCTGCGAGGCCAGCAGAGGCGCGCCTTCCACCGTCACCTCGACCCGCGCGCTGTGCTGACTTTGCGCGGGCAGACCCGCCGCCAGCAGGGAAGTGCCGCCCAGATATTGTTCTGGCGCCAGCACCACACTGGCGCGCGTATGGCCATCCAGGCCCTGCAGGCTCAATCTCAAATTCGGCCAGGCCTGGGCCTCGTCCGACTGGTTGGCCAGCGTCACGCGCAGCGTGGCGGCATGGGCGTTGCGCGCGGATACATGAAGTTCCGAGCCGATGATGGCCAGACTGTTCAAATCGTGCGGCAGGGCAAGCCGGCAGCCCACCCAGGAACAAAGCTGCTGCAGCGCCGGGCGCAGGGCAGGGGCCGCCGCCACGAGCGCGTCGCGCTGGAAATAGGCGCCCTGGCCCGCCAGCACGATCAGCAGCAGCAAGGCCAGCAGGGTCCAGAGCGCGCGCCGCGGCGCAGCCTGGCGGGGTTCGAGGGAAGGCGCCTCCGCCTGCGGCATCGGTGCAGTTGCGCCCTGCGCCGCCGGCGCAGCCTCCTCCGGCGGCGACGGGGCAACCGCCGCGGCGACCGAAACCGACGCCGGCCCGGGCGGCGGCAGGATGACCGGCAGGCTTTCGGGCTCCTCGGGCAGCGCCGCATCCGGGTCCACCACAATGATGGAGTTGAGCTCTTCGGCATCGCCCGCCTGACGACTAACAATGCCCACGGGCATCGCAGCTTCCACGTTTTCCGGCGACGGCACAGGCTGTGGTTCGGCCGCAAGATCCGGCGCAGGCGCCAAAGGTGCGGCCGGCGGAGCTTCCTCGAGCGGCACCGGGGCCTCCGGCGCTTCCTCGGGAACCAGGGTAGCGCGCGCATCGAACATCGCCCCGCACACCCCGCACTGCGCCCAGCCGGCGCCGGCGGCCAGTTGCTCCGGCTTGATGCGGAACTGGCTGGCGCAACGCGGACAGGTCGTGAGCAGACTCACGCGCGGCGTCCCCAAAGGCGTACCCAGCCCCCGTCGAATACCGGCGCCTGGAAGGCGAACCAGGGAGCATAAACGGTCATGACTTCTTCGGCCTGGCTGTCGAGGATGCCCGACAGCACCAGGCTGCCGCCTGGCACAGTCAGGCGTGCCAGCAGCGGCGCCAGCGCTTTCAAGGGGTTAGTGAGGATGTTGGCAAGCACTATCTGGGCAGGCTCCGCCGATGCGGCATCCGGCAGATAGAAGGCGGCTTCGACGCCGTTTTGCAGCGCATTGGCACGCGCGGCCTGCACCGCGTTAGGGTCGATGTCCACACCCCACACCCTTCCCGCGCCGAGCATTTTTCCCGCGATGGCGAGTATCCCGGAGCCGCAGCCGTAATCGAGCAAAGTTTCTCCCCTGCGCAGGTGTTCGTCCAGCCAGCGCAGGCACAGCCGCGTCGTGGGGTGCGAGCCGGTACCGAAGGCAAGGCCCGGATCCAGGCGCAAGGCGAGGACATCGCCGCCAGGGGTGTCGTGCCAGGTCGGCACGATCCACAGGCGAGGGCTGATTTGTATGGGGGAATACTGGGCCTGGGTCAGGCGCACCCAGTCGGCGTCGGCAACGGCTTCGACGGTGTAGGCAGGTAGGTCGGCAACTCCCGCGGCGCGGGCCGCGGCATTGAGCACGGCGGCCGCATCGGCGCCCCCTTCCAGCAGCGCGCTCAGCGCGCAGCGCGCCCACAGGCCCGCGTCGGGCTCGTTCGGTTCGCCGAATATGGGGGTTTCGTCGCGCGCCCCCGCGGCCGCGTCTTCCAGGGACACGGCCAAGGCACCGGCTTCGAGCAGGGCGTCCGAGAGCGCTTCCGCGCGGTCGGCCTGCAGGATGACGCGTAGATTGAGCCAGGCCATAGGGGCAACATCCTGATCAGGTTTTGAGGGACTCCAGCTTTTGCTCCAGATAATGAATGCTGGTGCCACCGGCGACGAACTTGGGGTCGTTCATGAGATCCTGGTGCAGCGGGATATTGGTCTGAATGCCTTCCACCACCATTTCCATGAGCGCCCCCTTCATGCGCGCGATCGCCTGGGCGCGCGTGTCCCCGTAGGCGATCAGCTTGCCGATCATGGAATCATAATTGGGCGGTACCAAGTAGCCCTGGTAGACGTGCGAATCGACGCGGATGCCCGGCCCGCCCGGCGCGTGGTAGGTGGTGAGGCGCCCGGGGCTGGGCAGGAAGGTGTAGGGATGCTCGGCATTGATGCGGCATTCCAGAGCGTGGCCCTTGAGGCGTATGTCTTTTTGCTTGAAAGGCAGCTCCTCACCCGCGGCCACGCGTATCTGGGTCTGCACGATGTCTATGCCCGTGACCATCTCCGTGACCGGATGCTCGACTTGCACGCGCGTGTTCATTTCGATGAAATAGAACTCGCCGCCTTCGTACAGGAACTCGAAGGTGCCCGCGCCGCGATAGCCCATCTTGACGCAGGCCTTGGCGCAGCGCTCGCCGATTTTGTCGCGCAGCTTGGGATCCAGGCCGGGGGCCGGCGCCTCCTCGAGGATTTTCTGGTGCCGGCGCTGCATGGAGCAGTCGCGCTCCCCCAGATGCACCGCGTTGCCGTGCTCGTCGGCCATCACCTGGATTTCGATGTGGCGCGGCGTCTGCAGAAATTTTTCCATGTAAACCATGGGATTGCCGAAGGCGCTCTGCGCCTCGGCGCGGGTCAGGGACACGGCATTGAGCAGGGCCGCCTCGGTGTGTACCACACGCATGCCCCGCCCGCCCCCGCCGCCGGCAGCCTTGATGATGACCGGATAGCCGATGCGCGCGGCGGCCTTGAGTATTTCCTCGGGATCTTCCGGCAAGGCGCCGTCGGAACCGGGCACACAGGGCACCCCCGCGTCCATCATGGCTTGCTTGGCCGCCACCTTGTCGCCCATCAAGCGGATATTGTCGGGGCGCGGGCCGATGAAGACAAAGCCGGAATTCTCCACCCGCTCGGCAAAATCCGCGTTTTCCGACAAAAAGCCGTACCCGGGATGGATGGCCTCAGCATCCGTCACTTCGGCCGCAGCGATGATAGCCGGGATATGCAAATAGGATTGCGCCGAAGGCGCCGGGCCGATGCAGACCGATTCGTCCGCCAGCTTGACGTATTTCGCGTCGCGGTCGGCCTCGGAGTGCACCGCAACGGTTTTGATGCCCAGTTCGCGGCAAGCGCGCAGGACGCGCAACGCAATCTCCCCGCGGTTGGCGATCAGGATTTTTTCAAACATGGAAAACTCCGCAGCAAAATAGCCCTGGCGCGAAGCTGACGCCGCGCACCCCGATCGGGATCGGCGGGCTCCCCACCCCGATCGGATTTCATGTCCGCGCGCTCACGCGATCACGAACAGGGGCTCGCCATATTCGACCGGCTGGCCGTTTTCCACCAGGATGGCCTTGACCACGCCGCCCTGGTCGGACTCGATCTCGTTGAGTAACTTCATGGCTTCGATGATGCAAAGCGTATCGCCGACGGCCACGCTTTGCCCCACCTCGACGAAGACTTTGGCCCCCGGGCTGGGCGCCCGATAAAACGTGCCGACCATGGGCGAGCGCACCACGTGGCCGGCCGGCAGGGCTTCCGCGGCAGCCTCCGGCGCGGGCGCTTCGGGCGCGGCGGGGGCAGCCGGCCCCGGAATGCTGATGGTAGGCGCGGGCGGGTTCATATAGACCGGCGCCACGCCCGCCACCTGCTTGGCGATGCGCACTCTTTCCTCGCCTTCGGTCACCTCGAGTTCGGCGATGCCGGAGGTTTCCACCAGGTCAATGAGTTTTTTCAGTTTTCTGAGATCCATGTTGGCTGACTTTCGTATGCAGATGGCGCAGGGCATATTCCAGTGCCAGTTCATAACCCTGCGCCCCGAGGCCGGCGACGACGCCTACCGCGAGATCGGAAAAATAGGAATGGCGGCGGAACGGTTCGCGCGCATGCACATTGGAGAGATGGATTTCCACATAAGGGATGCCTACCGCCGCGAGGGCGTCGCGCAGGGCGATGCTGGTATGTGTATAGCCGGCGGGGTTGATGAGGATGAAATCCACGCCGTCCCGCCCCGCCTGCTGAATGCGGTCTACCAGCGCACCCTCGTGATTGCTCTGGAAGGCTTCCAGATGGGCACCGGCCGCCTCGCCGCGGGCCTTCAGGACGGCATTGATTTCATCGAGCGTGGCGATGCCGTAATGGCGCGGTTCACGGCTGCCCAACAGGTTGAGGTTGGGCCCATGGAGCACAAGGATGGATTTGACCAGAGAGGCGGATTTGCCGCCCAAGCGGCCGGGTTTGCTGGCTGGCATGGGCGCAAGTGTCGGCAAATTTCAGTAAATTGTCCAGATGTTGCATAAATTTGACGGAAGTTGCACATACGCCTCATGGCCGCGGCAAACCCGTTTTCAGGAACCCAGGGCTTCGTTGACGCTGGATAGGAACTTGGCCGGGGGCTCGTACCCGATCACGCGCCGAGGCGATTGGGTGCCATCGGCCCGCCAGAAAATCATGCCGGGGGGGCCGAACAGGCCAAAAGCCTTGAGCAAGGCCTTGTCGGCATCGTTGTTGGCGGTCACGTCCGCCTGCAGCAACAGCACGTCGTCGAGCCGCGCCACGACTTTCGGATCGCTGAAAGTGAAGCGCTCCATCTCCTTGCAGGAAACGCACCAGTCCGCGTAAAAATCCAGCATCACGGGGCGCTGCTCGGCTTTGGCCTGCGCCAGCCGGGTATTCAACTCGGCGAGCGACTTCACGCGCTCGAACTTGAGATGCGGCGCCGCTGCGGCGACCTGGCCTTTGGCCGTGTAAACGGACAGGGGTTCGAGGATGTCGCGGCCGCCCGCGAACAGCCCCAGCAGCAGGGCAATGCCCGCCAGGAGGGCGACCACTCCTTGCGCCTTCCACAAATAGCGCCAATGCGAACTGCCCAAGGGAATGGAATCCAGCGCGCGCAAATAAACCCCCAGCGTGATGAGCAGCAAGGCCCAGGCCAGCATGTCGAGCCAGGCCGGCAGGAAGGGGCCAATGAGCCAGAGCGCGACCGCCAGGAGCAGCACGCCGAAGAAATGCTTCACGTAATCCATCCAGTCGCCGGTCTTGGGCAGCAACGCGCCGGCCGATACGCCCACCAGCAGGAGCGGCACGCCCATACCCAACGCCATGAAGAACAAGGCGACGCCCCCCAGCCAGACGTTGCCTGTCTGGCCGATGTAAAGCAACGCGCCGGCCAGGGGCGCGGCCACGCACGGGCCGACGATCACGGCCGAGAGGGCCCCCATGACGAACACGCCCAGCAAATGCCCGCCCCGCACGCGATTGCTGGCGTCGCTGAACTTGCTTTGCAGGAAGCTGGGCAGTTGCAGGACGTAGAAGCCGAACATGGAGAAAGCGAGCAGCACAAAGAGAAAGGCAAACGCCCCGATCACCCAGGGGTTCTGCAGCGCGGAAGAAAGCAGGCTGCCAGACAGGCCGGCGATCACGCCGGCCGCAGCATAGGTGATCGCCATGCCCAACACATAGCCCAGGGCCAGCAGAAAACCGCGCGTCTTGGTAAGTTCCTTCTGACCGGCGATGATGCCGGCGAGGATGGGAATCATGGGGAAAACGCAAGGCGTGAGCGCCAACAGCAGGCCCGCGCCGAAGAAAAAGGCCACCACCGCCCAGAAGCTCCCGCCCTTGAGGAGCGTGTCGATCCGGCCGGTCGCCCCGGCGGCGGGCTCCTGAGCCGGGGGCGGCGCCTCGGTCAGCGCCGGGGTAGTCGCCGCAGGGGTCGCCGGCTCCGGCGTCGCCTGGACGCCCTGCTCAACGACGGGACCGGGCGGCCGGAGTGCCGGACCTTGCGCTGCCACCAAGCGGAACTGCCTGGTCTGGGGCGGATAGCACACCCCCCTTTCGCTGCAGCCCTGATAGGTCGCCTGTAGCGCCAGGACTTCGCCGGGCTTGAGCGCGCGCGACAGCGCGAGCCGCGCGGCGAAATCATGGTGGTAGACCTCGCTCTTGCCGAAATTGGGGTCGTCCTTGATGTCGGGCTTGGGCGTTTCCACATGCGCCACCGTCACGCCGGCCGGGGTCTGGATGCGGAACTCGAGTTTGTCGCGATAGAGGTAGTAGCTCGGCGCCACCTTGTACTCCACTTCCACGCGCCGGTCGCCCTGCAGCCGCGCCCGGGACTGGAACGCCTGATCGGGCGGCAGAAATCCCCCCAAGTCCGCGCTGCCCGCCATGGCCCGCAAGCCGGCCACGGAATCGGGCGCGGCCGGCGTCGTCGCGGCGGCCGGCCGAGCGGGCAATTGAATCTCCCGGCTTTGCGTCATGGGGCTGTAGCACAGGCCCGCCTCGGCACAGCCCTGGTAGGTAGCGGTCAGCTTGACCGTCTGTGCGCC
The DNA here is from genome assembly GCA_021849595.1 of Pseudomonadota bacterium. Lineage (GTDB taxonomy): Bacteria > Pseudomonadota > Gammaproteobacteria > Burkholderiales > Thiobacillaceae > JAJXXS01. Next base: position 2,770 of record JAJZSR010000041.1, on the reverse strand, counting down.
CTGGCCGGAACGCGCTACCGGCAGCAGCACCCTGACTTCGTTGTGATACACCTCGACAGTACCGAAATTGGCGTCGTTCTTGGCCTGCGCCGGAGGAAACTGGGCGCCGCCCAGGGTCGCCCCGCTCAACTGGAATTTGAATTTCTCGCGGTAGAGGTAATAGCCCGGCGCGATCTTCCATGCCGCTTCGATGGCATCCGGGCCCGCCGCCTGGGCACTGAAGCGGAAGGCGACATCGGGGTCGAGAAAATCCGCGCCCCGGCTGGCGCCGGCGCAGCCGAGCAACACAAAAAACAGCAACCACAGTTGACGCAGTGACTTCATACAGCCTCGTTCCGAGATTTCGTTATGGGGGCACCCGCAGGCGTCAGGGCCCGGCCGTCGCCTCGTCCAGCCAGGCCAGATAGGCCGGCAGTCCCCGTTCCACGGGCAGGGCGATGATTTCCGGCACCTGATAGGGATGCATGCTCAGGATCAGGGATTCCAGTTCGGCGTAGCGCTCGGTGCGCGTCTTGATCAGCAAGGGCACCTCGTTCGACTCCTCCACCGCGCCCTGCCAGCGGTAAATCGAGCGGCACGCGCCCAGCACATTTACGCAGGCCGCCAGCCCGGATTCCACCAAGGCCTGCGCGAGGGCACGCGCAGAAGCCTCATCCGGCAGGGTGGTCATGACCAGGACAGATGCCATGGCGCCATTTTAAGGGCAGACACACCAGCCCGCCTTGGTTGTTTTGTGTCGTGGGCAAGAGTGTTTCATTACAATGCTCCGATGAGAATTCTGTGGCCCTTCCTACTCCTGGTCCTGGGGCTGCCCGTGCTGGAGGCCGGGCTGCTGATCTGGCTGGGGGCCCACTATGGCTGGGGCTGGCTGTTCCTCTACCTCGCGCTCTCCGCTTTGCTGGGCGCGGCCTTGCTGCGCCTGGAGCGCAAGCTCTGGGGGATAAGGCTTTTGGCCACCCTGCAGTCCGGCGGCAATCCGCTCGCGGCGCTCTTCGCCAGCGGCCGCATGATGCTGGCCGGGCTGCTGTTCATCCTTCCCGGCGTGATTTCCGACCTTGCGGCCATACTGCTCCTGCTCCTGCCGGGCACCTGGCGCCGACCGCCCCGGCCGTCCGGGCCGGAGGTCAATGTCATCGACGCCGAATTTCGCCGCCTTGAGGATCCCAGGCTGCCAGACCGTCGGCCACCCTGGGATAGTTGAGGTGCATGCGGAGTTCCCGCTTGAGACGAGTATTGCTCAGGCGCCGCGACTCATTCAAGAAAGAGAGCAGGGCGGGGGACAGACGCGTCTGCGCCTCGGCGCGCGAAACGCGCGGCGCTTTGGGTAGGCCCGCGCGCGCTGCCACGGCGTCGAAGTATTGGCCCATCTTCATCTCGCTGTCGTCCACCGCATGATAGACGCGGCCCGGGCGGGCGCGGTAAAGGGCCAGCCAGACGGCCTGCGCCAAATCCTCGACATGGATGTGGTTGGTGTAACTGTCCTCGGCATCGACCACCGCCGGCGTACCTTTGGCGAGCCGCTCCAGCGGCATGCGCCCCGGCCCATAAATGCCCGGAACGCGCAGTATGCTCAGGCGCACGCCGCAACGCGCGGCAAAGCGGCGCAGCGCCCGTTCGGCGTCGACACGGCGGCGTGCACGCGCCGTCGCCGGAGCGCAGGCGCGGGTTTCGTCGATGCGCTCCCCGCCGCAGTCGCCGTAGACGCCGCTGGTGCTCACGTACACCAGGCGGCGTGGTAGACTGCCGGCCTTGGCCAAGGCAGCGATGAGGCGTCTGGTGCGCGCATCGTCCGGGCCCGTGCCGGGCGGCGGCGCCAGGTGCACCACCCAGTCCGCCGCGCCAGCCAGGCGGGCCAGGCTGGCGCGATCGTCAAGGTCGGCCGGCAGCGGACAGGCGCCCAAGGCGCGCACCGCGGCGGCGCTTTCCGGGCGCCTGGCAGTGGCGCGAAAGCGCGCCCGTCCGGCGCGCCGCCCGAGCAGGAGCTGCCCGACCTGCCCGCAGCCCACGATCAGGATACGGTTCATCGTTATTTTGGCGGGCGGCCTGCGCCGCCCCCTGGTTAGCAGAAATCATTATGCCCCATCAAATCACCCTCGAACCCAGCGGCCACGTGTTCACCGTGGAAGACGGCGAAACCATCCTCAATGCGGCGCTGCGCGAGGGATTTGCCCTGCCCTACGGCTGCCGCAACGGCGCCTGCGGGTCCTGCAAAGGCAAGATCCTCAAGGGCGAAGTCGATTACGGCCATTATCAGGCAGCCGCCCTCAAGGACGAGGAAAAGGCCCAAGGCAAGGCGCTCTTCTGCCGCGCCCAGCCCTTGACCGATCTGGTGCTGGAAGTGCGCGAAATCGGCGCGGCCAAGGACATCCACATACGCACGCTGCCGTGCCGCGTGCAAAAAATGGAAAAGCTCGCCGACGACGTCATGGTGCTGCACATCAAGCTGCCCGCCAACGAACATCTGCGCTTCCTCGCTGGTCAATACATCGACTTTCTCCTCAAGGACGGCCGGCGGCGCAGTTATTCCATCGCCAATCCGCCGGCCGAAGACGGCCTGCTGGAACTGCACATCCGGCATCTGCCGGGCGGGCATTTCAGCGATCGCGTTTTCACGGAAATGAAGGAAAAGGACATCCTGCGCCTGGAAGGCCCGCTGGGCAGCTTCTTCATCCGCGAGGATACCGACAAGCCCATGATCTTCGTCGCGGGGGGCACCGGCTTCGCCCCCATCAAAGCCATGCTCCTGCGCGCCTTTGCCGGCGCCATCCCG
>JAJZSR010000040.1 GCA_021849595.1 Pseudomonadota bacterium | reverse complement strand
TCAGCGCGCTCATCGTCGCCGTGCTCGCCTTGACCGAAGCCGTGGCCATCGCCCGCTCCGTGGCCATCAAATCCGACCAGAGCATAGACAGCAACCAGGAATTCGTCGGCCAGGGGCTTTCCAACATTCTCGGCAGCTTCTTTTCCGGCTATGCCAGCAGCGGCTCCTTCAATCGCAGCGGCGTGAACTACGCGGCAGGCGCCAGGACGCCGCTGGCGGCGATGAGCTCCGCCGTGTTTCTGCTCCTCATCGTGCTCATGGTGGCACCCCTCGCCGCCTATCTGCCCGTGCCCTCCATGGCGGGGATACTCTTCCTGGTGGCCTGGGGACTGATCGATTTCCACCACATCGGCGAAATCCTCAAATACCACCGCAAGGAATCCATCGTCCTGGGCGTCACCTTCATCGGTACCCTGATCGAGTTGGAGCAGGGCATCTTCATGGGGATCATCGTCTCCCTGATTTTCTATCTCTACCGCACCTCGCGCCCCCAGATACGTTCCCTGGTGCCCAACCGGGCGGACATGGCCAATCCCAAGCGCAAATTCGTCGACGCCGGCGGCGACTCCCCCGGCTGCCCGCAGATGGAAATGGTGCGCGTGGCCGGTTCCATCTTCTTCGGCGCAGTAGAGCACGTGCAGCAAACCCTGCGCGGCATCGACGAAATCGACCCGGTCAAGAAGCACGTCATGCTGTTTGCCCGCGGCATCAACTTCATCGACCTGGCCGGCGCGGAAATGCTCGCCAAGGAAGCGCAGCGGCGCCGCAAGCTGGGCGGCGGACTTTATGTCGTGGGCATGGAGCGCGGCTTCCGCGACATGCTGGCGCACGGCGGCCATGTCGAGGATGTCGGCCGGGAGAATATCTTCGCCACCAAGGGGGAAGCCCTGGAAAAAGTCTACCCCCGCCTGGACGCGGAAGTCTGCCGCACCTGCCAGGCGCGCATCTTCCGCGAATGCCAGGAGCGCCTGCCCAACGGAGAGCCCCGTGGCTGATCGCCTCACGCGCATCTACACCCGCCGGGGCGATGACGGCACTACCGGGCTGGCCGGCCCTACGCGTCTGCCCAAGGACGCCGCGCGCATCGAGGCAATCGGTGCCGTGGACGAACTCAACGCGCAGTTGGGCGTGCTTTTGGCCGAACCCCTGCCGGAGGACATCGCCACCCTCATCAGCGAACTCCAGCATCGCCTGTTCGACCTGGGCGGCGAACTGGCGATGCCCGACTACCAGGCCATCCGGGCCACCCAGGTCACCGCGCTGGAAGAAGCCATCGACCGCTACAACGGCACGCTCGCGCCGCTCAAGGAATTCATCCTGCCCGGCGGCAGCCGCGCCGCGGCCCTGTGCCATGTGGCCCGCACGGTATGCCGGCGTGCCGAACGCCGCCTGGTGAACCTGAACCGCGACGAGCCGCTCGCGCCCAGCCTGCTGCACTTCGTCAACCGGCTGTCCGATTTGCTCTTCGTGCTGTGCCGGGTGCTCAACCGGGCGGCGGGCCGACAGGACGCCTACTGGAAAAAGCCGGACCGGCCCAACCCCGACTGACCCCTCAGGCCGGCTGCTCGCCGGCCAAGCAGGGCGCATCGAACAGATAGCCGTGCCACATGCCGTGCAGGGTGCGGGCCGCGACGATAGCCCAGAATACGGCCAACTGCAGTACCAGCAAGGCGCCGAAAACCTGGAAGAAAGCATCGCCGGTACGCTGTGCCAGAACCAGGGTGGCGGCCGTATACACACCCAGGGGAAAAGTGAAGCCCCACCAGCCCATGTTGAACGGCAGGCCTTCACGCAAATAGCGCAAGGTGAACAGCCACGCCATGCCCCACCACCACAAGCCGTAGCCCCACAGCAGCAGGCCGGCAACCAATCCGAAGGGGCGTGCAAATGCCGCCGCCTGCGCCAGGGCCGTTCCGGCAAACGCCGGGCCGGCAGCCTGGCCCAACACCAGCAGCGCAAGCGCGCCCGTTCCGATGGGCCCCAGCACCAGCCAGCCCGACGCAGCCATGGCGCGATGGGGCAGCTTGTGTAGGGCCAAGCGCAAAAAGACGATCACCACGATACCCATGGCCAGCGGCACCGACAGCGCCCAGAGCACATAGCTCGTGGCGATCACGGCCTGAGCCGCGTGCACGTCCAGGTGCGGCGCGAGATAGCCTCCGGACGAGGCGGTCACCTCGGAAGCGACGATGGGCAGCAGCCACACGGCCGTCATGCCCTCCAGGCTGTGCTCCTGCCGCGTAAACATCAGATAAGGGACGACCCAGCCCAAGCCCACGGCCAGCACCGCATCCAGCCACCATAGCGCCTGCGCCAACCCCAAGGGCATGCCGAACAACAAGCCGCCGTTGATGATGGGCACCAGCCCCATGGGGATGGCGCCCAGAAACATGGACTGCACCGGATGGCGCAACAATTGGCGCACCGTATCGCCGCGCAGAAGCAGCCGAGCTGCGAACAATGCGCAGAACAGCACATATAGCACCACATCGACCCACCACAGCCCCCGCGCCAACGCGGCTTGGCCGGGAAAGGCATAGGGAAAGGCGTACAGCGTGAGCAGCAATATCCCTGTGCCCATGCTCATGGTGAACCAGTTGGGCGTGAAGTGGCGTATTGCCTCGGCCGGATGGCGCAGATGGGTCAGCGGTCGTAATTTCATGGGAGTCTCGCCGGATCAGAAGGTCTGCACCCACGATACGCCCCGACATAAATTACAAAAAATTATATTTTGTGAATAAACATATTCACAAATGGAATATATTGAACGCATGCGCCTGAACCCGGAACACCTCATTACTTTCGCCGCCGTGGTGTGTGCAGGCGGCATCAGCGCCGCCGCCCGCCGGCTGCACCTGACCCAGCCGGCCCTGTCCAACCAACTGCGCCAACTGCAGGACCAGGTCGGCCAGGCGCTGTATCGCCGGGTCGGCCGCGGCATCGCCCTCACCGGCGCCGGTGAGCGGCTGCTTGAGCACGCACAACGCTTGGCCGACGCGCTCGCCGCCGCGGATGCCGCGGCCGATGCACTCGCCGGCGCCGAAACGGGACTGCTGCGCGTCGGCGCCAGCCAGACCGTGGGCGCCTATCTCCTGCCCGCCATCATTGCCGCCTTCCGTGAACAAGCCCCGGGCATAGAGGTGGAACTGGAGAGCCACAACAGCGGCCATGTGCTGAACCGCCTCCAGGATTTCGACGTCAGCCTGGTCGAAGGCCCGTTCGCCTTGCCCCTGCCCGCGGACCGCCTGGCTGAAAGATGGGGCGAGGACGAAATCGTGGCGGTCCTGCGCCGCGATACCGCTCTCGCGCAGAAGCATTCCCTGAGCGCGCGACAACTCGCCGCGCAGGCGCTGATCTGGCGCGAAACCGGCTCGGGCACTCGCGAACAAGTGGAACAACTGTTCCGCACCGCGGGCATACAGCCGCGGCTGCGCGTCGAACTCTCGGGCGTTGCGGCAGTGAAAGAAGCGGTCAGGCAAGGGCTGGGCATAGGCTTCGCCTCTCGCCTGGCCCTGCGTTACGACCGCGGGCCGCTCGTGGGCATCCCCCTGCGCCCGCGCCTGCAGCGCGCGCTCACGCTGATCCGGCCTGTGCAGCCCGCACCCGCTTGCCAGCGGTTTCTGGATTTCTTGCGCGCCGCAATGCGCACGCCCGCGGCCAAAGTGCGCGTGGCTGCTATACGCCCCCTTTCGTAAACGCCGAATCTTGCGGCAGCGTTACCCGGCCATCCCGGCCGCTTGGCATGATCCTAGAAACCGTAGTTGACCGCTTCTTGGCTGCTCGAACACCGCATGGATGTTGAGCTTTCTGCCTTGGCTGGGGCACGCCTCTTTGGTGAGCCTTGACGCGCCCGATGGCCTAAACCGCATCTTACTGTTTGTTAAGGTCGGCCTTTGAGAAATCATCGTGTGGTACGGTGGAAACCGCCTGAAGCCACAAGCGATCTTCGCAAGTCAGGCGTAATTCTTATTTTTCCAAGGAGCAAACATGAACAAAAAGACCCTCGTCGTTTCCGCCCTCGCCGGCGCGCTGGCCCTTACCGCAGGATACGCCTCGGCCGAGAAGCTCGTGCAACCGCAGACCCAGGCAAAGGCGAAAGCCCACGCAAAGGCGAAGGCGCACAAGCAGATGACCCATAAAAAGCAGGCGCCCAATCAGGGCTGAGTCCACAGGTCCGCTTCGGCGGACCTCTTTCAGCGAGAAGCGCCGCGGGCAGCCGATGCCGCACTCACGTGCGCTTGCCCAGATGGGTTTCCAGCCAGTCGCGCAAGCGCTCGGTGTCTTCGATGCGCGCCCAGGTCGTCGGCGCGTCCAACAGCACCATCACCAGATTGCGGTGGTCGATGCGCGTCTGCATCACCAGGCAGTGGCCGGACTCGTTGATGAACCCCGTTTTCGACAGGCCGATGTGCCAGCCGCGCTCGCGCGTGAAACGGTTGGTGTTGTGATAATCCACAGGCTCGTAGATGACGCGGGCTAAGTGGTCGCGCCGCCTTTCGACGACGCGGCGCAGCCCCAGCGCGTAATAGCCCTGCGAGGTGATCTTGCGGATCTCGGGGTAATGGTCGTAGGCGTAGTTCACGAGCTTGGCCAAATCAGCCGCCGTGGACACGTTGGCCGGATTGAGCCCCGTCGGCTCCACATAATGGGTATGGCGCAGGCCGATGGCCCGCGCTTTGCGGTTCATGGCGGCGACGAAGGCGGCCGTGCCCCCCTTGAGCGTGGTGCGCCCGAGTGCCGACGCCGCGCGGTTTTCCGAAGCGACCAGCGCCATGTTGAGCATTTGCCTGCGAGTCAGCACCGTGCCCACGGGCAGGTGCGAGGCGCTGTGCTTGAGCATGTCGACGTCGGCCTCGGTGACCTCGATGCGCTTGTTCATGTCGGGATGCTGATCGAGGAACACCATGGCCGTCATGAGCTTGGTGATGGAGGCGATGGGCGTCTCCATGCCGGCATTCTTGGCGTAGAGTATCCGGCCGGTGTCCTGTTCGTACACCAGGCCGGCGTGGGAATTGAGATGCAAGCGGGGATGGGGCGCGTAGCCGATGCCATAAGCATGGGCCGGCGCATCGGTCATGCGGGCGGACGCCTGTCCGGAAAACGCGAGCACCGCCAGGATCAGAAAAACGCGCAATATGGGCATTACGGAGTCTCCTAAATTGTTAATTTATTAATAAGTTACACGACTGTTTTTACATTCGACTATAGCAATGGATTTTAGCGCGGAATGCGCCGCATGCAATGGCGTGCCGGCTTGAAAAAAACACCGGAACAAAACGCAACCGGATGACGCGGGAGACGCCGCGCAGGAACCGCGAAATTTATTGAGGGGAAATTCAAGTTTTTGAATTTCCCCTCAATAACCCACCGAGGTTCAATTTCATTGATCCGAAACGAATCAATGGGTGGTAAGCGTCATGCTCGCTTCAAGCTCAGCCAAGCGGGACAAGATTCATCGTTTCGGATCAAAATGGCCGAAATGACCGACGCACCGACGCGCAGTGGCTCTGCCCGCGCAGCCGGCAGTTGCTACGGTTCGCCGCCGTGAAACACCAAACGCGCGCGCAATCCGCTCGCCGTCATCTCCATCCGCAGGCGGGTGATCGAGGCGTGCTCCGCCTGGATGCGATAGGCGTTGGCCAATGGGATGCCCAAGGCCCAGGCCAGCGCCATGCGGATCACGCCGGCGTGGCAGACCACCAGCAGGTGCCTCCCGGCATGGCGCCGCACGAGGGATTCCAGCGCCTGCGCGACCCGTTCATAAAACGCGTCCAAAGGCTCGGCGCCGGCCGGGCGCACGCTCACCGGGTCCTCTACAAACGCAGCATAGATTTCCGCATGGCGCGTTCTCACTTCATCGCGCGACAACCCCTCCCAAACGCCGAAGCCGACCTCGCGCAGGTCCTGCGCCACCTCCAGCGGCAGACCGCGGGACGCCGCCAGCTCTTCGGCGAAATGGCGGCAACGCGACAGCGGAGAACAGGCCAGCATTTCCCAAGGCGACCGCTTGGCAACCTTCTCGCGCATCTGACGCCAACCCTTGTCGGACAGCGGGTCGTCCAACTGCCCGCGATAACGGCTGCCGCCCACCGGCTCGCCGTGGCGCATCAAATCGACATACCAGGCGGTCGGCTGGTCTGATGTGGACATCTTCCTTCCTTACAAAAAATTAACTTTTTCAACGCATGCGCGCAGGCGCTCAGGCGCCATTTTCGGCGCAAAAGCCGCCCCGCGGCCTGCCGGCCCCCGGTACTTTTGCGCTACCATTGCGCATTCGCGCATTCCAACACCCCAGTTCAACAAAGGATAAGATGATGAAGAGACTCCCCTACGCTCAAGCCGCCCTGCCGCTGTTGCTTTCTCTCGTGCTGCTGGGCGGTTGCGGCAACAAGGAAGCCAAAGACACGCAGGTGGCCGCCAAGGTGAACGGCAAGGAAATCACCGTCAGCCAAGTGAACTTCGCCCTCTCGCGCCTGGGCCAGCAAATTCCCCAGGACAAGCTCAAGCAGGTCAGCGCCCAGGCACTTAACTCCATCATCGACCAAACCCTGCTGGAACAAGCCGCCGTCAAGGACAAGCTGGACCGCGACCCGCAGGTGCTGCAGGCCATCGAAGCGGCCAAGCTGCAAATCCTGGCGCAGGCCTATGCGCAGAAGCAGACTGCCGACGTGGCCAAGCCCACCGATGCAGACATCGCCAAGTATTACAACGACCATCCCGACTTGTTCGCGCAGCGCAAGATATACAAACTGCAGGAACTGCAAGTCCAGGCCAAGCCGGAGCAGATCGACGCCATCAAGCAGCAGTTGACCTCCAGCGGCAATATGGGCGATTTCGTCAACTGGCTCAAAGGCCAGAACATCCCCTTCCAAGGCGGCGAAACGGTGCAGGCCGCCGAGCAGATTCCCCTGCCGCTGCTTGACCGCCTCTCCAAGCTCAACCCCGGCCAGGCCGCCCTGGTCAACAACAACGGCACGCTGCTCGTGATCGTGGTGGCCGCCACCCAGCCCCAGCCCGTGACGCTGGATCAGGCCAAGCCGCAAATCACCGCCTTCCTCACCAACCAGGCGCACCAGAAGGCCATCGCTGACTTGATCAAGCAGCTCAAGGACAGCGGCAAGATCGAATACCTGGGAGAATTCGCCGACGCCGGCAAGGCTGCCGAGGCACCGTCCGCGAGCGGCGGCGACCAGGGCGCCGCCCCGGCCCCGGCCGCCGCGCCCTCGCCATCCAACGTGAGCCCCGGCCAAAGCAGCGGCCAGCAGTCCGCCAACGACGTCAGCGCGCCCGACAGCGTGCTGCAACAAGGCGCCGCCGGACTGAAATAACCTCGCCCCGGCCGGGATGCCTGCGCCCCGGCCAGCCGCAGCGCCTGACGAAACGAGGGCAAGGTGAACGCACACGCCGCCGGAACGTTTTTGTCCGCCCGGCCCGGCTGGGCTCGCAGCCTGCCTTTCGCGGTCTTTCTGGTTTTCCTGGCGGCGGAGAATAATTTTGCAACCCTGCAGGGCTACATTCCTTTCCTGGCGGGTTGGGACGAGCGCTGGCTCTATGCCGCCAAAACCCTGGCGACGGCGGCGCTGCTGGCGTTGCTGTGGCCGAACTATACGGAACTGAAAAACCGCCCCGCCGGCGTCGCCAACTGGGTCTGGACGCTGGTGGCAGGCCTGGGGGTGTTCTGGCTCTGGATACACCTGACCCAGCCCTGGGCCACGCTGGGACAGGCCGGCGCCGGCTTCGACCCCCACGATGCCGACGGCCGCATGAATTGGGCGCTGGCCTTGTTTCGCGTGAGCGGCGCGGCCCTCGTGGTGCCGCCGATGGAGGAACTGTTCTGGCGCTCTTTCATCATGCGCTGGCTCAAGCAGGGCAACTTTCTGGCCGTTGACCCTGTTCAGGCAGGGGTCAAGGCACTGGCGATTTCCAGCGCGCTGTTCGCAGTGGAACATACACTGTGGCTGGCCGGCCTGCTCGCGGGCCTGGCCTATGGCTGGCTTTACATGAAAACAAAAAACCTGTGGTTCCCGGTCATCGCTCACGCCGTGACCAACGGCACCTTGGGCTTGTGGGTACTGGCCACGGGCAACTGGCAGTTCTGGTAGGAGACGATGGAAAAAAACATGCGTTACGCCGCGCAGGCGTTGCTTGGGCTATGCTGTGCCGCCCTGCTCCCGCTCGCCCATGCGATGCCCGGCGACACGCTGCAGCCCTTCGTCGCCTACAGCATCACGCGCGATTCCAACCTGTTCCGCCTGCCTTCCAATCTCAACCCCCAGGCCGACACCTACCAGATTTACACCGCAGGCACGTTGCTGGACTGGAAATACGGCCGCCAGGAAGTCACCGGACAACTGAGTGTCAACAAGGTGCGCTACAACCGCTTCACCTTCCTCGACACCCAGGGCCACAACATACAGCTGCAATGGAACTGGCAGTCCGGCAGACAGTGGTCGGGAACACTCACCTACGGCAACCAGGTGAGCCAGGTGCCGTTCACTAACATCAACCAGCAAATCACTAATGCCAATGTCAGCAACAACAACGCAGGCTTCAAGGCCCACTTCCTGCTGGCGCCCTATTGGCGGCTCAACGCCGGGGTAAGCCAAAACCAGGTCAACTATGACGCCCCGCAGTTGCAAGGCAGCAACCAAAAGCTCGACAAGGTAGAAGGCGGCATGGATTATCTGGCGCGCGACAACAGCCGCGTCGGCCTGACCTACGCTTACACGCGCGGCGTTGTGCCTGGGACGACTTATGGGTTTTACTGCCCATTCCCCGTTGTCTGTACAGAAGTGTCAGATAACAACTTCCGACAGCAGGATTTGCGCACTGACGTCTCCTGGAATTTCTCCGGCAAGACCAAGCTGTACGGCTATGTGGGCCTGACCCGGCGCACGTACGACAATTCCGTATTGTTCGGCACGGCGCTGACGCGCAACTTCACAGGCGTCACCGGCATGCTCAACGCCAACTGGCAGATGACCGGCATCACGAGCCTGAGCGGACAGATTTACCGCTACTTGGGCCCGGTTCAGGGCTTGAGCTCCTACGGGACTTATGTCGTCTATCAGGGCGCCAAGCTGGGGCCGGTGTGGCAACCCACCCCAAAAACCTCCGTGGCAGCGCAGGGCTTCGTCGAACGCCAGGATTTTCGTGGCCACAGCGGCGCCACCACGCCACTGCCAACCCAACCGACTTTCACTTTCAGCGGCCTGAGCCTCACCCTCACCTGGCAGCCCTTCATCAGCACCACCGTCGGCGCGGTAATTCAAACCGGCAGCCGCAGTTCCAACCTACCTAATACAGGGTTCCACTACAACTCCGTCAACCTGAACGTCCAGGTCGTCTTTTAACGAGGCCCCTCCCACCCGGCGATCATGATCACCACCAACGAACCCCCCATCCTCTCCCTCATGCGGCGTCTGCTCGACCCGGTGGTGATCCTGGGTTCGCTGATGTTGAGCGTCGGTTTCTACGACCAACAGTTCAACGGCCTGTATCTGATCTTGGGCGTGGTCGCCTTCCTCATCTCCGCGCAGGTGTTCGACGAGTTCGATCTCATCGGCAACGCCAACCTGCGCCAGGCGCGCGTGCTCTCGCACAGCCGTAACCTGCTGGTGGCCTGGGCCATCGTGGTGGGCGTGCTCATGTTCCTGGGCTATGCTTCCGGCCTGGGCTCGGCCTTCCCTCCGGACGTCATGGGCACCTGGGTCGTCGTCACGCCCGTGCTGCTGTTCTTCGCCCACATGGCCGCGCGCGCGCAGCTAAGACACCTGTACCGCAAAGGCAAGACGCGCCGCGCCGTGGTAGTGGGCGTAGGCGAGCTGGGCCAGCGCCTGGCGCGCCACATCGAAGAGGCGCCGCATCTGATGATCACGCTGGAAGGCTGCTTCGACGACCGCTCGCCGGAGCGCCTGTCCCTGCCCAAAGGCAAGGCCTGCCTGGGCAAAATGGCCGACGTCGCCGAATATGTGAAGCAACATTCCATCGATCTGGTCTATGTCGCCCTGCCCCTGGTCAACCAGCCGCGCATCGTCAACATGATCGAGGCGCTGCGCGACTCGACTGCCTCGCTGTACTTCGTCCCGGACGTGTTCATTTTCGATCTGGTACAAGCGCGCATAGACGACGTCAACGGCATGCCCGTCATCGCCATCTTCGAGTCGCCGCTTACGGGCATCAATGCCGTGCAGAAACGCTTGTTCGACATCGTAGTGGGCAGCTTCATTCTTATCCTCATCAGCCCGTTGCTGCTCATCGTCGCCCTCGCGGTGAAGCTGACCTCCCCCGGCCCCATCATCTTCAAGCAGCGCCGCTATGGCATGGACGGCGAACAAATCCTCGTTTACAAATTCCGCAGCATGACGGTATGCGAGGACGGCGCGCACGTCGCCCAAGCCACCAAGAACGATCAACGCGTGACGCCCCTGGGCGCCTTCCTGCGCAAGACCTCGCTGGACGAACTGCCCCAGTTCATCAACGTGCTGCAGGGGCGCATGAGCATCGTCGGCCCGCGTCCCCACGCCGTGGCCCACAACGAGATGTACCGCAAGCTCATCACCGGCTACATGTGGCGCCACAAGGTCAAACCCGGCATCACGGGCTGGGCGCAGGTAAACGGCTACCGCGGCGAAACCGATTCCCTGGACAAGATGGAAGGGCGCGTGCTCTACGACATCGACTATCTCAAGAACTGGTCGCTGGGGCTGGATTTCGCCATCATCCTGCGCACCGTCAAATTGGTGCTGAGGGACGGCCAAGCCTATTAGGGCGTGGTCACACCAATTTCACGCCCTAGACATCGATGCCGCGGCAGCGCGGACGACCGCCTCAGGCGTGTAAAAAATGGTAATTTAGCCCAACTCTTGGCGCCCTTCCGAGGATCAGCACCTGCTCCGAGCAATGCCCTATCCCAAACCCTATGCCGAATTGCTCGACCTGACGGACGCGGACTTCGTCACGCTCGACCGCTATCACGATGCGCTTGCGGACGGTGCCGACGCCCTGGCGCAGGAGTTCTATGACTACCTTTTGAGTCACCCGGCCACGGCGGCGGTGTTCCGGGATTTCTCGGAAGAACAGCTCGCCGAACTGACTCGCAAGCAAGCCCGGCACGCGCGCGACCTGCTGACCAGCCGCTTGAGTGACGAGTGGCTTTCCACCATGACCAAGGTCGGCGCCATGCATTACCGGCTGGGCGTCGAATCGGCCTGGATCGCCGGCGCCTACCTCCTGTACCGAAATCACTGGGAACGCGTCCTGGCATCGCCCCGCATAGCCGACGAAGACAGACCAAGCCTGCGCGGTATCGTCTTCCGCCTCATCGTCGGCGATCTCATGGCCCAGCTCGAAGGCTATGCCAGCGCCTCGCACGAAACCGACAGCGAACGCCTGGCCATTTTCGACGTGCTGCTGCAGGCGCTCTCCAATCGCGACGTGACCGAGGACCTGAGCGGCGAGCGCATCCTGCATGGCATCTGCAACCAAATGGTGGCGAAGAGCCGCATGGTGCGATGGGCCGGCTATGTGGTGCGCACGGGTTTCGACGAAATCCTCACGCCGCGCTACCTGGCCGGCGACGCCCCAGGCATCGAACACCTCGCCAAAGCAGCCGGCGATCCCTGCTGGCAAGCCATCGGCACCCGGGCACCGGTCATCATGGCCACGGCCGCGGAAGACGCACCCCCATGGGTGCGCGCTCTGCGCGACGGCGTCAAGGAAATCGCCTGCATTCCTTTCGGCAGCGATGACATGCCTGCGGTGGGTTTCATCGGCGCGCGGCAGAACGGCTACTTCCAGCGTGTCGGCGCGATGTATTTCCTGGCCTTCGCGCACATCGGCGACCTCGTGCTGCGTATCCGTACCCAGGCCATGCGCGACTCGCTCACCGGCCTGCCCAATCGCCAGCTCTTCTTCGAACGGCTGCAGCACGATCGCGCCCAGAGCCTGCGCCGCGAACGCCTGCTGGGCGTGGGCATACTCGATCTCGACGGCTTCAAGCAGGTCAACGATCGGCTGGGCCACGGCGCAGGCGATCTTCTTCTGCAGGAAGCCGCCAAGCGGATCAAAAGCCTGCTGCGCAAAGGGGACACCCTGGCGCGTCTGGGCGGGGACGAATTCGGCCTGCTACTTTCCGACATAGAGAAGCTGGACGACTTGGAAGCCGTTTGCGAGCGCGCCCTCGATGAGCTGCGCCGGCCCTTCCAGCTCGATACAGAAATCGCGCATGTGTCGGGTAGCCTGGGGCTCACCATTTATCCCCTCGACGAGGGCGACGCCGAAGACCTGCTGCATCACGCCGACCTCGCGCTCTACACCGCCAAAGAAGGCGGCAAGGATCAATACCAGACGCACACGCGCGCGATGGACACGCGCATCAGCCGTCAGATCGCGCAGCGCGAACAGCTCGCGCAGGCGTTCCAGGAGGGGCGCCTGCTGGTGCACTACCAGCCCATCGTTTCCACGGCGCACACGGGAGAATCCTGCTCTGTCATAGGCGTCGAAGCCCTGTTGCGCCTGGATGACGGCCAGGGCGGCATGCTGCCGCCGGGCGCTTACGCCGACAGTCTGGACCACCCGCGCCTGGCGCGCTCCATCGGCCGCCACGTGCTGGATACCGCCCTGGCGCAGGGGGAACGCTGGCATGACCAGGGCTTGGCCCTGCGCGTGGCCGTCAACGTGAGCGCCCGTCATCTGCTGGATCTGCGCTTTGTCGCCGATCTGGAAGAAGCGCTGTTGCGCCACCCAGGCATCGGCCCGGCCCATGTGGAAATCGAAGTGACCGAAAGCGCACCGCTGGCGGATTTCGAGACGGCACGCTTGGCCTTGTTGCACTGCCAGCGCCTGGGCGTGCGCATCGCCCTGGATGATTTCGGCACCGGCAACGCGTCGCTTACCTACCTGCAGAAACTTCCCGCCCAGACGATCAAAGTGGACCAGAGCTTCGTGCGCGACATCGTCAACGACCCGCACGACCTGGCCATCGTCTCCGGCATCATCACCACCGCGCGCATGCTCGGGCTGGAAGTCATCGCCGAGGGCGTGGAAACGACGCGCCACGCCCAGTTGCTGGAGGAGCTTTCCTGCCATGCCCTGCAAGGCTATCTGATCGCCAAGCCCATGGCCGCGGCAGACATTGCTTCCTGGATCGCCCGGTACCGCCAGCACCGGCCCGCACCACCGGCGGCGACCCTGAATGAGAAATCCCAAGTTCTGGCCGGCCACTCCCACCGCGTACAGCAGTTCCTCGCCGCGCTCAGGGGCGGCGAGCCATTTCCCGACAACGTGCTGGAAGCGGGTGCCGACCGGAAATGCCACCTGGGCGTGTGGCTACAGACCGAGGGCCAGGCCCGGTTCGGCCACCATCCGGCCTATCCACTCATCCACGCCCGCCACGCGCGCCTGCACGACCTGGCACGCGAGGCCAAGGCCGCCCTGGATGCCGGGGAGCCCGACCGGGCATATACCACGGGGCAGGTGCTGGAAGTGGAAAACGCCGCCCTGCTGGCGGAAATCCGGGCGCTGGCAGAGCTACGCACCGATTAGCAGCATACTGTCGATTTTTTTTACACTTCGGCGCTCCCTGTCCCCCGTCGAACAATCCGCGCGCTGTCCGAGAGAACGACAGGAGGTTTGCTCGGCCAAGGCAGGCGCAATTGTCGGATTTTTTTACACTTGAACACCATTTCTCCGCAAAAGACTTGCAAAAATAATAGTAACTATATGTTTTTAAAAATTTTGAACAATTATTGCTTATCGGGGTAAGCAACACGGAGGCAACCTCTAAGGCATTCGCAGAAATGCCGGTAATTGTTTTATGGAGACATCGCAATGTTCAAGTATTCCGCTTTGCTGGCATCGCTTTTGGGCCTTTTTACCGCCCTGCCGGCGCAAGCCGCTGTCGTCACCTTGAGCGGCAGCACCGTCGATTACACATTCAACGACAGCCTCCTGGGGCTGTTCGGCACGCCGTCCATCACGGGCAACACCCTGTATTTCACGCCCACGACTTTCAGCGCGCAATCTTCCAACGGCATGGGTTTTACGCTGACGAACAGCACGCTCAACATCCAGGTAAGCGCGAAGCCGGGCTATGTTTTTAACGGCGTCGGGCTCAAAGAGCATGGCGATTACCTGCTCCTTGGCGGCAAAACCCACGTCTATGTCACGGGTCAACTGCGCGTGTTCAGTCAGAGCCATCCGCTGGCGTATCTGACCGACAGCATCACGCCGACTTCGCCGATGAACATCAAGGGATATCCCACACACAACTGGAACGCCGTGGCTGGGATCAATCTGACCGAGTACCCCAGCTATTTCTCCAACAGCCCCATCAACGTCACCATCGAGAACCTGCTGACGGCGAACACGCTCAAGGACGGCACGCTTGCCTTCATAGAGAAGAAGTTCGTCGGCCTGGATGTCGTCACGGCCCCGGTTCCCGAGGTCAACGACTGGCTGCTCATGCTCGTCGGTCTGGGCCTGGTGGGCCTGCAGATGCGCCGCCGCACACGGGCTGATGGCGGCAAACACGTTCAACCCGGCGCCTAAGCCGACAAACGCCCTTCCAGCAAACAATCCCGGGGGCGGAGAATTGCCGTCCGCTCCCGGGCCCGCAATTTGCATACAAAACCGCAAGCTGCCAGTTCGCGGCTTACAGAGTGTTGAAAAAACATCGCCAGGGGCGATCGGGCAAGGCGGAAGACGGCGAAAAAGCGAGGTTTGCCCAAAGCAACCGAGCATGTGGAGCCGCTTCCCAACGCCGCATCATCACCCCGCAACAGTTTTTCGCCATCCTGTTAAGCCCGAGCGTTATTGTGCGCAAAACCAGGCAGTGTATTATTTGTGAGCCCCACGAGGGCAACCCGGGTCCGGCTTCATCGCCGGCCTTGGAGGAGACCATACAACGACTTCACGGTACGCCATGACACACCGTCTTTATGTGTATTTTTTCTTTCTTCTTTCCTGTCTCATTGCCCTGCCCGCTCATGCGGACGCCACCGATTACACGCTGGGCAGCGGCGACACCGTCCACATCACGGTCTACGACCATCCCGAAATGACGCTGGACGCCCGCGTGGGCGGCACCGGCCTCATCAACTACCCCTTCATCGGGGCGGTCAAGATCGGCGGCCTGACCGTGCGCGAGGCGGAAAACGTCATCGCCAAGAAACTGACCGATGGCGGCTACATCAAGCAGCCCGACGTCAACGTCATCGTCACCCAATACCTGGGCACCCAGGTCGATGTCCTGGGCCAAGTCAACCGCCCGGGCATGTTCCCGCTGCAACGCACCACCACCCTCTCCGACGCGCTCGCGCTGGCCGGGGGCGTCACCCAATTGGGCGCCAACCACGTGATCTTGCTGCGCCGCGAGGGCGGCAAAACGGTGCACGAAACCATAGACCTGCACAAGCTCTATGAAGACGGCGACGTCGCATTGAACCAACTGGTGCAGAACGGCGACATCCTCTACGTGCCGCGCGCCCCGCAGTTCTACATCTACGGCCAAGTGCAGCGCCCCGGCCAGTTCCGCCTGGAACGCCACATGACCGTCGCCCAGGCGCTGTCCGTAGGCGGCGGCCTCACCCAGCAGGGCACGCAACGCGGCATCACCATCCTGCGCCGGGATACCGCCGGCAAGCTGCAGGAACTGCCCGCCAAGCTGTCCGACCTGCTGCAGAAAGACGACGTGGTTTACGTCAAAGAAGCGCTGTTCTGAGCCCACCGGGCCAGCCGAACCAATAAGGTGCCGCTATGAACTTCACTCAATTTCTGCTGGTGCTCAAGGCGCGAAAAAAAATCATGCTTGGCATTTTTTTTGCTGTCCTCACGCTCACGCTCGCCGCAAGTCTCCTACTGCCCAAGAACTATACGGCAACGACCACGCTTGTCATCAATGCCAAGGGCATAGACCCCGTCACCGGCATGACGCTCCCGTATCAGTTGACACCGGGCTATTTGTCCACACAAATGGCCATCATCAATAGTCCCGGCGTTGCCGTGCGCGTGGTTGATACACTAGGATTGCAAAAAATTTCCGTATTGCAACAGCAGTTTCAAAAGTCTGGGGGGCAAGGTGACATCCGCGACTATATCGCCGATCTCCTTTTAAACAACCTAACCGTCACCCCGACCCAGGACGCAAGCCTAGTCAATATCTCCTATAAGGCCCCCAATCCAGAATTCGCGGCAGTAGTCGCCAATGCTTTCGCCAAGGCATACATTCAAACCAATCTGGATTTGAAAATCCAGCCAGCCCAGCAAACCACGGCCTGGTTCGACCAGCAGATCAGGCAACTGCGCGACAACCTACAAAAAGCACAGGACAGGCTCTCCCAATACCAACAGCAGCACGGTCTGGTGATGTCGGACGAGCGCGTGGACGTTGAAACCAGCCGCCTCGCTGACCTGTCCAGCCAATATGTTTTGGCCCAAGCAGCGAGCTTTGATGCGACATCCCGGCAGAAGGAGCGAGCACAGCTTCCTGACGTTATCAATAACCCAGTAGTGCAAGCATTGACCCCCCAGGTCGTGCAACTTGATGCCAAGCTTGCCGAACTTAGCAAGAAAGTCGGCCCGAACAATCCCGAGTATCAAAGCGTACTGGCCCAAAGAAACACCGTCAAAAAACAATTGGACGACGCCATACGTGCCGCAGAAAGCAGTATCACGGCTACCGCGCAGGCGAGCCAGACCAGAATGGCCGACCTTAAAACCGCGCTCGCCGCGCAGAAGGCGAAAGTCCTGGAAATCAAGCAAGAGCGTGACCAGGCCGCCCTTCTGAAACAGGATGTGGATGCCGCCAAACTCGCCTTCGAGAATGCCATGCAACGCCTGAGTCAAAGCTCATTGGAGGCCAAGTCTGTACAAACCGACGTGGCCGTTCTGAATCCAGCGACTACGCCGATCCGGCCCTCCAGTCCCAAGATTTTGCTAAACATGCTGGTGGCAACTTTCGTCGGGGCCTTTTTCGGCATAGGTGTCGCGCTGATGCTGGAGATATTCAACCGCCGCATCAGAACCGCCGAGGACATACAAGGCCTGCTCGATCTTCCCGTTTTGAACACTACCTCGTCCGGCAAGCAAAAAACTCTGCTCGGGGGCGCGCGGAGGCTGTTGCCGCTCAAAACCCAAGGCGCCTGATGGCGTAGCTGCCTCTCAACCCCCAGGAAACTGCCATGAATGACATCACCACCGGGCTGATCCGCCATATCGACGAAACCGCGCAAAAAACAAACACCATAGGCAAGCTGCTGCTGGAAGCAGGCAAGATCACGCCGACGGATGCCGAAAAAATCATCAAGCTCCAGCACCAAAAAAACTTGCGTTTCGGAGAAGCAGCGCTCGAACTCGGCATGGTCAAGCTAGAGGACATTCAGTATGCCCTGGCGCAGCAGTTCGACTATCCGTACCTCCTACCCGGCGAGGGCAATTTCAGTCCGGACCTCGTCGCCGCCTACTACCCGTATTCGGAGCAAGTCGAAGCGCTCCGCGTGCTACGCACGCAGCTTCTGCTGCGCTGGTTTCACACTGGCCACAAATCACTTTGCCTGTGCAGCGCAGAGGGGAAGGAAGGGGTCAGCTACCACGTAGCGAATCTGGCGGTGGTGTTCTCCCAACTCGGCGAAAAAACACTCGTCATAGATGCAAACCTGCGCAGCCCAAAACAACATTCCATTTTCAACCTTACCAACAGCCGCCTCGGCTTGTCCGACATGCTGGCCGGCCGGGCATCCAACGCTATTTACAAGGTTCCGTCCCTGCTCGACCTTTCCTTAATACCTGCCGGTACCATCCCACCTAACCCGGCTGAATTGCTCGGACGTAACCGCTTCGGGTCATTGTTAAAAGATATGTCGGAACACTACGACATCATTCTCATCGACACGCCGGCCATCAATATTTTTGGCGACACCCAGAACATTGCGGCAATCGCTGGCGGCGCCGTTCTAGTGGTGCACCAGGATTATTCCCGCGCAGCGCAGCTGCAGAAGGCCAAAATCCAGTTGCTTAATAGCGGCGCCCAAATAGTGGGCGCCGTGCTCAACAGATTCTGACATCCAAGGTCAACGCAACTTCCATGTCGCAAGTTATCGAGAGGACACCCTTGCCCTCAGGCCCTTTGCGGGCAGGTCAACTCTGGTGGCCAGTAGCCGTAGGGCTGTTGGCAATGTATCTGCCGCTTTATTACACGCTCGCCACCACTCTCTGGGAAAACGACGCCCAAATTCATGGGCCCATCGTTCTATCCGTATCGCTCTATCTCCTATGGCAGTCTCGTGAAAATCTACTCTATCCGGCAAATCCAAAACCGATGCCAAAACTCGGTTGGGGCCTCCTGGTGCTGGGTTTACTACTTTACGTCATAGGCCAGTCGCAATCGATATTGATGTTCGCGGTCGGCTCCCAGATTCCCATTCTTCTAGGAATCCTTCTGATATCGCAAGGCATGCGCGCAGTACGGATCGCGTGGTTCCCCATCTTGTTTCTGGTTTTTATGGTGCCGTTGCCAGGGTTTCTGGTGGATGCCGCCACCAACCCGCTCAAACAGCACGTTTCTAGCCTCGCCGAGCAAATACTTTATGCGCTCCACTATCCGGTAGCCCGCAGCGGCGTGGTGATTACCATTGGCCCCTACCAACTATTGGTTGCTGACGCTTGTTCTGGCTTGCATTC
>JAJZSR010000001.1 GCA_021849595.1 Pseudomonadota bacterium | reverse complement strand
TCTTCTGCAGCATGGCGAGCATGGTGGGGGTACGGTTGACCACCCAGACGGGCTGGCCGCGCCACTCGGAAGTGACGAGCATGCCGGGCTCGAGCTTGGAGATGTCCACTTCCACCGGCGCCCCGGCGCCCAGAGCCTTGGCGCTGGGCAGCATGTTCATGATGAAGGGCACCGCCGCGACTGCTACTCCGGCGCCCCCTATTGCTGTGGTCGCCGCCACCAGAAACTTGCGGCGCTTCAAGTCGGTGGGGGCGTTGAACGATGCCCCCAAGGCCTCTTCTATCGGTATTTCATGGCTCATGCGACATCCTTTCTGCATGGAATCAATCGACTACAGGACAGGTTCCGGGAAAGCGCGGCACGATACGTGTGGCTGAGCGGCGCTTTTCCGTCCATGGTGTGGGTGATGAATTCTTAAAACCAACTTACGACAAAAAGATAGCTAAATCCGAATATTCGAACAATAGCGCGCTGTAAAAACCTCGTCAAGGATTTTTTGCAGGCGCGAGATTACCGCCTGTCTAGGCGATTGCCGTCGTCTCCAGGCGCAAGGAATGTTCCACCAGCATGGCCAGATCGCGCTCCGCCGCGATGAAATCAGCGCGCGGCCGTTTGTCCGGCGGAAGTTTCAGGAGGCCCGCAATCCGCTGGTGGAGGCGGACGATGTCGTGACCCGCTTTCCCGCCTTGGGCGACGAAATGCTCCAGTCCGCACTGGCAGGCGGCGGCGCCGACCAGTTCATTGCTGTGCAGGCCTTCGAGCAGCGATTTCTGATGCAGGTGGGCGGCATAGGCGCCAAGCAGGGTATGGGCCCGGCGCGGGCCGAGGACTTGCGGCGGCGCCCAGGTGCAAGCCCAGTCCAGGAAGCGGTCGGCCGGCGCGGGCCGCGCAATGGCATAGCCCTGCACCGCTTCCACATCCAGGGCGGACATGGCATCCAGTATGGTTTCCGTTTCCACCCCTTCCACCACCAACTGGGCGCCCAGCCCCTGGGCCAGTGCCAGCACGCTTTGCACGAAGACGAGATTGGCGGGCTTTTCGTGCAGATCGCTGACGAAGCCCTGATCGAGCTTGATCTTGTCCACGGGCAACTCCTTCAGGCGCAGGAGCGAAGAGTAGGCCGAGCCCACATCGTCCAGGGCGATGCGTGCCCCCGTGGCTTTCAGGGCCAGCAGCCGTTCCCGAGCCGCGGGCACCGAAAGGAAGTCGCCGTTTTCCAGAATTTCCAATGTCACCCGCTGGGGGTCGATGGCGGTTGCGGATACGGCGCCGATCAGGCAGGCGAACGATTCCTGGTCCAGCAGGACGTCGGGATCGACATTAATGGACAATTCGAGCCGCAGGTCCACCGCATCCAGCCGTTTCAGCAATGCCAGGCCCTGCGCCAGCATGAGGCGGCTGAGCTCACCCCGCTCCTTGAGGCCGAGCAGAGGCAGAAATTCGGACGGCGGCAGAAGGCGGTCGCCGTCGCGCAGGCGCGCCAGGGCTTCCACGCCGATCAGCTTGCGCTCGCGTAAGGACAGGATGGGCTGGAAATAGGCCACCGCATCCTGTGCCAGGCGTTCGCGCAGACGCAGCGCGGCGCTCACCTCGCCGGGGTTGAAATACTGCCAGAAGCGCTCGCGCCCGCCCTTCTTGCCTTTGATGGCATAAAGGGCCTGATCGGCGTGACGCAACAGGCCGTCGGCGTCGACGTCGTCGAAAGGATAGAGCGTGAGGCCGACGCTGCCGCGCACTTGCACACGGCCGCCGTGGGGGAGGACGAAAGGTTCCGACACGGCCTCTTCGATGCGCGCCAGGGCGGCCTCCAGATCGTTCATGTGGGTGAGGTTTTCCAGCACGAAAATGAATTCATCGCCGCCCAGACGGGCGACGAAATCCGTCTTCCTGGCCCCTTTGAGCAGTCGCTGGCCGAGCTCCTTGAGCAGGGCGTCGCCTGCGGCATGGCCGTAGCGGTCGTTGACCGGCTTGAAGTCATCCAGATCGAGCATGGCCAGGGCGAACAGTTTTTCGTGCCGATCGGCACGTGCCCGGGCATCGTTTAGATAGGCGGCCAGTTGGTTGCGGTTGGGCAGTCCGGTAAGGTGATCATGGCCGGCGAGCCATTGCTGCTGGTCCCTTTCCTCGCGCAGGGCGCGGCGCAGGTCCATGTGGTCGAGCGCCTCGTTCAACAGGGTGCCCAGCCGCCGCAACATGACAAAGTCTTCATCGGCCAGATCCCGGTAGCCCGCCAGTCCCCGCAGCAGCAGGGCGCAGCATTCGGCGCTTTGGTGCACGAGGGGCAGGACCGCGCACGCGCCCGCCGGGCTGGGCGTCAGGGCGCGAGTCTGCGCGGCTCTTTGCAGCAGATCGTGCAGTTCCGGGGAATCCGAGTCCCCTTGGGGCTGGCTTCCCCAAAAAACGCGGACTTCGCGCGCCAGGCCGTTGTTCATGAGCAGTTGGGCGATTTTTTGCAGAAGGATTTCCGGCTGATCCGTTTGCAAGGCCAACTGGCCGGCGGCGGAGAGGGATTGCTCGTAAACATGGTTGCGCTGCAGGTTGCGCGCCATGGCGGCGATGCGCCGGTAGCCCAGGGCCGTCATCACCAGGAGCAAGGCCAGGCCGGCGAAAATCGGCCCCATGTGCGCCCACCACAAGGCGGTGAGATTGCTCAAGGGGATGGCCACGTAGGCCACCACGGGATAACCGGGTACCCGTTGCCAAACCACCATCCGTTTGAAGGGGTGATGTCGCGGGTCTGCGTTCATAAAGCCGATGGCCACGCCAAAGCGCGCCTGGGGATGCCTGTCCACGTCCTGGACCAATATGCCGTTGCGCGGGTGGGCGTAAAAGGCTCCGAGGTTGTTCGTATGAGGGGCGGGCCAGCGCGCGAGCAGAAACCCATCGGTGCGTATCATGCCGACGGCGATGTCCGGATAGGCGGCGGTGAGCACATTGCTGATGGATTTGAGCTTGTCCAGCAGAACGTCGGAGGAAATGGGCATGCCGATGACCGCCAGCAGATGCCCTTGGGCGTCGCGCACCGGGTAGCGCAGGGGCGTGACGAGGTGGTGCAGGATGGGGCCGACCACCGGCCAGCCGATTTCCAGGCCGCGCTGGTGCAAGGCCTCGGCCACCCCCGGCAGGATGGTGCGATAGCGGCTTAGATCGGGCAGCTTGGCGGCAGCCAGATTGGCGCTGGCGATGATGCGCTTGTCGGGGCCTACCAGATTCAGCGTGATGGCCTGGGGGATGAGCGGCAGATTCTTCAGCAGCCAGCGGTGCGCCAAGTCGGGATGGCTTAGCACCGCAGGATCGGCGACGAGTTCGCGCGCCATGATGCGGGCCAGGAGCTCGGCATGGGCATAGTGCTCATGCAGCCCGCCGGCAAAAAACGCGGTTTGCGCTTGCAGGCGCGCGATGGCTTCGCGGTCGACTTGGCGCCATGTGCGCCAGGCGACGCCCGCCACCAGAAGCGTAAGCATGCCGCACAACAGCATCAGGCCCCAAGCCGTGCGCCGCAGCCCAGGGGGGTCGAAGGGGGAGGGATTGCCCTGCGCGGGCAACGGGCGCGGGTTCATCGCAGGTCTGGACTTGTCCTTCTTCTTGGTTTCGACAGTAGTTATCGGTCCGAAATGCCGGGCTCGTCGCGCGGTGCGCCTGCCTGAGGCGAATGCCGAGGCCGACGATCCGGACTTGGGTTCAATATCGTCCCAAGCCGGGGATAATTTAGAAGAGGGGTTGGAGCCGGCGGATTTTTCCTGCCGGGCGGTAGTCAGCGATATTCCGTCAACTGCGCCAGCGGCACGCGCCGCTTGTCGCCCGGCCCCTGCGCGCAGCGGCCCAGAGCGAGAAGCAGGGCAACGGCCTCGCACTTGAGGTCTATGCCTAGGAGGGCGCCAATCCGGTTTTCGTCGAAGCCGCCCAGCGCGCAGCTATCTACACCGCAGGCGGTCGCCGCCAGCATCATCTGCATGGCCGCGAGCATGCATTGGGCGTTTGCCCAGGCACGGGTGTCCGTGGCGGCGTGGAATTGCCGGTAGGCGGCGAGGCCTGCGGCGAAATCGTCCGCATGCTCGCGCGCCAGGCGTGTGCGCAATGTGGCGCTGTCCGGGTCCATGTCCGCGACGCTGGCGAGGATGACCACCAGCGCGCTGCAGGTGACGGCCTGGGGCTGGCCGAAGCAGGCGTCCTGCAATTCGGGCAGGCGCGCCGGGTTACGCACGACCAGAAAGCGCCAGGGCTCCAGACCGAAAGAGGAAGGCGCCAACCGTCCGGCCTCCAGCACGGCTTGCAGATCCTCCTCGGCAATGGCCACGCCGGGGCGGAAGGCGTGGCAGGCATAGCGGCGGCGCATCAGGTCGATCACCGCGTCGATTTCGCTCATGGAAGCTCTCCGGTACGGGGCCCGCGGCCCCTACCATAACCATTCTAATCGCGCATAGAGGTTGCGGCCCGGCTGCGGCAGCGGTGCGCCTACTGCCACGTCGCTGCCAGCCACGCGGTTGATGCCGCCCAGCGCGTCGTAGTAGGGCTTGTCGAGCAGATTTTCCACGCCTGCCCGCAGCGTCAGGTCGGGATGCGGTTGCCACTGCGTGTGCAGATTGACGATGCCCCAGCCGGGGGTGGGCTGCTCGCCATTGTAGGCGGCCACATGATTGTTGCGCAGGGCGGCGGCCCATTCCGCCGTCAGGAGCCAACGCCCCTGGCGCCAGTCGGCCGCCACGCGGCCGTGCGGCGGAGCGATGCGATAAAGGTTATCGCCGGTGTCCGGATTCCGACCGCGCACATAGCTCAGGCTGCCGTAGACGGTCCACTGCGGCCCCGGCTTGTAGTGCCACTGCAGGTCGGCGCCGTACAGGCGTGCAGCCAGGTTCTGGTACTGCAGCACGGGCTTGCCGGCGTTGTCCAGCCGATTGATCGGCAGACCCTGGATGAAGTCGGTCACGCGGCTGTAGAAAAGCACTGGGCTGAACTCCCAGGGCCCGCTTCGCCAGCTAAGCCCCACGCTGGCCTGGTGGGAAACTTCGGGGTGCAGCTTGGGATTGCCCAGATAGGTGCGGTTGTCGGCCTGGCCGGCGCTGGCGGCGAGCGGCGTCCACAAGTAGCGCTCGATCAGGCTGGGCGCGCGCGATTTGCGTGCCAGACCGAATTGCACCCGTGTGCCGGGCGCGATCTGCCGGGCAAGCGCCGCGGTCCAATCGAACAGCGTGTCCTGCTTGCTGCGGTCTGTTTGGTTGAAGGCGGCCCGGTCGACGGCGAGGGCGGGGGAACCCGGGAAAATGGCGCCGATGGCCTGGGCATCGCTGCTCACCCTGTCGGCGCGCAGCCCCAGCAGCGGCTGCCACGCACCTGCGCTGCCCAGCCATTCGCCATATAGCCCCCAGCGATTGCGCCGAACATGGTTGAGCACATCCATGGTCGCGCCATCGCTGATGCGCCTTTGGCTTGCGTTCTCCTCGCTTAACACAGTATCCATGCCGACATGCGCTTCGCCGCCGGCCAGGGGCAGGCGCGCGCCGAGCTGGCCGCCCAGATCGCGGCTGCTGGCCGGCGCCTGCATGCGCATCATGGGATTGGCGATGGGGCGCAGGCTGTAGTTGTCCATGAGATGGTTCACGCTATGGCCATAGATGCGTGCGTCCATCTTTATCTCCCCGACTTGCCAGGTATAGGCGGCCAGCGCGTGCTCGGCGCTGTCCTCGACCATATCCATGGACAGCGCAGGCGTGCCGGCGCGCGAGTCCTGCCGGCCCGCCTGCAAAGTGAGGATGCCGTCGCCGGGTCGCAGGCCGAGCTTGAGCAACTGCCGGGCGGTGCGGAAGCCCGTATCCCCCATTTCGCCGCCGGGATAGCGGTAATTAGCCCCCCGCACCCGCTCTCCGCTATAAGCCAGGCTGGCGGTTTGTCCCGCCAGGCCCAGGGAGGCATCCAGGTTCGTGCCGCCGTTCACGCTCTGCGCGGTGCCCGAGAGGCGGGCAAGCGGCTTGATGCCGTCCGTGCTGAATACGGGCGGGGGCGTTTCGGCATTGACGGTGCCTGCGAGACTGTCGCCGCCCATGGACACGGGGATGATGCCGGGCAGCACTTCCAGCCGCCCCAGTTGCGCCACCGGCGCGTAATGCAGCGGCGGGTCCATGTGGTTCGGGCAGGCGGGCGTGATTTCCATGCCGTCCACACGGATCTTGACGCGCTCGTTGGCGAGGCCGCGCAACTGCACGATGCCCGTCTGCGGGCCGTTGCGCACCACTGCGGCGCCGGGGCTTGCGGCCAGCCAGGCGGCGGCATCCTGCAGGGCGGCGCCGCGCAGGTTGCGCAGGTTCACGCTGGTATCCCCCGGAAGGCCGCTGCGGCGCTCGGGGCTGACGGTGATCTCCGGCAGGACATAAGCGGCCTCATCGGCCTGCGCGGGGTGGGCAATCACCCACAGCAGGCAAGCGGAAAATCTCTTCAACGGCGCTTTCATGGCTGCTCCGCAAAGCCAGCAATGCTAAGGCCGGGCGCCGCCGCGACGGAATGCGACACAGTGTCGCAGGTGGGGCAGGGCAAGCCGTCTCCCGGCGCTGCCGATAAACCATTATGATTGCCGCGCCCGGACGCGCGGCGCCGGGCGCCTTGTTTTCGTCTCCACCCTCGCGAGCATTGTTTTGAGCACGGAAAGAAATCGTCCTGGCGAAGATCCCGCTGCCGGCTGCCCAGGCGCCGCTGCGGCAGGGCAGTCGGCGTTGCCGCCCGCGCTCGCTCGCCTGGTGACGGTACGCTGGCTGAGCCTGGCCGTATTGACGGGCCTGGGTTGGCTGTCCTGGGATTTTCTCCGGCTCGATTTGCCCTATCGGTCCCTGGCCCTGGTGCTGTTCCTGCAGGCGGCCTTCAACCTTTACACCGGCCGGCGTTGCCGGCAGGGCGGGCCACTCGGCATGGGCGAGCTGTGCGGCCACATCGTCGTCGATCTGTCATTTTTTGGCCTGCTGCTTTACTTTACCGGCGGCTGGCTCAATCCCTTCGTTTCCTTCCTGCTGGTACCCGTGGTGCTGGCTGCGGCCGTGCTGCCGCCCGCGTTGGCGGTGGCGTGCGGCTTCTATGGCATTTTGATCTACAGCCTGCTGGCACGCTATTACGTGGTCCTGCCGGTGGCCGGGGAACGCGCCATGCGCCTGCATATCCTGGGCATGTGGTTCAACTTCGTCTTGTCCGCCGGCCTCATCATCCTGTTCATGTTGCGCCTGCGCCGGGAGCTGGCCGCACGCGACGCTGCGCTTGGCCAAGCGCGCGAGCAGGCCCTGCGGGACGAGCGTTTGCTGGCCCTGGGCATACAGGCCGCGAGCACGGCCCACGAACTGGCCACGCCGCTCAACACGCTGGCATTGGGGGTGGAAAACCTCCTCCTGCTGCCGCCTGCGCAGCAGGAGGAAGAAATTCGCCGTATGGGCGAGCAGATCGCGCGCTGCAAGGCGGTGCTCCAAGGCCTGCGCGAGGCGGGCCGGCGCGAGCCGCAAGCGGTTGCTCTTGGATTGTGGCTGGAAAAGATCCTGCGCGACTGGGAGGTGGCGCGGCCGCAAAGCCGCATCGAGCTGAGCGTGGATGCATCCCTGGCACCTCAAGTGCTGATGCTGGACGATGTCCTGCGCCAGGCGATATTCAACCTGCTGGACAACGCCGCGCGGGCTTCGAATGAGCCTTTGCGCATGACGGTGCGGCAGGTCGGCGAGGCCGTTGAACTGGAAATCGTTGATCGGGGGGCGGGTTATGAGCCGCAAGACTCGACGATGCCGCGCGGCATCGGTCTGCTGCTCACGCGGGCCGCCGTCGAACGCCTGGGAGGGCGTCTGGCACTGGACAGGGGTGCCCAGGGGGGGACTCGCGCTGCCATCTCGCTGCCCTTGAACAATTTGAATTGGCGCCATGCCTGAACGGATACTGCTGGTGGACGACGATGCGGATTTCCTGGCCGCCCTGGCTCGCGGGCTCAGCCTGCGTGGCTACGTCGTACTGACCGCAGCCAGTGCGGAAGCGGCCTTGGCCTTGGCCGGCGCGCATGGTCCCGACTATGCCGTGGTGGATCTGAAACTGGCGGGCGCGAGCGGGCTCGACCTCATTCCCAAACTGCGCGAGGCCGCGCCGGCTTCGCGCATCCTCATGCTTACCGGCTATGCCAGCATCGCTACTGCGGTGGAGGCGGTGAAACGCGGCGCCGCCAATTACTTGGCCAAGCCCGCCGGCACGGCAGAAATCCTGCGTGCCCTGGAGGCCCAGGCGCTGACGAGCCTCGCCACAGAATCCGTCCAGCCTCTGAGCTTGCCGAGACTGGAATGGGAGCACATCCAGCGCGTGTTGGCGGAACACGGCGGCAACATCTCGGCCACCGCCCGGGCGCTGAAAATGCATCGCCGGACGTTGCAAAGAAAGCTCGCCAAGCGGCCGGTCAGGGCCTGACGCATTTCGCAGGCTGTTATGATGATCCATTGATCGACGGCTTGCGTCCTCATGGACATCAATCTCTGGAATCCCGGCCCCGGCCTGCCTGTCGGCATGGCGTTGTTGACCGCCTTTCTGCTGGGCATGGTGCATGGCGCCACCCCCGACGAGCATACCTGGCCCATCACCTTCAGCTATGCCATCGGCGGCTACTCTTCGCGCCGCGGGCTGCTGGCGGGCCTGACGTTCTCGCTGGCATTCACCGTGCAGCGGGCCCTGGCCTCGGAACTCGCCTATTTTGCCTTGTACCGCTGGTTTGCCATGGAAGCCGTGAACCACGTGATATTTCTCGTGGTGGGGCTGGTGATGTGGCTGGCCGGACGCTACTTGGCGCGAGGCCGGCTGCTGCACCTGGGCGCGCACGGCCGGGGCGCCGATCTGCAGGACCCGCGGCCCTGGATGCCTGCCGTGCACGGCTTCATTGCGGGCTGGGGGGTGGGGGCGTTCGCCATGATCCTCTACACCGTGCTGGCGCCGGCCATGCCCAGCGCCGCCTGGGCCTGGCTGCCCGGTGCCTTGTTCGGCCTGGGCACCACCGTCGTGCAGGCGCTGGCCGGCGGCCTGTTCGGCTGGTTCATGGCGCGCCGCCGCTTTCCTCCCGAGGTCGTCCGCAGCATTGCGCTGGTCACCGCCGCCCGTACCCTGGGTTGGGGCGGTGTGGCCTTTTTTGTCTTCGGCTTGCTGGGTCTGGTGTTCCCGGCCATAGAAGACTGGCATGTCGACACCGGTCTGCACGTGCACAACCTGGCACACCTGGACCTGGACTTCGTCCTGCTCATGCTGGTGGTGGTTGGCATAGGCATCACCACCTTGGTGAGCCAGTGGCGCTATTGGAGCCGGCGGGGCCCACCGCACTAGGCTTGCGTTCAGTGCGGGTGACTATGAACATGGTGCGGCGGCTTCCCGGGTGTCGGCGCCATGTCCATGTCCTCATCAGGCGGCGCCTGGCTCACCATGTCCCGGTATTGCTCCGGGCTGAGTTTGGGCAAGGTCTGCAGGAAGGCCACCATGCTCCAGATCGTGGCGTCGTCATGGGTCGCACCCCAGGCCGGCATGGCGCTCATCTTGACGCCATGCTTGATGACCCAGAAGGCGCGGCGCGGATCGACTTTTTCGACCGTGAGATCGGGCGGCAAAGGATAGAGCCCTTGGCGCAACTCCGAGCTGGTCCGGCCCGGTGCCAGATGGCACGACACGCACATGGCGGCATATTGGCCGGCCCCTTTGAGGACCAACTTGGGATCGTCGAGCGGGGGTGGCGTCACATCCGCGCTGCGCACAGCGATGGAGCGAGCCCGCGTTTCCTGCATGAGCCAGAAGACGGGACGCCAGTGAGGGTCGTCGGCCGCCACGTTGTAGACGCCGGAATAGACGAACGCCGCACTGCCCGCAAGCAGCGCAAGAAACAGGGCGATCAGGGCAAGAAAACATTTCCTCATGGAAGTTCTCCGTAGTTATTGAAGGGAAATTCAAGAACTTGAATTTCCCTTCAATAACCCGCCGAGGTTCAATTGTTATTGATCCGAAACTGGGCGCGGCTTTCCCGCCAATCCGGTTTTATTGGCGACGGCTGTTTTTTCGGATTCATAAGTTTCGGATCAATAAATGGCGGATCAGTGGGCATGGCCGTTTCGCTTTACTCTCATTTCCATGTCGCCAGGCCTGGCGCGGCCCGCAGCGGCGCGCGGGGCAGGTTGCAGCTCTCCTAGCCATTCGTAGGCCTGGGTGCCGGGCGGTTGCTGATACCAGCCAGGGTCGGAATAGTCGCCCGGCTTCTGGTCGCGGCGCACCTTCACCACGCTGAACATGCCGCCCATTTCGATGGGCCCGTAGGGACCTTCGCCGGTCATCATGGGCAGGGTGTTTGGCGGCAGGGGCATTTGCATCTGGCTCATTTCCGACATGCCCGTGGAACCCATGGTCATGTAGCCGGGAATGAGCCGGGAAATTTTTTCCGCGACTTTTTGCTGGTCGACGCCGATCATCGTGGGCACCTGGTGGCCCATGGCGTTCATGGTGTGGTGGGCCTTGTGGCAATGGAAGGCCCAGTCGCCCGGATTGTCGGCGGTGAATTCGATGGCGCGCATCTGCCCCACTGCGATATCCACGGTCACCTCCGGCCAGCGCGCGGCCGGCGCGATCCAGCCGCCGTCGGTCCCGGCCACCACGAAGCGGTGGCCGTGCAGATGGATGGGGTGGTTGGTCATGGTCAGATTGCCCATGCGGATCCGTACCTTGTCGCCCAGGCGGCAGACCAGCGGATCGATGCCAGGGAAGGCGCGCGAATTCCAAGTCCACAGGTTGAAGTCCAGCATGGTGTTGACCTTGGGCGTATATGCACCCGGCTCGATGTCGTAGGCATTGGTGAGAAAAACGAAATCGCGGTCCACGCGCATAGTATTAGGGTCCTTGGGATGGGTGACCCAGAAGCCCATCATGCCCATGGCCATCTGCACCATCTCGTCGGCATGGGGGTGGTACATGTAGGTACCCGCGTGGCGGGCAATGAACTCGTAAACATAGGTCTTGCCGGGCGGAATCTGGGGCTGGGTAAGGCCGCCCACGCCATCCATGCCGTTGGGCAGGATTTGGCCGTGCCAGTGGATCGTGGTGGGCTCGGGGAGTTTGTTGGTGACGAACACGCGGACCCGGTCGCCTTCCACCACCTCGATGGTGGGGCCCGGGCTTTGGCCGTTGTAGCCCCACAGATGCGCCACCATGCCGGGGGCGATTTCGCGCACCACCGGTTCGGCTATCAAATGAAACTCCTTGACGCTATTTTTCATGCGCCAGGGTAGGCTCCAGCCATTCAGGGTGATCACGGGGTGGAAGGGGCGACCGTTGGGCGGCGCAACTGGAATCTGGGTAGCCGCGGAATCGGCGCTGGCCGCTTCCGGCAAAGCGGCGGCCGCGGCGCGGGAGATCAGGCCGGCCCCCAGCAGCCCCACGCCGGAGTGGGTGAAAAATTGACGGCGGTTCATAGGATATTTCCTCAATGGCTGGACGCGCTCTGCGCGGGGCGGGCAAGGGACAAGGCATCAAAACGGGGTGAGGCGCCGGCCAAAGCGTTTTGCAGGTCGGCGTCGGCCTTCCAGTAATCGCGTTGCGCCTGGATGGCGGCATTGACGCTCAGGATCTGCGCCCGGCTATCGCTCAACAACTCAAACACGCTGATTAGCATGCCGTTGTAGCGCAGCAGGTTTTCCTCGCCTATCTGTTTTCTCAGCGGTACGATGACCTTGCGATAGGCTTCTGCCAGGTCGTAGGCTGTGCGGTAGCGCACATAGGCCTCGCGCGCCTGCGAACGGGCGCGCGAGGCCAGGTCGCGGGTACGCGCCAGGGCCTGCAGATAAAGCGCTTCGGCCCGGGCATTCCTGGCCTCGCCCCAGTCGAACAAGGGCAGCAACAATCCCACCTCGGCGCCGGTCTGGCGCGGCTGGTCGTTGAAGCTGTTATTGAGATAACCCACCTCCAGCACGTTGACGTAACGCGTGGCGCGCGTGAGTCCCAGGGATTTGGCGAGGCCTTCGATCTCCCGCTTGGCCATGAGCACGTCCAGCCGATCTCGCATCGCGATGGCTTCTACCTCGGAGCGCTGCTCGGGATGGCGCGGCAAGTCGGGCAGGCGCTCCGGCAACTGAAATGCGGTTTGTTGCCCCCACAGGCCCATCAGGCGGATGAGGCGTTCGCGCGCGGCGGTTTCGGCGGCTTGTGCCTCCTCCCGTTGCGCGGCGGCTTCCGCGTAGAACGCTTGCTCCTGGAGGGCGTCGCGCCGGCTCATGTTGCCCACGTTGGCCATGTTTCGGGCAAGCTCCGCGGCGGCATCCGCGGCTTCTTTGACCTGCGTCAGATAGCGGCTGGTTTGTGCTGCGGCCACGGCGTCGTACCAGGCCTTGCGGGTTTCGGTGGCCAAGGCCATGACGGCCGCCGCAGTAGCGAGCTGGCTCTCCTGGTAGCGGCGCGTGGCGATGTCGCGTCGTGCCGGCAGGGTGAAGAGGGAAAGCAGATCGAACAGAAAACTGCGATCTATCTCCACGCTGGCGCCCTGCACCTGGCGGGCCAGGATGAGGGCGGGATTCGGCAGACGCGAGGCGATGACACGATCGGCGTCGGCCAGGCCCAGTTCGGCAAAGCGTGCCTGCAGCTCGCCGTTGTTGAGCAGCGCGATGCGCACGGCCGTGTCGGCTGTGAGCGGTTCATCGAGCAGCGCCTGAACCTGAGCGCGGCGCTGTTCGGCGGTTGCCGATCCCTTGTCCCAGGCGAGCGCGGGCAAGGCGGCGGCCGGTAGGCGCGTCTGCATTTCCTGTTGCACCTGGCCCAGGCCGGCGTCGGGTTGCAGTTGGGCGCAGCCTGCAAAGGCCAGAGGCAGGCTCAGGGCGAGGAGGGTGCGGGTGGCGGTAAGCATGCTTCCTCCTTCAGTGGTGGTGGCTGCTCATGTCCATCCGCGGCATGGGCGGCGCCGGAGTGGTCGGACGGCCGCGCGCACCCGGCCAGGCGGGCGCGGCCGGGTCGGTCGGCGTAGTGATGGCGTCCGATGAGTGATACTGCGGTGCCGGCACGGCAGTGCCGGGATCCAGCAGCCGGTTCAATTCGGGCGGCAGGGTGTCGGCCGCGGCGGGCAGGCCTAAGGCCAGGCCGACGGCCAGGAATAAACTGATGCGCATGGCAACCTCGCTGACATGACGGAAAACCCGCATGGCCGGCGGCCCGCGGGGCGATCAGGCGGCGAGGGTGGGACGCGGCGGCCGTTCCAGGCGCGCCGCAGGGGCTTCGGGGAGAGCGGAGGGACGCCAGGCGGCGAGGACTTGTCCGGCGGCAGGCGCACCGGGTACTCGCGCCTGGGGCGGTGTCATGGATGGCGCCAGGCAGCAGGCATGGCAGGCGCCGGAACAGGAGGAATCCTGGGCGGGGGTGCCATGGGCGTGGTGGTCGGCCGGCTGCGCATGGCCGGCGGTGTCATGCGGCATAGCCGCCATGGCTGCGAGCGCTTGCGGCGCGCTTTGGCAGCCGGCGTGAGCGAGCGCGGCCCAGCCCTGCACGGGCAGGGCGAGGATCAAGAGCCAAAGGATCAGGTGTCTGCGCATGGCGTAAAGGTGAGGCGCGAGCTAGGGCCTGTTAGCGCTAATTTCGCACCTGCGTTGCTGCGAGCAAGCGATGGATGCAAGGCGCGGCGCGCTGGCAAGGGCGATCCCTTGCCAAGCGGCGCAACGCCGCAGACGCGCTTGCTCGCAGCAACCCTTCGGGACGGGCCGGTTCGGGCGCATCCCTTTGTCGCGAGCCGCTTGCAGTGGCCCGCACTGCGGCGCGCCTCGCTTCGCGGGCTGCATCCCGAATCGGCCTGGTCGCAGGCGTGAAATTAGCGCTAACAGGCCCTAGTGTAGCCAGCGCCGAATCGCGCGGTCAACCGCCGGTCATGGACATGAAGCGGATGAGCTTTTCCGGCTTCTCGCGGAATTCATGGCGCTCGGGCTTGCGTTCGATGGCCAGGCGCAGGGCGGCGACGATGTCGTCATCGTCGGCGCCGCCGCGCAGCAACGGACGGAACTCGAATTTCTCTTCCTGGCCCAGGCACAGATACATGGTGCCGTCCACGGCCAGGCGCACGCGGTTGCAGGTGGCGCAGAAGTGTTGCGACAGTGGGGTGATGAAGCCCACGGTGAAACGCCCGTCCGGCGCAGCGAGATAGCGCGCTGGGCCGCCTCCGGGCAGGACGGCATCCACCAGGCCGAACTGCTGGCGTAGGCGCGTCTTGACGGGCTGAAGATCGAGAAAGCCCGCCCGGCGCCCGGTGTCGCCCAGGGGCATGGTTTCGATCAGGCGCAGCACATAGCCCCGCTCCAGGCAGTAGGCCACCAGGTCGTCGATCTCGTCATCGTTCACCCCGGCCATGGCCACGGTATTGATCTTGATCGGCGCGAAGCCCGCCGCCCCGGCCGCCGCCAGCCCTTCCAGCACCTGCCCGAGGACGTCGCGCCCATTGATTTTGGCCACGCGTTCGGGGCGCAGGGAATCCAGGCTGACGTTCAGGCGCCGCACGCCCGCATCGAACAAGGCCCGGGCATGTTTGGCCAGTTGCGTACCATTGGTCGAAAGCGACACGTCTTCGACGCCCGGCAGGCGGGCGATCTGCGCGGCCAATTCCGGCAGGTTGCGGCGCAGCAGCGGCTCGCCCCCGGTGAGGCGGATGCGGCGCGTTCCCAGCCGCGCCATGATGCCCAAAAGCCGTTCCCATTCGGCGAAGCTGAGCCAGTGCTCGGGCTCTTCGTAACCCGTGAATCCTTTGGGCATGCAATAGCTGCAGCGCAGGTCGCAGCGGTCCGTGACCGAGACGCGGACGTATTCGATGGTGCGGCCGAAGCGGTCGATGAGGGGAGCGGGCGTCATGGGCGCTAGGCGTTATATATGCAAAAATATAGCACGTGCACGCCAGGACAAAGCAAGGACTCATGAAGGTTTTCGGCATTGCGGGTTATAGCGGCAGCGGTAAGACCACGCTCATCGAGCGGCTGTTGCCGGTACTGCGCTCGCGCGGCCTGATCGTTTCGGTGATCAAGCACACGCATCACGACTTCGAACTGGACCGGCCCGGCAAGGATTCCTGGCGCCAGCGCGAGGCCGGCGCACACGAAGTACTGCTGAGCGGCGGACGGCGCTGGGCTTTGCTGCACGAGATCCGAAGTGGCGAAGCGCCGCCCGGCCTGGATCAGATATTGGGGCGCCTGGCGCCTTGCGACTTGGTGCTGGTGGAAGGCTACAAGCGCGAACCCATTCCCAAGCTGGAAGTGCATCGCGCCGCCCTGGAAAAGGGGTGGCTCTACCCGCAAGATTGCCATATTCTTGCGGTGGCCTCGGACGTGACGCCGCCGGAAGCTTTTACTAGATTTGACATTAATGATGTAGAACAACTTGCTGTTTATATTATTGAAAATTCAAAGGAGATACCTTGCTGACCGCTGCTGATCTATTGCAGGAATTGCTTGCGCGGGCACGTCCGCTCGCCGACAGCGAAACAATCCCCTTGGAACAGGCGCGGGGCAGGATTGTGGCTCGGGGCGTAGTGAGCCGGGTGGCCGTGCCACCCCTGGATAATTCGGCCATGGACGGTTATGCCGTGCGTATGGCGGATTGCGCGGCGCCCGGAGTGATCCTCAAGATCGTGCAGCGCATCGCCGCCGGGCAGGTCGGCCAGCCTTTGCCGGCGGGCACGGCGGCGCGCATTTTCACCGGAGCGCCCATCCCGCCGGGGGCCGATGCCGTGGTCATGCAGGAGGACACGGAAGCCGCGGCCGGCGGCGTGCTGTTGCGATCCGTTCCCAGGCCGGGCCAGCACATACGCTGCGCGGGCGAGGACATGCGGGCCCGGGAAGAAATTCTGGCGCCCGGCACGCGGCTGGGGGCCGCCGAACTGGGCCTGGCCGCGGCCGCCGGCGCCGCCGAGGTCGAGGTGGCGAGGCCGTTGCGGGTGGCGCTGTTGAGCACGGGCGACGAGCTTGTCGAGCCGGGCCGGCCGCTCGCGCCCGGCCAGATCTACAATTCCAACCGCGTCTCGCTCAAGGCCCTGCTCGCCGGCCTGCCGGTGGAAGTGCGGGATCTCGGCATTCTGGCCGATGATCCGGCGGGCACCCGGGCAGCCCTGGAAAAAGCGGCTGCCGAGGCCGACGTGATCCTCAGTACCGGCGGGGTGTCGGTGGGCGAGGAGGATCATGTCAAGGCCGCGGTGCAAAGTCTTGGCCACTTGGATTTGTGGAAGGTGGCCATGAAGCCTGGCAAACCCGTCGCCTATGGTGCCATCGGTGCCGCGGACTTTCTGGGCCTGCCGGGCAATCCGGTGTCCGCTCTTGCCACTTTCTGCCTGTTCGCGCGGCCTTTCCTGCTCAAACGCATGGGAGCGTCGCGGGTGCTGTACCGTGCGTTTCCCGTGCGCGCGGCGCACGCCTGGCCGCGGACCGGCTCGCGGCGCGAGTTCCTGCGTGCCCTTTTGGTGCCCGGCAGTGACGGCCAAGGCGAGGTGCGGCTTTTCCCCAATCAAGGCTCCGGTGTGCTGACCTCGGTGGTCTGGGCGGACGGCTTGGTCGATTTGCCCGCCGGCACGTCCGTGGAGCGCGGCGACTGGCTCAGATATATCCCTTTTTCCGAGGTGATGGGATGAAAGTGAAGCTGCTTTATTTCGCGGCCCTGCGCGAACGTTTCGGCACGGCGGAGGAAACTCTGGAACTGCCCGGCGAGCAAAGCCGCGTGGCGGCGCTGATAGACGTGCTGCGTGGACGCGGCGGCCCCTGGACGGAATTTTTTGCCACGGATTATCCCTATCGGGTGGCGGTCAACCAGCAACTGGCCGGGCTCGTTTCCCCATTGAGTGACGGTGACGAAGTGGCGATTTTTCCGCCGGTGACGGGCGGATAAACTCCATGAAAATCATTGTACAAGAGCAAGAATTTGATGTTGGAGATGAGATTTCCGGCCTGGCTGCCGGCGATCCGGGCGTAGGCGGGATCGCCAGTTTCGTGGGGCTGGTCAGGGCAGAGAACGAGGGCGGCACGGTGGCCGGCATGACGCTCGAACACTATCCCGCAATGACCCGGAAAGCCCTGGAGGACATCGTCGCGCAGGCCGCCGCGCGCTGGGTGCTGCGCGACGCCGTGGTGATCCACCGCGTCGGGGCGCTCAAGCCCGGCGAGCGCATCGTCCTGGTGGCGGTTGCCAGCGTCCATCGCGGGGACGCCTTTGCCGCCTGCGAGTTCATCATGGACTATCTCAAGACCCGGGCGCCTTTCTGGAAAAAAGAACAGACGCCCGCCGGCGAGCGCTGGGTGGAGGCGCGGGCAAGCGACGAAGAAGCGGCCCGGCGTTGGCGTTGATGGAGCAAAACGATATCTTTTGCCCGGCGGCGCGTTTTCCGGGGGCGCATCCTGAACGAATCCTTGCACCGCTTCCCGGCTGCGCATGAGCGAGATCACTCCCAGGCTTTTCAAAGAGGAATTCCGGCTCAGTTCAGATGCCCATGCGGATCTGGTCCTGCAACGCATGCGGCGGGACCGGGAGACGCTGATAGTGATCCCCGGCGGGCATAGCGAGGAGTACCGCTCCCTGGTGTTGTCGGTGAACCGCCGGGAAGGCTGGCTGATCATCGACGAACTTCAGCCCGACCTGGGCAATCGACGTCTGGAAGAGGGGCTGCCTTTTTTTGCCATCGGCCGGGCCGAGAAGATTTATGCCGCTTTCCAGGGGGAACTGCTGGAACGTCTATCCTGGCAGGGCTACGGCGCCCTGCGCATCGCCTTTCCGCGAGCGGTGTTTTATTTGCAACGGCGCGAGTTTTTTCGCGTGCCGGTGTCGCTGGGGGACGTCAGTTCCGTGGAACTCGCGCGCCATGGCGCGGCGGCGCTGCGCGCGAGTTGCCTGGACATCAGCGCCAGCGGCATGCGCGTGACTCTGCCGCTGGATGAGAGTATCGCTCTGCATGTCGGAGAACGCCTGCAGGCAGCCCGTTTCACGCTCCAGGAGGTTTACATGGAGCCGGAAGCCGAGGTGCGCTACGTCGAAGCGCCGGGCCGGCTCCCGCAGCGCCGCTTGCGCCAGGTCGGGTTGCGTTTCCTCGGGCTGGCACCCCGGCTGCGCGAACGCATCCTTCAGTACGTGCAGCGCCGCGACCGCGAGCTGCTGCGGAAACACTGAACGAATCGCGGCGCGGTGCCTTGCGCTGCACGCCGCTCGCGCATTGCTCCCGCGCCGCCGGAGAAGGCGAATTGTCGCTCCCATCCTGAAGGTGCGCGCCCTGCCCGTGTCCCTCGCCTCTGCTCTCCCCCAGGGCGTGGGGGGCGGGGAAACGCTACGCGTTGTCTTTCTTATGCGGCAATGGAGGCGGATCTGGAATCGGGGCTGGCGCTGCCGTCCGGCCAGCGCACCAGTCGTGGGAGCAGGGCGGGGGCCAGACCCAGATCCTCGGTTTGCGGGCGAAAACCGGCACTGACGGCGACGCGGCCCGGCTCCAACACCCATTGCACGAATTCCCCGCTGCCGGGGTCGAGGCACAAGGGTCCGAGGTGGTGCGGGCGCAGCGGCTCGTCCTTGTTCTCGGGGATGGTCACCATGACCAGGAACTGACAGGCTGCCCCGGCCAAGCCGGATACTTCGGCGTCGGCGGGGCGGGGATACTGCAGGCCGAAATGGCGCGGTTCCGCCAGGAGAAAGGCGATGGGTTGCAGTTCCAGCGACTGTAGCCAGACAAAGGGGCTCTGCCCGGCGACTTGTATGAGCGCGAAGTCGCGCAGTTCCTCGAAGCCGGCAAGCGGCTGCCGGCATTGCCAGAGGCCATTGGCGGGGACCTCGACGGGGCCGAAACGGCTGGCATAAATGGTCATGGTTTTTCCTTCTTTCCTTCCGCCAGCCAATGCTCCAGCGCCAGGTCGGCGGGGGCGTTGGCCTGCTGATTGCCTTCGCGTATGAGGGTATAAAGCTCTTCCCTGAGGATGGGCAGTTCGCGCGGCCCTTCGATGCCGATGCGTATCTTGCCGGCCTCGGCCTGCACCACCACGATGCGGATCTTGTCGCCGATGCGGATGGCTTCTCCGGGCCGGCGCGTGAGGATCAGCATGCTCAGGCGCTGGCCAGTGGACGCGAGCCCGTGCTTCTGGCTTGGCTGCCCGCGGGTCCGTAGATGGGCTCCTCGGCGCCGGTGAAAATGCGCAGGGCGCCTTCCACGTGGCGCGTCAGGGCGGCCAGGATGACGCCGTTTTCCAGATTGGCGTGCGCAGCCCTTGCGCCCAACTCGCGTATTTCCCGCCAGGCGGCGGATGTGCCGGGGATTGCTGTGGCACGGGCGCGGCGGTCGGCCTCGGCGCGCTCCAAGGCCGCGGCCAGATCCGTCTTCGCCGCCGCCAGCGCCGCGAGGCACTCGGTCTTGCCTGCCAGGAGCTGTTCGCGCTCCTGCGCCAGGATGTCCAGGAAGCGTTGCAATAGGCTGGTTTCTTCTTCCAGGATTTGCGCCAGAGTGGTTTTGCCGGAAGTGGTCATGATGGCCTCAGTCGCCGGACGGTGGGGTGGCTGCCAACAGATCCAGGTTGTCCCGGATTAGAGAACGGGCGATGAGCTTCTGGTCGACGCCATAAGTGCCCTGGGCGATGCTTTTCTTGAGCGCGGCCAGGCGGGCGGCGCTCGCCTCCGGCGCGGCGCCGCCGGCCGCCAGCAGGCGCGCCGCCTGGGACAAGGTGACGCTATCGCGTGCCGGGGCCGACTCCGCCGCCACCTTCGCAGGGGAGGACGGCGACGCGGCGGCCGCCTGGCCGCGGTTTTTCGCGACGGGTTCCGTCGGGGCCACGGGGGAACTGCTTTTCAAAGGATCCATCGCTCGGGGGTTAATGGCTGCATGAGCAGTAACGTCACATGTAAATGAAATTGTAGGCCTGTTGCCTTTATTTTCCACGCCTTGCGGCAAGGCAGTTGGGCAGCGGCATCACCTTGGCAGGACGGGCCCGCGCCGCTCAAGTTTTGCCGGCCCGCGCCGTATAGCTTTTCGGCGAGACCAACAACAAATCCGGCCTCCGGCCGCAACTCAGGCATCAAGCAAGCGAGGGCATCTTGAAATTTTTGGTTGTCGATGATTTCCCCACCATGCGGCGCATCGTGCGCGGCCTGCTGATGCAGACCGGCTATGTCACCGGGACCATCGACGAGGCCGAGAACGGCGAAGAAGCCCTGCGCCGGATCCAGGCCGGCGGCATAGAGTTCGTCGTGACCGACTGGAACATGCCGCAGATGCAGGGCATCGATTTGCTGCGCCATATCCGCGCTTCGGACAACCCGGCCATCCGCAGTCTGCCGGTTTTGCTCATTACCGCGGAAGCCAAGAAGGAAAACATCTTGGCGGCCGCTCAGGCGGGCGTCAACGGCTATATCGTCAAGCCGTTCAATGCACAAACGCTCAAAGAAAAACTCGACGCAATCATGGAAAGATTGGGACACGGCAAATGACGCTTTCTTGCACTCAGGAGGATGCCCTGCGCCAGTTGCAGGAGGCCGAGGCCATGCTGCGGGAAGGGGTGAGGCGCATCATGTCCGCGTCGTCCGATCTCCCCACCGCCAGCCATCCGCTGGAGGAGGCCCTCAGGCTTACGGAGAAACAGGCCATGGCCACACTGGAAGCGGTGGAAGGCGCCTTCGTCGAACTGGAAGCGATCCGCGCCACGCGCGGCGGCTTCATAGACGGCCATCTCGATGTCCTGGAAAGCCAGTTGCACATGATTTTGGCGAGCCAGCAAGGCCAGGATCTGGCGGGCCAGCGCCTAAAGAAAGCCATCAGCCTGCTGCAGGCAGTGGAGGATCGCATCGGCGGCGCGCTCGGCGAGCTGGGTATAGACGTCGAGCTTCCCCTGGCGAGCGCTTGTGTGCTGGAGGACGACGGCGGGCCGATCGGCCAGGATGACGTCGATGCCTTGCTGAAGGAGCTGGGGATCTGATGGATAACGATATTCTCCAGGAATTTCTCGCCGAATCCCGCGAGATGTTGAGTCAGGCCCAGGCCGATTTGCTGGGGCTGGAGAACGATCCCGAGAACGCCGAAATTCTGGGGTCCATATTTCGCGCCTTCCATACCCTCAAGGGCGGCGCTGGGTTTCTCGATGCGCAGAGTTTGGTGGAGTGGTGCCATGGTCTGGAGGATTTGCTGGACAAGGCCCGCCACGGCGAAATCCCGGTGACCAGCCAGATGGTGGACGTGATTCTGCGCGGCACGGACATCATCGAATCCATGCTCGATGCCATGGCCACGGGCGAATACCCCGAGCCCGGTCCGGTCGAACTCAGGGATATGATCCATGCCCTTGCCAGCGGCACGCCAGGGGCTACCGCCGAATCGGCTGTGGAGCCTGCGGCGGCGCAAGAGCCGCAAACCGCTTCCGAAAACTCGCTTTGGGTGTCGCGGCGGCCGACGGAGCAAGGCACGGAAGGCGTCTTTGTCGAACAGCGGGGCGCCGCGCCGGCTGAGGCACCGGCAGCAGGTTCGGGCGGTGACGAGATTACCCAGGACGAGTTCGAGCGCTATCTGGACCAGATGTACGGAGCCGGCGGAGCGCCCGGCATGGGCGGCCCGGAGGCGCCCGCCGCGGCGCCGCCTGCCGCTCTTGGCAAGGAGCCCGAGGCTGGCTCCGCCGCGGCGGCGCCCGCGCTCAAGACCGGCCGCCCCGGCGGGCAGACGCAGGCCATGGGCGGCGAGAGCCGGGAAGAGAGCACCATACGCGTCGACTCCAGCCGCCTGGACGCGGTGATGAACCAGGTGGGGGAACTGGTCCTGCTGCGCAATCGCCTCAATGCGGCGCTGGCCAACCTGAACCAGGAGGACGAAAACCTCACCCGCATCGCACGCGAGGCGGACCTGGCGGTGAACGATTTACAGGGCACGGTCATGCGCCTGCGCATGCAGCCCTGCAAGCGCTTATTCCAGGCGCTGCCGCGCGTGGTGCGCGACACCTCGCGCAGCCTGGGCAAGAACGTGCAGTTGGAGCTGGAAGGCGAGGACGTGGAAATCGACAAGACGGTGGTCGATGCCTTGTCGCCGCCGCTCATCCACCTCGTGCGCAACGCCCTGGACCACGGCATAGAAAGCCCGGCCGAACGCCAGAAATTCGGCAAGCCGGAAAAGGCGGTGTTAAGAGTCGCTGCCGTGCATCTGGGCGACAAGGTGCAAATCCAGGTGTCCGACGACGGGCGCGGCATGAACCCGCAGGCCATTCTCAAGTCGGCGATCGCTAAAGGGGTGGTCAGCGCCGAAGAGGGTGCGCGCCTGTCCGAGCGCGACATGCTGGATCTGATTTTTTTGCCCGGCTTTTCCACCAAAGAGGCGGTCACCGACATGTCGGGCCGTGGCGTCGGCATGGACGTCGTGCGCGAAACCGTACGCGGCCTGCGCGGGCGCATCGACGTGCAGACCCGGCTCAATCAGGGCACTACCATCGTGCTCGAACTGCCTTTGACCCTCGCGGTGCTGCCCGTGCTTTATTTCCGCCTGCGGCGCGAAACCTATGCCCTGCCGGTGGCCGCGATCGAAAATCTCATCGAGATCGACACACCCTGTTTGCACACAATTTCCGGCAAACCGATGTACCAGGTGGGCCGCGATCGCGTCGTTCCTTACGTCGATTTGGGCCATGTGCTGCAGTCCTCACCCATCAGCACTGCGCACGAGGCGAGCGAGGGCATCTTGACCGAGCATGGCCTGCTGGTGGTATCCGAAGCGCTGGGAACGGAGGATTCCGTGGTCAAGCCCTTGGACATCGGCATGGAAAAGACTTGGTATCAGGGCGCCACGATTTCCGGCGGCGGGGATGTCGTGCTGATTCTCGACGGCACTTCCGTGAGCAGGGCGCAGCGCAGGGTTTGACATCATGACCACAGAAAAGGAAAAACGGGCGCGCCAGGACTTTATCGACATGGCCGATGCCACCTGTCAGTTTCAGCTCGAAATCAAGCGGCGTCTGCGTGAGATTGACCGCAAGGCGCTGAACGCCCAGGTACTCGTCAAGCGCCACGGCAAGGATTTGTCCGGCTACGGCGTAGTGGCGCAGTCTTTCCGGGAAGGCGCCGGTGCCATGCAGGCAGCAGTGGACGCGGTCCAGGAAATCA
Organism: Pseudomonadota bacterium; assembly: GCA_021849595.1. Taxonomy (GTDB): domain Bacteria; phylum Pseudomonadota; class Gammaproteobacteria; order Burkholderiales; family Thiobacillaceae; genus JAJXXS01. The sequence continues at coordinate 54,787 of JAJZSR010000001.1, read as the reverse complement.
TCGCTCCGTTCATGACCGGGCGCCTGGACGACCTGCGCGCTGCGCTGCAACTGGAGACGCTGGAGCGCGTACAGGACGGCATGCAAAGCGAGGTGGCGGGGCGCTGCGGCGGCCTGGAATCGTATCGCAATCGCCTGGAGGAAGAACGCGATATCAACGAGAGGCAGTATCGCGAAATCGGGTCCAGCCTGTTGAAGGCGCTGGAGCGTTTCGAAGAAGTCGTCACCGAACTCGATTACGTGGTGGTCAACGGTCGTATCGAGGCGGCGCTGAAAAGCGGCTCGACGGCGCCGCTGGCGCAGGTTTCCATGGACATGCACCGGGCGGTTTCCAGCGTGCGGGAGGTGCTGCGCGGCTACCGCGAGCAGATCGAAGGGAGCCTGAGATGAAGGGGCAGCGCTTCTACAGCCAGGGTGAGCATCACTGGTTCGTGCTTTTCGATCAGGGCGAGCAGCGCGTGATCGACGCCAACGTTTACGCGCTGGCGGTAGGAGACCAGACCATGCTCATGGACCCGGGCGGGGCCGAAGTCTTCAATCAGGTGTTCGGCGCGCTCATGGGCGTGCTGCCGCCCGGCTCGGTGAAGGCTGCCCTGGTCAGCCATCAGGACCCCGACATTGCTTCCAGCCTGCCGCTTTGGAATGCATGCAATCCGCGCATCCTCTGGCATGTGCCGAAATTATGGGCGGGATTCATCCGTCATTACGGCGCGCTGGAGGCGTATTTCCACGAGATCCCGGATGAGGGCGGCGACATTGATTTCGCCGGACGGCGCCTGACCCTGGTGCCGGCCCACTATTTACATTCGCCGGCCAATTTCCATCTTTATGACCCCGCCGCCAAAGTCTATTTTTCCGGGGATGTCGGGGCCGCGCTGCTGCCTCCCGGCCATGATGCGTTCATAGATCGACGGGACGATGACAGCCCGCGCGCCTTCGATGCCCATATCCAGCACGCGGAATATTTCCACCGGCGCTGGATGCCCTCCATGGAGGCGAAGCGCGATTGGTGCGAACGGGTATCCAAGCTGGATATCGATTTTCTATGCCCCCAGCACGGGGCCATTTACACGGGGAAAAATGTCGAGAGATTCATCGACTGGTTTGCGGACCTGCCCGTGGGATTCGGCAACTGGCAACAGGGGCACTAACGATGGCTGGGAAACAGCGTAAAACGGAGGCGGTGATGGGTGCTGAGTTGGCCGTGGAAGACAAGCAGGCGATGCCGCAGAACGAAGGCGCACGCGAGCGGGATGCCCGGGAAAGCGGGCGTCCCGGCGGATTGGTGGAAAGATTGCGGGAGGATAGAGAAAAACTCCTGGCCGCGGTTCTGGCGGTGCTCGCCGAGGGCGACGACGCGCCATTGCGCGAGCTGGAGCCGGCCTGGGCTGAGAAGCTCGCATCCGCGCGCGCGGCACTGCTCAGCCAACGCGCGGATGTTCCGCAGGTGGCCGCGTTGGATCTGGAATCCTTGGGGCAGGCAAGCAATGACCTCGATCATCTGCTGGAACGCATGACCGAGGGGGCCGCCGGCGTGAGCCAGGCGATCGAACGGGTAGAGGGCATGCAGTCGCAATTGCGCCTGCTGGAAGACAATCTGGGCGAAACCCAGTCGTCCATCCAGGCCGGCAACGAGGCCATGGCCACCGTACTGGGGGAGGTGTCCGAGGTCATGGGCTTCGTCCAGGGTACGGAAGAGAAGCTGGTGGGATTCGTGGACTCCGTTCGTTCCGTGGAGCGGTTAACCGCGGGCATACGCGAGATCGCCCAGCAGACCAATCTGCTTGCGCTCAATGCCGCCATTGAGGCGGCGCGCGCGGGTGAGCACGGCCGGGGCTTTGCCGTAGTGGCCGACGAAGTGCGCAATCTGGCGCGCCGCACCGCCTCCATCACCCAAGAGATCGAGAATCTCACGCACAGCATCCGCGGCGGTTCGCAGCAGGTGGGCGAGGAAATGCAGCGCGCCGTGGAACACATCGGCCGCGTGGACAACCTGGTCGGCGAGGCCTGCGAATTTCTCGGCGCGACCAGCGGAACCCTGCAGAAAGTGCGCGACATCGCCGAGGCGCAGGTGCAGGGCGCAGCCGGGGCGCTCGAAGCGGTGCAGCCCATCCGGCACGGCATAGCGGGCGCGACCGCCGCACTCCCCGAGATCGCGCAGCGGCTGCAGGCGCTGGGCGCGGCATAGCGAAGACCCGGCGCGTCCCGGGAGCGTACCAGCCGGGGCTCAGAGGCCGAAGCTTTCGGTCCAGGCCAGCGCCTGGAGATGGGCGGAAGACACTTTGGCCGCATCCAGATTCAACAGCATCGCCTCCAGTTCGATGTCGGCGAATGCCCCTTTTTCGCAGGCCTCGACGATCTTCAGGAAGGGCCCGTAGGTACCCTGGTGGTGCAGCAGCGCATCGCCCACGGCCTCCGGCAGCGTGATGCTGGCGAGCGCTTTATCCATGGGGACCCCCAGCATGGTGTCTAGCAGGGAGAACACCCCGGTCACGAAGGCGTTGTCGCATTCCTCCGGCGACATGAGATTGCCGGCCAGCAGTTCCATCATGCGCCCCCGGGTCACCGCCGTGCGGAACACCGCAGGTGGCATGCCGGATTTGTCGATGGTGGCGAGCAGCAGCGTGAGCCAGCGGAAAAGCTTGCGATAACCCAGCAGAGTGACGGCATGGCGGAAGGAAGTCACTTCCGACATGAGGCCGAAGCCGGACGAATTGATGTAGCGCAAAAGCTTGAACGACAGCGCCGGATCGCGCTTGATGACCTCGTCGATTTCGCGCAGCTCGGCCTCCTTGGCGACCAGGTTGATGAGCTGCAGAACGTTGGAGAAGGCCGGGTTGACCACCTTGGCGGTCACGGTCTGGGGCTTGGCAAAGTAATAGCCCTGGAAATAATCGAAACCCAGATCGAAGTGGGTTTTGAACTGGTCGGGCATTTCCACTTTTTCGGCGACCAACTGAAACTGGCGCTGCGCTTTTTTTGCGAGAAACTGGGCCAGGGCCGGATTGCCGGACTGAACGTCGAATTTGACGAAACTGACGTGCGGCAGCCAGGGCGCATACGGCCCGGTGGCGACGAAAGCCCCTGCGGCAATGCGGAAGCCGCGCCCGCGCAGGCACGCCAGCTTCTCGGCGACGGCGCCGATGGCGGCCGGGTCGTCCTCGGGCACGCGCGGCACTTCCAGGGCGATGCGCTCGGGAAACACGATTTCCAGATGTTCGCCGCTGAGGTCTTCCAGTATGCAGTTGACGAAGGCCAGCTTGTCGCCGAACAACTGCTCGGTGGCGAAGTTCGACAGGGCATTGAAGAGAAATGCGGTATCCGACTCGATCGTATGCCTGGCGGGGGCCGACTGGCTGGTGGCATCGGCACGCGCCAGCAATTCATAGCCGAAAATGTTTTGTTTGCGGTCCAGGATGGGCTGGCGGGCGATGTAGACCGACTGGCCGGAGGCGCTCTCGGTCGTTTCGGGGTTTTGGGTGGGGTCGGCGGGTTGGGTGGGCTGCATGCGGTAAACCTTGGATGCCAAAAAGCCGGGCACCCGCAGGATTGCAGGGCCTCGATCATGTTTACGGCTCAGTGCAGCCAGGCCTTGAGCCAGACATCCAGATGGTCTTCCAGCATCCAATGCCGGCGGATGTGTTGGCGCAGTTCGTCCCCACGTGCCGCCAGCGCCTCTCGGTCGCTGAGCGCTTCGCGAATGGCCTTCATCCAGGCGGCATATTTGTTGGGAACGCGCCAGACGGGGAAATCGCCTTGATAGGGCGCCAAGTCGGAGCACACCACCGGGTAGCCCAGGATGCCGTACTCCAGCAGGCGCAGGTGGCTTTTGGCCTCGTTGAAAGGGTTGTCCTCCAGCGGCGCGACGGCCAGATCCAAGTCGAGACTGGCGAGTTTTGGCGCATATTGATCGAGCGGCACGCCGGGATAGAACTCTTTGATATAAGGCCGCAGGGCATCCGGGCACATGCCGAAAAACACCCAATCGACTTCTTCCGCCAGATCGCGCACCACGTCTGCAATCATTTCCAGATCGCCCTGATGGCCGATGCCGCCTGCCCAGCCCACGCGCGGTTTGGCGCCCTCACGGCGCTGTGGGGTCAGGCTGCCCCAGCGGTGCGTTTCGAGGTAATTGGGCACCACGACGACCTCGTCGCTCAGGTCGCGGTAGGCTTGCGCCAGCGGCTGGGTGGCCACCACCAGGCGCTGGCACAGTCCGGCCGAGCGGCGGAAGCGCTTGTAAATGTCCTTGTGGATGCCGGAGCGGTGCGTGCTCTTGAGCGGCAGGTTGGTGATGAGGTCGTCGATCTCGAACACGCGAAAGGCCTTGCTGTATTTCTTGTGGCGTTCCAGCGCCTCGATCTGCGGCCATTCCATCTGGCGCTGCACCACCAGGCTGTCCGGGTTCATGCGCTCCATTTCCGCCGGCTCGAAGATGCGCATGGATTCCCAGCCCTGAGTGTGCCCGGCGCGATTGAGGGCGCGCATGGGCGCGATGATGCGGTACTCGCCGCAGCCTTCGCGGTCGGCGGCGTGCACGAGGATGCGTGGGCGCGGGCGCCAGTCCGGATCCCAGGCCAGCGCTGCCTGGTCGTCGAGCAGGAAGTCGGTGGTAGCGAGGCTCAGATGGCGGTTATAAGCAGGGTCGTAGGCCATCTTGGGGAGCCAGCGCGTGTACATGGCATCCTTCTCGGCGGCGAAGCGCTTGAGCTTGGCTTCGTCCGGCTTGGCCTCCACCTGTCCCTTCTGGCTGGCGGACCCTTCGTGCATGAGGATGGTATAAGGCGTCCAGACGATGTGTTTTCCCGTCGCGCCGACTTTCAGGCACAAGTCGATGTCGTTGTAGGAAACCGCGAAGGCCTGCTCGTCCAGTCCGCCGACTTCCTCATACAGCGATTTGCGGATTAGCAGGCAGGCGCCCGTTACCGCTGAATAATTCTGCGTGAGCTGCAGGCGCCCGAAATAGCCGCGATCCTCCGGCGGGCGCGTGATGAAGGGATGTTCGGCCGGGCCTTTCATGCCCAGGATGACGCCCGCATGCTGGATGCGTCCGTCCGGATAAAGCAGCTTGGCGCCGACGATGCCCACCTCCGGGCGCAAGGCGTGGGACATCATCTCGTCCAGCCAGTCGTCGTGCAATGCAGCAGTGTCGTTGTTGAGCAGCAGCAGAAACTCGCCCCGCGCCGCGCGCGCCGCGGTATTGTTCATGGCGGAGAAATTGAACGGGCCGGGCTGGCGAATCACGCGCAGGCGGCCGCCGAGTTCGGCTTCCTTGCTTTCTATCGCGGCGAGATAGTTGCGCGCCTCCTCGCTTTGGCTGTCATTGTCGATGACGAGGATTTCGTAGGCCGGATATTTCGTCTTCTCGATGATCGATTCCACGCAGCGCTGCAGCATGGGCAGTTGGTCGCGCGTGGGAATGAGGATGGATACCAGCGGCTGCTGAACAGTGCGATAGCGCACGCGGAACGAGGGCGGGAAGGGGCCGGGCTGAACTTCCGCATCGATGTTGCAGCGACGCAGATGTGCTTCCAGCGTCGCCTGGCCGGCAGCAAGGATTTCTGGTACCGATTTACAGCTGTGGCCGGAACCCTGCAGGCGGTGATACAGCACCTCGGGCACATGGCCGATGGCGGCATCGCCCGCCTGCTCCCAGGCGCGCAGCACCAGGTCGTAATCCTCGGCACCCTCGCACTCTGGGTCGAAGCCACCCAAATCCGCGAACAGATCGCGCCGGATGAGCAGCAGCCCGCCCGTGTAGGGCAAGCTTCTCAAATAGTCCGGATTGAAATCGGGTTTGCAGTGCGGATTGACATGCTGGCCGTCGGCGGTGAGGCTGTCCTCGTCCGTGTAGATGACTTGCCATTCGGGATGCTGTTTGATCGCCAGGGCTACTCGGAAAAGGGCGTCGGGGGCGAGCTGGTCGCCGGCGTCCATTATGGCAACCCAATCTGTGGTGGATGCCAGCAGAGCACTGTTGATATTGCCGAGCAGATCGCCCCCTTGGGCGGCTTCGATTTCCCTGGTTTCGCAGGCCAGCCATTGGCCCTGGACGCTGGTGAGAGTGGGTTGCGGCGGCAGGCTCTGCGACGATGGGACGATGGCGATGCGGAAGCGCGGCGGCTGCGGCCACTTGGCCAGCACTTCTTCCGCCCAGGATTTTTCTGCCAGGGACCAACGGTGTTCGGGGAGCCAGGGAAGAAGGGGGTGTGGCGGTTCGCCAAGAGTGTTGCCGGCGGTGTCTGCCACCTGCAATCCTGCTTTTTCCGTACTGAGAGTGAACAGTCGTTCCACCGCGTGGGCCAGCGTACCGTCGGTTTGGCCGGATTCGTTCTCAAAATCCGTCGTGCCAAGGCCGAGCGCAAGCAATGGGTCGAGCGCCTGCGGGCGACACCAAAACATGGAACCGCCGAAGTAGCCATGACGGTTAGGATCCACTGCAACGCCCATTCGGTTGCCGAGCGCAGCAACCCGGGAGAGATTGGAGTCGCGATTCAGGCTCAGCCAGAATCCTTGCGGTCCCAGCAATCCGAGCTTGGGATTACGTTTAAATACCTCGACGACACGGGGCATATCTGTAGTAAGTCCCTGAAGCAGTTCTCGGCGCCAGCGATCGCCATCGCGGTGTTGAAGAAAGGGGATGTCGATACGCTCGATATTCCTTAAATGGGGAGATTTTTTTCCATGGAGAAAGAGAATGCGTTCATATGAATGCCGTCGTATCTGACGCAGGAGGGCGAGTCGTGGCGCAATGTCTCGACCACGGTTTCCCGCCAGAACAACGTATGCGTGCGGAAAGACCTCGATTATTGCCGGCAGCACTTGTATGCTGTTGTCGGTCAGCGAAATATAGAGATCGCATTCAGTCTCAATTTGGCGGATAAGCTCTGCAAATTCTTGCCAGAGATCCGGGTAGTGCAAATGCAGCAAGACAGCAACTTCTGCGCCAGTGATGCGGCCTCCGTGCAGTATCCTCAACTCTACCGGCGGATCAGCCTTGGGGGCTGTCGGGCCGAGAGTCAGTCGTCCCAGTAGTTGCTGAAAACGTGAACTAGCTGCGGCGGTAGTGTGCTGGAGCACCTCGGACGGATATTGTGGCTTAAGCAGCAGGGCGCCGCACAAATCGTCGAGAGAGCGCAGTTCGAAGAAATCCTCAACAGGGCGTTGCGTAATCTGCAGAGCGTTGGCTCGGCGCTCAAGAGGGATACCGACGATGGCTACCTCACGGGCGGCACCGAACATATTGTGTGTGGCCTTTCTCCAATTGTCGGGATTGAAGGCATCGACGACATGAGCAAACGCCGCATAACCGAACTCGTGCAGGCGATTGAGCGTCTGCGCGCCGGCGTCTATGGAATTACATTCGGCATAGATCACTGGTCGGTACTTAAACAAGAGCTCTCTTGCTCCCTGAAGCACCGTGCTTTCCATCCCTTCGACATCGATCTTGATAAGCGCTGGCGCACCGGCGAGCCGCAGGCTATCGAGGGTGATCGCTGGGACCTGGATGATCGCTCCATCTACCTGGCCAGTTTCGATATATCGTTGCTCCTCGATTGCTGCGCTGCCAAAACTGTGCGCCGCGGTAATGTCGATTGCGCTAAGTTGAATGATTCCAGGCGAGGCTGATGCGGCGGCATGGATTACATCGACGTGCGCAAACCCGCTTTCTGCAACGTTGTGCTTCAGAACACTTACGGAGGCGGGCTGGGCTTCTATCGAATACACATGGCCGCTTGGCCCGACATGGCCGGCAAAAGCCAAAGTGTGGGTTCCGACGTAGGCGCCAACATCGATTATGGTCGAGCCTTGATCGGCGAACTGGAACATAAAGGTAATCTCGTTCCAAGCCCACTCGCCGTATTCCAATAATGAGCGAGTAGCAGCACCGATATCGTTTCTAAAAACACGCAGATTCCCGGAGCGCGTGGGGGTGCAAATAGTCCATTGCGACACCGAGGAGGGATTAGCGGCATTAGCGTTCATGATTTTGACGTTTGGCTTACGTGGACAGCAGCTCAATAGCCCAAAACACGTCGCTGGCGGGGATCGACAGGCAATACCAAGCGCTAGGGCAGTATCGGGGCGAAAAGCAAGGAGAGCAAGGTGTGGGCCGATGTAGGCCAAGGACATTGGGCCCGGGCGCAATCCATTCCTCGACATTGGTGTAGCCGCCGATAATCTCGACGACCCGATGCCCCTGCAAGGCCACTGCATGGGTGGGGCCGGTATCGCAACCAACATAAACGTCGGAAGACTCGCTTACCCAAGTCGGGTAGTGCTGCAATGCAAGGGGAGATTGCAGTGCAGAGCCGGCCTCACGTGCCAGCCGTTGGGTCTCTTCGAGATCGGCGGGGGCGCCCAGAAAGATTGGCGTATGGCCTGCCTGTCTGAGCAGACGGGCGAGTTCGATCCAATTCGCCTTCGGCCATTGCTTGGCCTGTACCGATCCGCTAGGGCAAAGGACCACGCGTAGCGGGCGGGACAAAGGTACGGGCACGGTCGCGCGCCCGGTACTGGAAATTCTTTCCACAAGCAGGTGTAGCTGCTTTTCATGGGGAATGTCGGCGCCAGGATATGGCAAGCGATAGTCTGCCATCGGATCGTAAGCGACGGTTAAGAAGCCGCCAACTGCGAACATAATTTCGCGCGCGTCGCGTTCGACCCGGAAATCGATTGCGAGATCGAATTGGCTGGCGGGTAACGCGACACGCGGGCGGACCCCATTATGGCCGACGCCGCCATAAGGGAAGACATCCAGTGTTACACAATGTCCAAATCCAGCGCTCTCAAAAATTTCACGGGTGAAAGATGCACAAAAGATAGTGAATTCGGCGTTAGGGAATTTCTGCTGTAATCGCTCAAGCGCCGACAAGGAAAGATACACATCACCGATATGGTCGAGTTTTATGACTGCGATCCTGCGCACCGAGTCGGCTTCAATAATTTCCGAGGCGACGAGTCGGGCGCCACTTGGGCTTACGGCTGGCAATGGCCGCCCACGTAGGCTTTGCACACGCAGACGGTGATCCGCGATACCACGATGTGCTTGAGCTCTTGCGGCGTGGAACAAAGGATTCTGGCCGATGAAGCAATCCGGATGCGCGCGGCGGTACTCGTTGACGGAGAAACCGGCATTTGGGTCACGACCTTCTTTGTGTCCGAAATCGCACCAGTGGTCGAGTGGATCGAACGTTGATGCGGCGACATCAGGGTTATGTTGGAGATACCATGCCGCATCGAAGAGGCCGGAATTTTTTAGCCACTCCTTTTCACGAGAATGACGCATCTTGTTTTCTGGTCACAAAGATTGGAGGTCATCTCTGGTATTACCCTGTGGGGGTTCAGAGATAGTTGAATAAGCTCAGCCCCTGCACCTTAGCATAAGCCGCCTCCGATGCCTGCAAGGCGGTAAGGCCCTGCTGGTAAGCGGTGATTACCTGCGGATAGTTGATGTCGGTGAGCTGCGACTGCTGGGTCTGCAGTTGCAGGGTGAGGTTGGAATTCATGTTCTGCACCGCCTGCACCTGTTGCAGGCGCGTGCCGATCGCTGCCTGGGTGTTCAAGAGCGTTGTCTGCGCCTGATCCAGTCCGGCGATGGCGTTGCCTATGGCCTGGGCGCGCTGGGCGTTGGCGCCGGGCGCGGAGGCGCTCATGGAAAAGGCCTGCTGCAGATTCTGGAATATCGTGAACAGGCTTTGATGGCCTGCGGCGGCGATGGTGAAAGTGTCGCCCGAGGCAGGGGTGCCCTGCACGGGCACGTTCAGTACGGTGGTACCCCCGCTGGAGGGAATGCTGATGCTCATGCCGGGTGTGAAGGTGCCCGAGGCGACCACGCCCGAGGCGCTCATGCCGCTGCCCGTGCCGCTGGTGACCGTGTAGGTCTGCGTTCCGCCGCTGGCCGTGCTGCCGCTGAAGCTGATCTGGTATTCGGTCTGGTTGACTACGAGCAGCTGCTGGGCAAGCGAGGTGTTGGCGACGCTGCCGGGACCTGCCACCGCGCCACCGGAGTTGCTGCCGGAAGCCGCGACGGTAAAGCTGCCGTTGCCGGCAGGGATGTCCATGAAGATCGCATTGCCCGGGTCGCTTACTGCAGTCTGCAGTGAAGAACCGATGGACAGCTGGTTCTGCGCGCCGTCGCCGGAATATTGCACTTGGCCGTTGGGCAGCAAGGAGAAGGGCTGGGTCTGGTTCTTGCTGCCGGCGAACAGATAGTTGCCCTGGCCGTCCTGGGTGTTGGCGTATTGCAGCAATTGCTGCAGATAGCCGCCCATGGCGCTGGCGGCGTTGTTGAGATCCTGGCTGCTTACGGTGGCGTTGTTCATCTGCAGAGCCAGGCTGCGAACCTGGTTGAGCAGGGTGCCGGCGCTTTGCAGCGTGGAGGATTCCAGTTGCAGCGAGTTCTGGGCGTTTTGGCCGTTTTGCTGGTAGCTCGCCAGGCGGTTGAGCTGGCCGGCAAGGCCGACCACCTGGGCGGAATCCACCGGATAATCGGCCGGATTGGTGAGGCGGTTACCGGTGGAAAGCTGCTGGCTCAGATTGCCGATGGTGGCTTGCTGGTTGAGCATGCCTGCGAGGCTGGCGGTGTAGAACTGCGGCGTGCTGATGCGCATGGTGTTTCCTTACAAGGCTTGCAGCAGCGACTGGAACAGGCTCGCGCCGACTGAAATGGCCTTGGCCGCGGCCTGGTAGGCCTGCTGGTATTGCACCAGGTTGGCCGCTTCCTGGTCGAGGTTGACGCCGGACACCGATTGCTGCGCGGCCGTGGCCTGCTGCGCCACGGCCTGGTTGGCGGCCAGCGACGTTTGCGATTGGTTGGCCGCGGTGGCGACCTGGCTTACCAACTGGGCGTAGCCGTCCTGGAAGGAGGCCGTGCCGTTGTTGAGAAATTTGCCCGTCTGCAGCGCGCTCAAGGCCTGGCCGTTGGCATTGTTGCCCGGGCCGGCGGCAGTGAGGGCGAAGGCATCGCCGGAGGCGGCCAGGCTGCCGCTCAAGGTGGCCTCCCAATACCCTCCAGGCGGATTGTTGGCATAGGGTATGGCCAGCGTCGTGCCGCTGCTGCCCAGCGGCACGCTGCCGCTCGCCAGAACGGTGGCGGAGCCGGCCGCGGTAATCTGAAAGCCTACGCTCTGGCCGCTGCTACCGCCGCTGGTCAACGTGACTTGCAGGGATGTGAGGGGTGTGTTGACTGTGGCGCCGCTGACCAGGGTAGCGCCGCCGCTGGTCGCGCTCCAACTGCCTGCGGAAAGCACCAGATTGCCCAGGTTATTGTTGATGATGCTGCCGTTGCTCTGCAGCACGCCCGCGCTGGATGCATAAGGCGCGGCCGCGGCAATGGCGCGCGGATCGCTGAGCACGGATTGAAAGGCAGAGGCACCCAGGCGCGTGGGTTCGACCATGAAGCTGTCGCCGCTGGCGGCGCCGCTCACGTTGACCTGCACGCCGTCGAAGGCGAGGGTGGTGACGCCGCCCGAGGTGGACACGCTCAAGGCGCTGCCCGACAAGGCCTGGCCGGTGGACAGGTTGGTGACCGACCAGGTGCCGCTGTTGTTCTGCAGCTTGTAGTCGGCCGTGGTCAGTTGGGTGACGTCGGTGATACTGCCGCTGATGGTACCGCTGCCGGTGTTGTACTGGCTCGCCAGCACTTGCACAGGCCCGCCCTGGAACAGCGGCTGGCCGAAGTTGCCGTTGAGGTCGATGCCTTTGGATTGCTGCAGGTTGAATTCCGCCGCGATGCCGTCGGCGATCTGGCCCAGCGCGTTCTGCGCCGGCGCCAGCGAGGTGGCGCGAAACTGCAGCAGGCCGCCCAGCGTGCCGCCGCTCAGGCCCTGGGAAATGATGGCGCCATTGCTGGCATAGGCCACTTCCAGTTGGCTGGGGTCGTAGGTGCCGGGGGCGGTTTTCAGGGCATAGGCCTGGGTGCCGGCGACCAGCACTTGGCCGTTGCCGGTGAACACGTTCACCTGCCCGTTGGACTGCGGCAGCACCGAGACACCAACCTGGGCATTGAGCTGGGTGATGAGCTGGTCGCGCTGATCCAGGAGGTCGTTTGGGTTGCCGTTGCCGGCACCGCCCAGGGCGTTGATCTGCCGGTTGAGGTCGGCGATCTGCTGGGTCAGCGCGTTGATGCTGGTGACGCTCTGGCCGATCTGCTGGTTTACGCCGTCGGACAGCGTCTGCAACTGTCCGCCTAGGCTCTGGAAGGTCTGCGCCAGGCTTTGCGCCTGGGAAATCATGCTCTGGCGCGAGGGCAGGTCGGCCGGATTGGCCGCCACCTGGGCCACGCCGGAGAAGAACTGGTTGAGTTGCGATGTCAGTCCCCCCTGCGGGCTGGCGATGAGATTGGAGATCTGCTGCAACTGGGTGTTGAGAGCGCTGGAGGCACTGGTGGTCGCCGTGCTGCTCCAGACCTGGTTCTGCAGATAGCTGTCATAGGCGCGCGTGATGGTCTGGATTTGCGCGCCGTTGCCCAGGTACTGACCGCCGATGTAGCTGGGCGGCAGGGTGGTGGGCACTGCCGTCTGCCGGCTGTAGCCGGGCGTATTGACGTTGGCGATGTTGTTGCCCGTGGTTTGCAGCGCCACCTGGCTGACCTGCAGGCCGCTTAAGGCATTGTTGATGAGGCCGCTGATGCCGGACATCTCAGACCCTCCCCAAGGTGCGGCCGCGCGACTTGGCAGGCCCGTAGGTCAGGGCGGCTTTGTTTTCGTTCAGGCGGTCGAGGGCTTGTTTCAACGCCGCGCTCCATACCATCAGCACATGCTGCAATTCCTGATATTCCTGCTGCAGGCCGAGGACCGATTCGGCCAGCTCGGCTGAGTTGCCCTGGCCGTTGGATATTGTCCGGCGCTGCGCTGCGTACAGGCGCAAATCCTCCAGCAGGGTTTGCCATTCTGCCGGGCTTTCGGTGCGCGGCTGTCCGCCTTGGCCCAGGCGTTCTTTTTCCTCGCGCAGCAGCCGCGCCAGGGCCGCTACGACTTGCTTTTCATCTTGCAGGGGAGCGGTTCGGGACATGGCGTGCGGCCTTTGCGGGTGGATAGTGCCGGCCGTGCTCGGGCCGCGGGAGGCTGATTACAAAACGTCACGTCTGCGGAAAACTTGAGTTGTTGCCGGCCAGGGCGGCGCGCATCTCCGGGCTGTTGGCCACCGCGACCAGCTTGCTGGCGTACTGCGGATCGGTGGCGTAGCCGGCGTGCTGCAGAGCTTGGGCGAAGGCAGGGATATCGTTGCCCAGTCCACGCACGCCGCGGTAGCGGCCGTCGCCCAGGAGCAAATTGGCATAGTCGTGCACGCTGGCGCTCACGCGGTCATAGGCGCGAAACACGGCGGTTTCCGCGCGGGCGACGCCGTGGCGGAATTCCTGGGTCAGGGCGGTGAAGCTGCCCTGTGCCACGGTCTGGGCCTTGATGCCGAACAGGTTGTTGCCGGGCATGTGGCGCCCCCAACCGGTTTCCAGGGCGGCCTGGGCCAGGAGCGCGCGCGGGGCGACGCCCAAGCGCGCGGCGGCGGCGCGGATGCTGGGCAGGATGACCGCGGCGAAGCGGCGGGCTTGTTCCAGGGTGGCGGCAAGCCCCGCATTGGCCGGCGCGGCATGTCCCGTCTCGGGGGGGGTGGTAAGCCCCGTGCTTGGTACTGCGGCGGACAGGGCGCGGGGTGCAGCCATGGTAGCGGCCGCTGGAGCGGGGGCAGCAGAGGAGGCGGAGGTGCCCGGTGTAGGAGGCTTGGGCGCTTGCAGCCCATAACGCCCGGAAAGCTCGCGCGCCAGAAAGCTCGCCAGACCGATACCCCGGCCCTGACTGACAGTGGTGGCGATCTGCTGGTTGAACAGCGAGCGATACAACGCCCCGGAATTCTGGCCCATGAGGTCGGGCCCGAAAGAAGTGGCGTCCATTACCGAGAGCATCTGCTGCAGTAGCATGGCCTCGAACTGGCGTGCCACCGCCATGACCGCCTTGGGATCGTTGGCCTGCGCGGCAGCCTTGAGCTGGGCCAGCCCCTGGAAGCTCAGGCTGTCTGCCGCGGCGGCAGAGGCAGTTGCGGCGGAGGGCGCGTTCATATCACTTCCATCTGCGCGTGCAGGGCGCCGGCGGCCTTCATGGCCTGCAGGATGGCGATGAGATCGTTGGGGGTGGCGCCGACAGCGTTGAGCGCGCGCACCACGGCTTCGAGCGTGACCCCGGGCTGGAACATCAGCAGGTTGGCCTTTTGCTGGGCCGCCTGCACTTCGGTTTGCGGCACCACGGCGGTCTGTCCGGCGCCCAGAGGGTTGGGCTGGCTTACCAGATACTGGGTGCTGATGGTCACCGAGAGATTACCGTGCGCCACCGCGCAGGGCCCCAGAGTGACGTTCTGGCCCAGCACCACGGTGCCGCTGCGGGCGTCGATCACCACCTTGGCGACGGGCGTTTGCGGCGTCACCTCCAGGCTTTCCACGTCGCCCAGGAAAGTAGTACGGGCACCGGGATTGGCCGGGGCCTGTACCTGTACGGCCCCGGCGTTGAGCGCCACCGCCGTGCCGGCGCCGAAATGGCGGTTGATTTGCTCCGCCACGCGGCTGGCGGTGCTGAAGCTGGGCGTGTTGAGGGCCAGCAGCAGCGGGCCGCCGTTGTCGAAGTTGCTCGCCACCGCACGCTCGACGCTGGCGCCGTTGGCGATGGTGCCGGCGGTGAGGAAATTGGTCTGCGTGCTGCTGGCACCCGCGCTGGCGCCGTAGCCGCTTACCACGATGTTGCCCTGCGCCACTGCGTAGGTCTGGCCGTCGGCGCCCTTGAGCGGGGTCATCAGCAGGGTGCCGCCGGCTAGGCTGGAAGCATTGCCGGCGGCGGAAACGGTGACGTTGATGGTCTGGCCGGGTTGGGCGAATGCCGGCAGTTGGGCGGTCACCATGACGGCGGCGACATCCTTGGGCTGCAGGTTGGTGGCCACGCTGGGGGGCAGATTGATGCCCAGGCGCTGGAACATGTTGATGAGCGACTGGGTGGTGAAGGGCACCTGGGTGGCTTGGTCGCCGGTACCGTTCAGGCCTACTACCAGGCCGTAGCCCACCAACTGGTTGCTGCGCACACCCTGGACCGTGGTGAGATCGCGCACCGCGGCGGCGCGCGCCGGCAGCGCCAGAGCGCAAAGCGCGAGCAGCAGCGCGAGGGCAGCGTAACGCAAGCGGGCCGGGCGGGGGAGATGACGCAGGGGGGTAATCATGGCGAGCCGCGAGTCAGAATGGCCACAGGGAAAGGAAGAAGCGCGCCAGCCAGGGCACCCGCGCGGCGTCGTAAACGCTGCCATTGCCGCTGTACTCGACGCGCGCATCGGCGATCTGGGTGGACGACACGGTGTTTTGCGGGCTGATGTCGGCGGCGCGCACCACGCCGGCGACACGGATGTATTCGTGTCCGCCGTTGAGCATCACTTCCTTCTGCCCGGAGATTTCCAGGTTGCCGTTGCTCATCACGCGCACGACCGTGGCCTGCAAGGTGGTGGTGAAGGTGTTGCTCTGCGCGGTGGCGCCGTTGCCGCCGAATTTCTGCGCCGAGCTGGCGTCCAGGCTGGGGCTGAAGGGTGTGCCGTTATGCAGGCCGAAAGTCGGCGCGATGCCGAACAGGCTGGTGATGCCGGCGTTGATGGAGTCGGACTTGTTGATGGTGGTGTTGGTGGATTTCGTCGCGTTGGCGTTTTCCTGAATCAGGATGGTGATGAGATCGCCTACGCGGTGGGCGCGGCTGTCCTCGAATAAAGCGACGTTGGTGTCCGGTTGCCAGATGGCGCCGTTGGCGGCGTGGGCGTCCACGTTGGCCGGTTCGGCCGGGATGGGCAGGGTGGCGAGCGGGCCCTTGGGCGGCGCGCTGCCGGCGCAAGCGGCCAGCAGCAACACCGGGAACAGGGCGAGCATTAGGCGCAGGCCGCGCCGAGGGATCCGATTATTGAGGCGGCACCTATAAACTTGAAACGTGAAACGACCCCAGTGCGGCAGAAGCGTTGAATACGGCCGCTGGGCCGCCTCAATAAACAGCCGAGGTTGAATGTTATTGATCCGGCATTCCCTTGCCAAAAATCGAGACACGTAGGCTTTCGTGCCGCCGTATATTTTCAGGTTCAATAATGCCGGATCAATAATTGCCTTGATGCTCATGCAGCCCGCCGCGACGATCACAGATTGTTGTTGACGTATTGCAGCATCTGGTCGGAGGTCTGCACGGCCTTGCTGTTGATTTCGTAGGCGCGCTGGGTGGAGATCATGTTCACCAGTTCCGCGACGACGTTGACGTTGGAGGTTTCCAGATAGCCCTGCTGCAGCGAGCCCAGGCCGTTGAAGGTGGGCTGCCCGGTGGTGGGGGCGCCGGAAGACGCGGTTTGCAGATAGAGGTTGTCGCCTATGCTTTGCAAACCCGTGGGGTTGAGGAAGTTGGCGAGCTGGATGCTGCCTACCTGCTGGGGGGCGGATTGCCCGGCCAGAGTGACGGATACCGTGCCGTCGTTGCCTATGGTGATGGTCTGCGCGCCCGGCGGGATGGTGACGGGGGGCTGCAGCACATAGCCGCTGGAGGTTACCAACTGGCCCTGGTTGTTGAGCTGGAAAGTGCCGTCGCGCGTGTAGGCGATGGTACCGTCGGGTTTCAGTATCTGGAAGAAGCCCTGGCCGTTGATGGCGACGTCCAGCGAGTTGCCGGTCTGGGTCAGGTTGCCCTGGGTCATGATGCGCTCGGTTGCCACCGGGCGCACCCCGGTGCCCAACTGCAATCCGGAGGGATATTGGGTGTTCTGCGACGACTGCGCGCCCGGCTGGCGCAGGTTCTGGTAGAGCAGATCCTGGAAGACGGCGCGGGACTTCTTGAAGCCCGTGGTGTTGACGTTGGCCAGGTTGTTGGCGATGACGTCCATTTGCGTCTGCTGCGCTTCCAAGCCGGTCTGTGCGATGTAGAGGGAGCGGATCATGAGGGTCTCCGTCGAGTGGATTTGTTGGCGTGAGGCAGTGTCTGCATCAGCTCACGTTGAGCAGTTGGCTGGCGGCCTGTTGGTTCTGGCTGACCGTCTGCACGAGCTTGGTCTGCATTTCGAACATGCGCGAATCCTCCAGCATGCGGATCATGGCCGCCACGGGATTGACGTTGCTGCCTTCCAGCGCGCCGCTTGCCAGTTGGACGTTGCCGTCCGGCGCCGGGATGCCCTGGGTGCTGCGGAACAGGCCGTCCGCTCCGCGCTGCAAATCCTGCGGCGGCGGGTTGACCAGCATGATGCGGTTGACGGCCACCAGCGCGTTGGGCTGGCTGCCGGCCGGCACGCCGGAGATGGTGCCGTCGGCGCCTATCATCACGGATTCGAGCTGGGGTAGGGAGATGGGCGTGCCGCTGCTGCCCAGCACGGGATGGCCGTCGGCTGTGGTGAGGATGCCCGAGCCATTGACCACCAGGTCGCCGTTGCGCGTGTAGGCGGGCTTGCCGTCGGCGCCTTGCACGGCGATCCAGCCCGGGCCCTGGATGGCGACGTCCAGATTGCGCCCGGTATGGACGATGGGGCCTTCGCGCAGGTCGGCCGAGTTGCCCTGGCCGGTCGTGTAGACATTGCTGGGCAGGGACTCGCCGTACACCGGCAGGGCACGGAAGTTGGCCTCCTCCGCACGGTAGCCGGTGGTGTTGACGTTGGCCAGGTTATTGGCCGTGACCGCCTGCCGGTGCAGGATGGCGCGGGCGCCGGTCGCGGCAATCCATAAGGTATCCATGCCGCTTCCTTACAGGGTGAGCAGGGTCTGCACGACCTGGTTCTCGGTCTTGATGGTCTGGGCGTTGGCCTGGTAGGCCTGCTGCGCGACGATGAGGTTGACCAGTTGCGATGACAGATCGACGTTGGATTGCTCGACGGCACCGGATTGCAGCACGCCTAGGTCGGAGCTGCCCGGCGAGCCGGTCAGCGCGGAACCAGACTTGTAGGTTTCGACGAAATAGTTGTTGCCGATGCGCTGCAGACCCTGGTTGTCCGGGAAGCTGGTGAGCGTGATCTGGCCCAGGATCTGCGACTGGCCGTTGCTGTAGCGCCCGAAGATGATGCCGCTGGGGTCGATGGACAAATTGCTCAACTGGCCGGGGCCGTAGCCGTTGTTGGTGGCGCTGGTCACGGCCGAGGGCGCGTCGTAGTTGGTGGAACCGGCGTAATTGACGTTGATGGTGCTGGGGCTTGCCCCGTCGGCCCAGGTCAGGCTGGAGGTATTGCCCGCTGCGGAGCCGCTGATGATGCCGGTTGACGTGAAATTGAGGGTGACCAGACTGCCCGAAGTGATGCCCCCTGACCCCGTGGTGCCGTTGGCGGAAAAATAGACGTTCCAGGTTTCCGGATTGCCGGGCGTGCCGCTGGCGAGCTGGTAGTAGGTGGTCAGCAGATGCGGCGAGCCCAGGCTGTCATAAACAGTGGTGCTGGTGGAGTAGTTGTAGGAGGTGGCGTCGTTCATATTGAACGCGCCGCTGGGGGGCGTGCTCGCGGACGACAGGTTGAGGCTCAGGCCCAGGCCGGAAGTAGCCTGGGGCGGCAGGCTGGCCTGGCTGATCTGCAACGCGCCTTGAGCGCCGGTCAGCACGCCGTTGGAGGCCAGCGTGCCCTGCACCTGGCCGCCGGCGCCGTCCACCACATAGCCGTTGGCGTCGATGTTGAACTGGCCGTTGCGGCTGTAGACCAGGGAGCCGTTGTAGTCCAGTTTGAAGAAGCCGTTGCCGTTGATCGCCACGTCCAGCGGATTGCTCGTCGTCTGGATGTTGCCTTGGATGAACTGCTGGGCGATCTGCTGAACCTGAACGCCGATGCCGATCTGGCCGGTGGTGGTCGCAGTATTGGCCAGGGCCGAGGCATAGGCGTCGGCGAACTGCGCGTTCGAGCTCTTGAAGCCCACGGTATTGGCGTTGGAGATGTTGTTGCCCAGCACCTGGAGGCTGGTGGAGGCGGCTTGCAGGCCGCTCAGGGCGGTGTCGAAAGTAGCCATGGTTTCCTCGTTAGATAAGGGCTTGTACGGCGCTCAGCGGCACGCTGGCAGGATTGCCTTGAATTTGCAGAGTGGGGCCGCCGCTGCCCAGATTGACGGCGCTCACCTGGCCGATGCTGAAGGGAATGGCAGCGACCGGCTGGCCGCTGCTGTCGACGGCCTGCACGGAAAACTGATAATTGCCCGGCGGCAGCGCCTGGCCCTGCACATCCTGGCCGTTCCAGGAAAAGGTCTGAGTGCCGGAATTCATGGGCCCGAGATCCATGCCTGCCACGGCTTGGCCCGAGCTGTCCTGCACCAGCACCTGCACATCCTGTGCAGGCGCCGCGAGGGTGAAGCCGCCGCTGGCCGCGCCGTTGTTCAGGGTGAGTTGGTTGCCGGTGAGGGCGACGTTCTTGCCCACCAGCGAGGCCGCTTGCAGCCCCTGGGTCTGTGCCAGTTGCTGCAGCATGGAACTCATGGAGGACTGCATCTGCTGCACGCCCGAGGCGATGCTGAACTGCGCCATCTGCGCGGACAGATCCTGGTTGCTCAGGGGGTTGAGCGGATCCTGGTTGGTCAACTGGGTCACCAGCAGCTTATAGAAAGTATCCACGCTGCCGATGCCGGCCAGGCCGCTGGCCCCCGAACTGCTCGACGAACCGGTGCTGCCTTGCAGGGAGGCCAGGAAGGCATTGGCGGAAACAGGCGATGTGCTCATGTGATATTCCTCGGCTTATTGACCCAAGGTAAGGGTCTTGAGCAGCAGGTTCTTGGTGGTGTTCATGACGTTGACGTTGGCCTGGTAAGCACGCGAGGCAGAGATCATGTTCACCATTTCATCCACCGGATTGACGTTGGGCATCGTGACATAACCTTCCTTGTCGGCCAGAGGGTTGCCCGGCTCGTAGACTTTTTTGGCTGGTGCATCGCTTTGCACCACCGCGGCCACGCGCACGCCGTTGACGCCCACCGGCGCCCCGGGGCCTTGCAGGGGCTGCGCGGCAAAGACCACTTCGCGTGCCTGATAGGGCTGGCCGTCGGAGCTGGTGGCGGAATTGGCGTTGGCCAGGTTGCTGGCGACGACGTTGAGCCGGTAGCTTTGCGCGTTGAGCGCCGAGCTGGCTACGTCGAGAGCGGAGAAGAGGGACATCGCGTACTCCTGTTTCAACTGCCGGTGATGGCCGACAGCATGGTCTTGATCTTGCCGGTGAGAAAGGTCAGATCCGCCTCGTAGTGCACGCTGTTCTTGAGGAAGGCGGATTGCTCCCGGTCCATGTTCACGCTGTTGCCGTTCAGCCCCACCTGGTTGCCGGCCTGATAGGCCACATAGGCGGCCAGCCCTGTCGCGTTGCCCGCGGGGGACAGTTGGCGCGGGTCGTTGCGGTGCAGCGTCAGATTTCCGGCGGCGCCTTCCATGGCCGCTTTATAGGCCTTGGCGAAATTGAGATCGACGGCGTGATAGTTGGGCGTGTCGGCGTTGGCGATATTGGCGGCCAGGAGCTGCTGGCGATAGGCATGCAAATCCATGGCGCGCTGCAGGGGCGCAAGATAGCTGTCCAGGGCATTGGCCATTCCGATCTCCGGTTTATGTCTGCCCAGCTTGAAGCAGAAGCTGTGCCAGAAGTCGGCGGCGCCCGTAAGGCCGCCTTGATGCGGGTACCGCCCCCGAATGCGCAAGTCCATAAACGGGCTGGGCGGCAATGTCTTGCCGCACGCGGCAAGCGCGCGCGAGTCGGGTGCGACGCGAGCATGGTACGGTGCCGGGCCGTGCCAAGGCACGCCTATTGCATGTGGCACCCGCGGTATCTCCGCAGGAGGCTCTCCATGGCTGCACCCAAATTTCGCGCAACATCCCTCTCTCGGCGCGGTCGGGCGACAGGGATGCGTCACCCCTATGGGTGGACAGCCCTGGTCCTGCTGTTGCTGCCCGCTTGGGCTTGGGCCAGCGCGCAGCCCTGGGAATCGCCTGCCCGCATACGCGCGGCGGCCGAGGCTTACATCCGCGCGCATGAGCCGCTGGCGGCGCAGGCGGCGCGTATCGAAGTGCAGGCGCCGGCGGAGGAAATCCGCTTCCCGCGTTGCGCCGATATGCAGGCGGCGTTTTTTGGCGAGGCCAATCCTTTCGGCAGCTTGACCGTTCTTGTACGCTGCGCCGCGCCGCAGGCCTGGAGTGTGTATCTGCCGGCGCGAGTGATCGTGGAGCAGCGCGTGGTGGTGGCGGCGCGTCCGCTGGAGGCCGGCAGGATGTTGACGGCCGAGGACTTGGCTATGGTCAGGCGCAACACCGGGCAGATGGCCGCGAATGCCGTACTGTCCCCCGATGGCATTCTGGGTAAGGTGTTGCGCTACAACGTCGCCGCTGGCCAACCCATCTTGGAGAACATGCTGCTGCAGCCGGAAGTCATCCGTTACGGCCAAGCGGTCACGCTGGTGGCCGAAGGCCGGGGCGTGCGGCTCACGGCCCTGGGTTCTGCCATGGAAAATGGCCGCACGGGGCAAAACATCCTAGTGCGCAACGTCCAGTCGGGCAAGGTGGTGCGAGGTCTGGTAGATGCCGCCGGCGAAGTCGTCGTGCCGTTCAATTGATAAGGCCTTAGCGCCAGCCAAAATATTGACGCGTCCGGGCCGGCGGCAAGCCGCCCCTCGCGGTTGCCGCCAGGAAATCAGACAACCTATTGATAAATAAAATACATTATTGGCGTTTTTGGTTGGCATCAGGTTTGCTAGAGGCTTGCCAGTGACTTTTTGTCGAGGAAACTGGCATGTCCCTGGTGATAGCGCTGCCGCTGGCCGAACGGCCGAAAAACTCCAGACTTGCCCAAGCCGAAAAAGGGCTGGGCGCCCGCCGCGCGGAATCATCGCGGCCCACGGCCGGGGATGCCTTGCGCCGGGCGCGCAGTGCATTCGAATCCTGGCTGCGCAACACCCTGCGGCTGGCGGGCGACGGGGCGTGGGGTGCCGGCGGCCTGGATTTTCCGCGTGCGGCCATCGAGGCCGAGTTGGCTGGCAGCCAGTTTGGCGCCGCCGGCATCGAGGCGCGTCCGCTGTATGGCGAACTTGCCTATCATTTGGCGCGGCTGGACGCCCTCGCGGGCACAAGGCGCCGGCCAAGCGCGGCGTTTGGCGACTTGCGCAACCGCGTGGTGGACGCGGCGCTCGAAATCCTGTCGCTTTTCAGCGCCCTGGAGGCGGAGCGCGCAGCGCTCATGGCCGCGCTCGACCCACTCACCGGCCTGGGGGGGCGGCGTGCCCTGGAGGATTGCCTGCAGCAAGAGTGGTCGCGCATGCAGCGGGAAGGCCGACCCTGCGCCGTGGCACTGCTGGACATCGACCGCTTCAAGGAAATCAACGACCGGCACGGCCATTTGAGCGGCGACCAGGTGCTGACACGTTTCGCCGCCCTGTTGCGGGCGAATCTGCGCTCTTATGACGGCGTTTTCCGCTACGGCGGCGAGGAGTTCGTGTTGTGCCTGCCGGGCGTCCATGCACCCGTGGCCAAGCGCCTGGTCGACCGCATACGGGAGGCGGCGGGCCGCGCCGCCTTCGCTACGGCTACAGGCAAACCGCTGCGCATAAGCTTCTCTGCCGGAGTGGCCGAACTGGCGGCCGCTGCCTCGCCCACGCAGACCCTGGAGTTCGCCGACGGCGCGCTTTATCGGGCCAAGGCGGAGGGGCGCAACCGGGTCTATCTTGCGGCTGCCGCGGCGCAATCCGAGCAGCCGGCGGGATAAAACCATGTCGGGCCGCCGTTGGCGCAATTCCGTCGCCCCCCGCGGGGCGTTGCCGTCCCGCAGCCGCTCGGCATGACGCAGCTCGCCGGCAATCGCGCCTTGTTGCAGGCTTTTTTGGCCGATGCGCAGCGCTATCTGGAGGAATTCCTGGAGGCGCTCGCACCGTCCGCGCAAGCGCCGGTGGATGCCGCGTTGGAAGCCCTGCGGGGCATCAGGATAGGCGCCGAGTTTCTGGAAATCGCACCGCTGGCCGAGCTTTGCCGGCAACAGGAGATTCGCCTGGCGAAGACTGCCGGCGCGCCGTCCGATGAAACGAGAGAAAACCTGCTGGGAGCCGGCCGGGAGATCGGCCGGCATCTGGCGGTGCTGGGCGTTGCGGCTACTGCGGCGGCGCAAGCTGATGTCCGCGCAGAAATTTGCGATGGGGGCTTGCCTGTCGATACAGGGGATGATGTGGCCAAGGCCGCGCCGGAACCGCCGCGGAGCCAAGATGCCCTGCCGCCGGATCAGCCCATGCCTAGTCCCACACCCCCGGAACCGCCTGGCGTTACAGGGGCGCCGGTGGCCGAAATGTTCCAGGAGTGGATGCTCGAATGGCGTGCTTTCCGGGAACAGATCGAACGCCTTTATCTGGGGGTGGTCCCCGAGTTGCCCGTCAATCCGCCCGACCTGCAAATGGAGGCGGCGGTGCAATATGCGGCCCCATTACAGACGGAAAGCCTACCGGAGCCGGCGGCGCTCGATGCCGGCGGGCACACTGCTGCCACGCCACCGCGGCTTCGGCCGCCACTTCCTGCCGAATTTCCCGAGGCGGAAACGATGGCCGTGCTTAAGCTGGCCATAGGGCCCGCCCTGTTCGGGCTGCCGGCGGCCAATGTTCTCGGTTTTGTGGAACCCACACGCGACGTCAGGGCCCTGTCCGGCGAGAAAGCCCTGGCGGCCGTCAACGGCGCGGCAGTGCCGGTGCTGGATGTGCGCGGGCGTTGGAAGCTCGGAGAGCGCCCGGTGGATGCCCGCATCGTCCTGGTCGAGAGCGGACGGCATCGCATCGGGCTCTGGGCCGATCGGGTGCACGGCACGGAAAGCCTGCGCATCCAGCCGTTGCTTCCAGCCGCCCTATATCCCGCTGAGTTAGGCGGTGCGGCAGTGAGCGCGCAAGGCGAGGTGGTGCTGTTGTTGCGGCCGGAAGTCATTGTCACGCCGGAGAATGCAGCGTGAACGGCACCGCGACAGACTGGCTGGTATTCCGTCTTGGAGAGCAGCGCTGGGCTTTGGCGGCCGGCGGCGTGCGCCAGGTGATGCGCATGCCGCCCTTGGCCTGCGTGCCCGGCGCCTGCCCGTCCTGCCTGGGCGTCATCGCCTGGCAGGGGCGTCCGGTCACGGTGCTGGATGCCGCCCTTTGGCTGGCGCAGGGGACGGTACGGGAGGCTCAGCAGGAGCGCTTGGTGATCTGGGCACGGGATGGCCAGGCGCTGGGTTTGCGGGTGGACGCCGTGCTGGGTCTGCGGCGCTTGCCGCCTTCTGCCGTGCTGCCATTGCAGGCTGTGCTGCCGCCGCCGTGGAATGCCATCGCCGGGCTGGTGCGCCAAGGCGATGACATCGATCCCATCCTGGAACCCGCCGTGCTGTTGGCTGCGGGGGGCGGGGCGGCGCCGTGAAGCTTACCCCCGGCTACGCGTTACTCTTTCTGGCCCTGGTCGCCGCCGCTTTGCTGGCTGGCGGGGCGGCCTGGGCCTATTGGCAGTTGCGGGGCGTCGAGCAGGGCATGGAAGCGCGGGCGCGGCTGGGCCGGATGACCATGCAACTGCAAGTGGTGCAGAACGAGGTGGCGGCGGCGCGCCAACTGGCGAACCAGGCCGCATCGGGGACCAACGGCGCGGCGGCGGTCGCCGGCAACCGCATGCAGTTTGCCGATGGGGTCTTGCAGGGTCTCTACGGCCAGGCGGCTGCGCTGCCCTTCGACGGGGCCGACCGGCAAGCGTTGGCCGCACTGGTGGAGTTGAGCCACCCGCTCGCCAGCGGTGCGGTGCTTACCGCCGCTTCGACGGCGCAACTGGCGCGGCTGCAGCAGGCGCTGGGCCGATATGCTGCCCGCCTGGGGCGCCAGGGACTGGCGCAGGCCGCGCGCAGCGCCCGACTGCGCGTCATGGTGGAGCACAACCTGGCGCTGTTCGCCCTGGGCAGCGTCACGCTGCTGGGGCTGGCGGCCGCCTATCTGGCCTGGGGCTGGCGCCGCCAGCACGCTGCCCTGCGCGATCGGTTACGGGCCATGGCGGCCGGTTTGTCGGTGGCAGCCTTGCCCGTCGGGCGCGGCTTGCGCGCGCTGGCGGCAGACCTGGAGGAACTGGAGGGCCGCAGCGCCAACATGCGGGAAGCCGCCGTGGGCAAGCTGGCGCAGGCGGAACAAGCGGCGGCAGAGTTGGAGACACTGGCCGGTCAACTGGCCAAGGTCTGCGCCGCGGTCCAGACCGGTCCACAGCTTGCGGGGGCCGAGCATTTCGATAAATTGCTGCGCGGCCTGCAGGGGCTCGCCGCCGGCTTGCGCTCGGGCAGCGAGCGGGCGCAGGAAATCCAGGACGCGTTGGCGCGGGAGCTGCCCGAGCGCAGGCGCGGCCACGCGCAGCCCGATGGCCTGGCCCCGGCTCTGCAAGCAGCGGGGGAAAAAGTCGAGCAGCTGCTACTGCTATGCCTGAATCTGCGTCTGGCCCTACTGCAGGGCCAAGCCGAACCCGCCCAGCTCGCCGCTTTGGGCGAACAGCTCGACCCCCTGTGCGCCGAAGGCATGGATTTGGCGCGCGACATCGCGCAAGCCGGCCTAGCGCTGCAGGCTGGGGAGGCTGCGGCCGACGCGGAGCCGGTAGAGGCACTACGGGCCGATGTGCGGCCAGCCCTGGCCAGCTTGCGCGAGGGGCTGGCGCGCCAAGCGCAGGCCGCTCAGACCATTGCGGCGTTCTGCGGCCGGTTATGCGCCCCGGGCGCGGCAAATGCCCCGGCGCCCGCAGGTGCTGCCCCGCGTGTCGATGAACTCGTTGCCAAAATCGGGGAGTTGCATCGGCGCCTGCAGGCTTTGCGCGAAGAGCCGCATCAACACCCAGCGTCGCCACAGAATATGCACGCTAAAGTTTTCAGGGGACGTGACGATAAGCCTGTTGCAGGCTGAAAGCCCGCAAGACGGCAAGGATGCCGAACTAGGCTTATGAAAGGAGCTTCAACATGGCAATTACAGGGATCATCAACACCAACATCAATTCCCTGAGCACGCTCAACGCGCTCAACGATACTTCCAGCAATCTTTCTACCTATATCCAGCAGCTTTCCACGGGCAAGGCGATCAACAGCCCGGCGGACAACCCTGCCGGTTACGCCATCGCCCAGCGCTTCACCACGCAGATCAATGGCTTGAACCAGGCGGTGTCCAACGGCAACCAGGCGGTGTCCTTGGTGCAGACGGCCACGGGCGCGCTGCAGAACGAAACCAATCTGCTGCAGCAGATCCGCACCATCGCCGTGCAGGCAGCCAACGGCTCCAACACCTCGGCCGACCGGGCTTCCCTGCAGGGAGTCGTGTCACAACTGCTGGCCCAGGTGCAAACCGTTGCCACCCAGACCCAGTTCAACGGCCAGAACATCCTGGACGGCAGCTTTTCCGGCCAGCAGTTCCAGGTGGGCGCGAACGCCAACCAGGTTATCAACGTCTCCATCTCCAATGCGCAGGCCAATGCCATCGGCGTGAATACCGTCGCCACCAGCGGCAGTGTCTACGCTGCCGGCAGCGGTTCAGTCACCTCCAACGGCTACGGTTCCGCCTATACCATCAGCACCGGCGCGGGCAATTTCACGGCCGGCACGGTAAACGTATCCGGCTCCGCCGGCGCCAGCGGTGTAGCGGTGACTGCGAGCGAATCGGCGGCCAACATTGCGGCGTCGTTCAACGCCATTACGCAGCAGACCGGGGTAAGCGCAACGGCCAACACCAGCGTGGCGTTTTCCGTGACGAGCGGCTCGTTTTCCTTCTCCATCTCCAACGGAACCTCGGGCAGCCCGACCAACACGGTCAACATCTCGGCCAACGTCACTAGCGTCGATCCCACCGGCTTGAGCGGCCTGGTCGCGGCGATCAACAACAGCACGGCGCAGACCGGCGTGGCGGCCAGCGTCAACTCCAGCAACCAACTGGTGCTGACGCAGAATCAGGGCCACAACGTCCTGATTTCCGGCTTCGGCGGCAGCGGAACGTTGCAGGCAGGCAGTGCTTCCGCAATTACGAGCGCGGCGGGCACGGCGCTGGTCCAGGGCTACGTCCAATTGCAATCGACGCAAGGCTACTCGCTGAGCAATGGCACCAACATCGGGCTGTCCAACATCAGCTCGCTCAATGCCGCGTCAACGGTCAGCGTGTCCACGGTGCAGGGCGCCAACCAGGCCATCTCGATCATCGACAACGCCATCAATGCCTTGAACCAGCAAGGCGGCGCGCTCGGCGCGATCCAGAATCGGGTACAGGCATCGGTGCAGAACTTGCAGACCACCGCGACCAATCTGCAGTCCGCGCGCTCCGTGGTGCAGGATGCGAACATCGCCGAGGCGACCTCGCAACTGACCAAGTACCAGATCCTGCAGCAGGCCGGCATCTCCACCCTGGCGCAAGCCAACGCCCTGCAGCAGAGCTACCTCAAGCTGTTGCCGTAATCCAAAGGGCAACCCCCCGGAGCGATCCGGGGGGTCTGCGGGGGGATATAAGTCATGGAGATAAATCCCAGTTCCAGTTTGGCAGCCCAGCAGACCGTGCCCTCGGGGACGCCTACCCAGCCCAATGCGAAGGTATCCGCAGCAACGCCGGGTTCATCCCAAGGGAGCGGAGTGTCCTCGGTGCCGTCGCAGGATCTGGCGCAGGCGCTTCAGCATTTGCAGGAGCGGGTGGCGCAAAATTCGTCTTCCATCACTTTGCGCGCCGGGCTGAATCCCAACGGCGACCATCCTGGCCAAGTCTTGGTTGAACTGATGGACAAAGCCACGCAGCAAGTGTTTTATCAATATTACATTCCTGCCGATCAGGCATTGCAGGCGGCCAAGAACGCCGACCGGCTTGCGCCGGGCAGCCTGCTGAGCGGCAAGGCATAGTGTTTTTATAGGATTACGGGGGCGCGATGTCGGTATCCTTGTCCGGGCTGGTGAGCGGGGTCAACATCAATCAGTTGATCTCGACCATCAGCGCCGCCTATCAGCAGCCCATCACTTTATTGCAGTCCCAGGGGCAGTCTTACCAGACCACGCTGAGCGCCTGGGGCCAGATGCAGGGCAGCCTGTCCAGCCTACAGTCGGCACTCGCGGGGCTGCAGAACGTCGGCAGCCTGAACAACCGCTCCGTCACGCTCAGCAACTCGAGCGCCGCGTCCGCCACCGTACAAGCCAATGCGCCCTTGGGCAGCTACAGCCTGAGCAACATCGTGCTGGCACAGGCGCAGAGCGTTTATTCGCAGGATTTCAGCTCGGCCAGCAATACGGCGGTCGGCACCGGTACCTTGCAGATTCAGGTCGGCAGCGGGACGGTGGCCAACGTTACCATAGACAGCAGCAACAATACCCTGAACGGTATTGCCGCCGCGATCAACAGCGCCAACGCGGGCGTCGATGCCGCGGTCATCTATGACGGCGCCGGCTATCGTTTGACGCTCACGGGGGCCAACACCGGCTCGGGCAGCGCCTTCACGGTCAGCACCAGCGGCGCCACCGGCTCGCTGTCCAGTCTGAGCTACAGTAGCGGCACCAGCAGTGGCATGACGCTGTCGCAGGCGGCGCAAAACGCGTCCTTTACGGTCAACGGGCTCAATATCAGCAGCGCGACTAATTCGGTGAGCGGGGCGATCCCTGGGGTGAGCCTGAACTTGCTTGCCGCCTCCGGTTCGACGACGCTGACCGTGGGCACCGACAGCAGCGCTTTCGTGAGCGCTGTGCAGAGTTTCGTGAGCGCCTTCAACAGTGCCATGGGCACCATGAACCAACTGACCGCCTACGGCGGACCCTCCGGGCAGAGCGGGCCGCTCATCGGCAATGCCGCGCTGACGTCGCTGCGCACCCAGTTGCTCAATTTGATCAGCGGCCAAGGAATAGGCACGGTGCCCAACAGTCCTTATGCCTCGCTGGGAGGTGTAGGGGTCAACCTCAACCAGGATGGCACGCTGGTGCTCGACACCGGCACGCTCAACCAGGCCTTGTCGAGCAATTACAACGCGGTGGCCGGCCTGTTCGGCCAGGTGGGCACGACTACCAACAGCAACGTGCAGTATGTCGCGGCCGGAAGCGCCACCCAGGCAGGCACCTATGCCGTCGGCGTCACCAGCGCCGCGACCCAAGCCAGCGTCACGGCCTCCAATCCCGTCGCCAGCGGCGGAATTACCAGCAACGAGACGCTGACCATCACCTCTGGCAGCACCAGCGTGGCCGTCAATCTGACCTCCGGCAGCACCATCAGCGCCATCGTTTCAACCATCAACAGCGCTTTGGCGCAGCAGGGTTTGAGCGGCATTTCGGCGCTCGACAACAACGGTAGCTTGGAATTGCAGACCAGCGGCTACGGCAGTGCGCAGAGCTTCAGCGTGGTGTCCAACGTGGCGGCCGGCAGCGGCAGCACGGGTATAGGCACGACCACGCTGACGGGCACGGGCACCGATGTCGTCGGCACCGTCAACGGCCAGGCGGGCAGCGGCTCCGGCCAGCAGTTGACGGTCACAGGGCCGGGCAATGCCCTGGGCCTGCAGTTGACGATCACCGGGCAGGTCACCGGAAACCTGGGGACGGTGACGGTCAGCCAGGGACTGTACCAGCAGATGACCAGCATCCTGTCTTCCGCCCTCAACAGCCAGACCGGCTTCATTGCCGCGGCGGCGGACGGCCTGAACCAGACCATCAACGGCATCAATAACCAGATCACCCAGTTGCAGCAGTCGGCGCAGGCGCAGACGGCCCTGCTTACACAGCAGTTCCAGGCCATGCAGGCGCAGCTCGCCCAGTTGCAATCCGTGGGCAATTACCTCAACGCCTTCTTCAGCACTACCTCATCGAATTCGTCGACCACTTCGGGTTAGGATCGTCCATGTACACCGCTCAGCAAGCATTGCGCGCTTATCGCCAAATCGAACACCAGGGCGTGTCGGGGGAGCAGCTCTACCTCCAGGGGCTGGACGGCATCCTCGAATATCTGCAGCGCGCGGAGGAGGCCATCAAGGCCGCCGATAATGCCAAAAAGGTGATTCCGCTGGACAAGGCCTACCGCATCGTCGAGCACTTGCTGGCCATCTTGCCCGCAGAGGCGGTGCAGAACACAACGAACCTGAGTACCGGGCTCGAACGGGTATATACCACCTTGCTCGCGCAGCTTGCCCAAGCCAATATTTTCAACGATCTCGATGCCCTGGCGCAGTGCCGCGCCGCCGTAGGCAGTCTGAAGGAAGCCTGGTTGGCCGTCGGCGAGTAGCGGCGCTGGCTCCAGGCCGGTTGGTTCCCGCAAGGTGGACGGGCTGAGCGCCGGCGAACCCGGCTGAAAGTTCTTCGGCGCAATTCCTATACTATTGGAGCCGAAGCGCGGCCCAAGTCGCGCCGAGTTGGAGCTTTGGGAGCCTGCGATGACTGCTTACCACGAACTTAACAGCCTGGCCGGCGGCGATGCCGTCAGGCTGGAAGGCCAATTGCCCTTGGCCTGGGGGGCTCCACCGGAAGACCCTGCGGCGCTTTCGGATGTCATGGCCGACAACCACGTCCTATTGCGCGCCCTGCTGGCCATGGATGAGGCGGCCGGCGCCGCCGAAACGGAGCACGCGCGGGACAGCGGCATCCAGTCGCTGGAACGTCGGGTCGATTTGTTGTTGCTCATGGCCAGCGCCGCGTTGCGCGGGATGGGGAAGGTGCCGCCGCCGTTTCCCTGTATCCTCACTGCGCATACGCTGCGCTGGGCCAGCCCAGAGGCCCTCGGGGTAGGCCAGCATTTCTGGACGCGCGTTTATCTGCGCCAGCGTGTGGTCATGCCGCTCGTCTTGCCGGGCGTCGTGGTGGAAGAACACGCCCTGCAGGCTCATGGATATTGCCGAACCCTCGAATTCAGAGGTCTGGAACCCGCCGTGCAGCGGGGCCTGGAGCGGCTGATTTTCCGCCACCACCGCCGCGACGTGGCGCGCCAGCGCACCACCCCTTAAATCCCGGCCGCGCCTGCCGTTAATGGGTTGGGGGGCCGCCCCCGCCAACCCAACGGACCATAAATAACTTACTGCATGGCGCGCAAACCTGTCCACGAAGAGCATGAAAACCACGAGCGCTGGCTGGTTTCCTATGCCGATTTCATCACCCTGCTGTTTGCCTTTTTCGTGGTGATGTACTCGATCTCCTCGGTCAACGAGGGCAAATACAAAGTCCTTTCCGACACCCTGTTCGCCGCTTTCACCGGCCAGCCCAAAATGCCGGCGCCTATCCAGCAGGGCGAGCCGTTCAACACCGTCGCCTCGACGGTCAAGCTTCCCCCCCTTCCGCAACCCACCTCGCTCCAGCCGGTTCCTCATGTCAGCATCATCGAGCGCCCCACGCCCGAGCCCAAGGATGCCTCGCAGGCGCTGGAAAAAATCGCCTTGCAGATCAAAACTCTGCTCAAGCCGCTGATCGACAAGGGTGACGTAAATATCAATCTCACCCCACTGGGCGTGGTGATCGAAATCAACGCCAAGGTGCTTTTTGCTTCCGGCCAGGCTAGCCTCGCGCCCGGCGCTGACGCCGTGCTGACCCGGGTGGCGCATGTCATACGCAGCATTCCCTATCAGATCCAGGTGAACGGTTTTACCGACAACGTGCCTATCCACACGCCCCAATTCCAGTCCAACTGGGCGCTGTCGGCGCAGCGCGCCGTCACTGTGGTGGAAATCTTCATAGACCAGGGCGTGGCGCCCGAACAACTGGTGGCGGCCGGCTACGGCCAATACCATCCCATCGCCTCCAACGGCAATCCGCAGGGGCAGGCCAAGAACCGCCGCGTGTCCATCGTGGTGGTGGCCCCGCAGCATCCGACGCAGGTGGGGAACACCCCTTTGATGTCCGGCGGCATCCAGGAGCGGGGCTGATCATGGCGGCAGGGGTGAGAGCGGACGAATTCGGGCGCCTGGGGCGGCGCTTCGCCGGCCTGAATCTCGCCATTCTGGCCAGCATGGCCGCGGCGTTGGGCTTGGCGGTTTTCGCTTACTTGGCCGGGCAGGCTGGCCGAACCGTGACGTCGCAAGGCGGCCGGCCGGTGGCGCAAGAACGTCTGCCTGCGTCGACAGTTTCGCCCAAGCCGGTGGTGGTGCGCCCGCAAACTATTTTGACCGCGCCAGCCGGTGGCCAGCCGACGACTGCAGGCAAAAGTGCGGCACCGGTAACGGTTCCCCAGACGGCGGCTCCCGGCGAGCCAGCCGTGGTGCAGGGGAGGGCGGATACCGGCACTGCGGCGCAGGCCGCACCTGCGCGGGCGGCGGCCAGCACGTCCCCTGCCGAGCCGGCACGTCCGGCCGTGCTTTCGTTGGCGCAGCCCTGCCCGGCCAGGGGTTGGTATGTCCAGTTGGGCGCGCTGCGCGGAGCGGCGCATGTCCGCGATCTCGTGGCGCAAGGCCGGGGGCACGGCTTCCCTGTCTGCACCTCGGACGCGCGCGGGCTCACGCTGGTGCTGGCGGGACCTTACCACGATGGGCGGGAGGCCCTGCGCGCGCGCGATCGGCTCAAGCAGACGGTGGGCATCCGGGGTTTCCTGCGCAAGGATGGAGGCCGCGACTGACATGCCCCCAGCGGCTGCATATCTCGACGCTGCTACGGCTTCGATGAGCCCGATGGACAGCTCTCTCGGGCAAAAATACAATCGCGCCATGGCGGAGAAAAACAACGAAGCCGACTGCCCGTTGCTCGGAGACAGTACGGCCATGCGCGATTTGCGCAATATGATCGCCCGCGTCGCGGCGACCGACAGCACGGTGCTGGTCCTGGGCGAATCGGGCACCGGCAAGGAACTGGTGGCGCGCACCCTGCACGCCTGGTCGCCACGAGGGGGCCAGCCTTATGTGGCCATCAATTGCGGCGCCATTCCCGGAGAACTCATGGAAAGCGAGTTGTTCGGCCACGAACGCGGCGCTTTCACCGGCGCCACCGCGGCGCGCAAGGGGCGCTTCGAGCTGGCCGGCAGGGGTACTTTGTTCCTCGACGAAATCGCCGAAATGAGTCCGGCGCTGCAGGTCAAGCTGCTGCGTGTGCTGCAGGAGCGCAGTTTCGAGCGGGTGGGCAGCAGCAGTGCCGTGCGCGCCGAGGCGCGCATCGTCGCGGCCACGCACCGTGATTTGGAGCGGCATGTGGAGCAGGGCAGCTTTCGCGAAGACCTCTACTATCGCCTCAATGTTTTCCCCATCCGCGTGCCGCCTTTGCGCGAACGGGGCGAGGACATCCTGTTGCTGGCCGAGCAGACTCTGAAGCGCCTGAGCGATGCCGGCATGGGCGGCATCCGGCTCGACCCCGCGGTGCGTCACGCGCTGCTGGAATATGCCTGGCCCGGCAATGTGCGCGAGTTGCAGAATCTGGTCGAGCGTCTGGTCATCTTGCATGCCGGCGGCACTGTGGGCCTGGATGACCTTCCGGCCAAGATGTGCGCCGGACTGCCCAGCATGCCGGCGCCGGCGGAGCCCGATGACGGCCTGAACGAACTCATGCGCCTGGTGGCGGACCCCGGCCCGGCACTACCGCCCGAAGGCATAGATCTCAAAGCCTATCTCGAAGGCATCGAGCGCTCGCTCATCGAACAGGCGCTGGCGGCGCACGATTACGTGATCGCCCATGCCGCCAACCGGCTGGGGCTGAGGCGGACGACCCTGGTGGAGAAGATCCGTAAACTGGGCATCAGCGTCATGCGCGCAGCCGGTGCGGTACATGAAGCCTGAAGCCGACTCGGCCGAGGCCGCGCGCCTGGCGCAGGCCTTTGCCGTCTTCAACGAAACGTCCCGCACGCTCTCGGAGGCCTATGCCACCCTGCAGGTGGAGATAGCGCGCCTGAACGACGAACTGGCCCGCACCAACGCCAAGCTGCGCGACGAACTTTTGGAAAAGGAGCGCCTGCATCGGCGCCTGGCCTTGCTGCTGCAGGCCCTGCCCGGCGCGGTGGTGAGTCTGGATCCGCAGGGGACGATCCAGGAAATGAACCCGGAAGCCGCGCGCCTGTTCGGACTCCAAGCCGTGGGCCGGCCTTGGGCGGCAGTGGCGGAGGAATCGCTCTCCGGCGCCGGCAGCGACTGGCGCTTGCGGCGCGGCGAGGACGCCGAACTGCGCTTGACGCTGTCCGTCAATCAGCTTCCCGACGGTCAGGGGCGGCTACTGCTGATGCAGGACGTCACCGAGGCGCGCCAGCGCGAGGAGGCCTTCCAGCGCCGCGAGCGCTTGGCGGCCCTGGGCGAAACCATGGCCGGGCTGGCCCATCAGTTGCGCACTCCGCTGGCCACGGCTCTCTTGTCCATCTCCCAGCTCACGCCTCAGACGGAACCCGCGCGTTTCGCCCGCCTGCGCGACCGCGGCATCGAACGGTTGCGCAGCTTGGAGCGCTCGATCAACGAAATGCTGCGCTTCCTGCGCGGCGAAGGCGGCGACGGCACGGTGCCGTTGGAAAAAGTGCTATGGGATTTGCGTCAGGAATTTGATGATTTGTTGCGTCAAAAAAACGTCGCCTTGCAGATCGGAGAACTCCCGCCCGGGGTCATCCTCCCCGGCGGCGGCCCCGCCTGGGTCAGCGTGATCGGCAACATTTTGCACAATGCCCTGCAATTCAGCCCCGCCGGCAGCGCGATCCTCGTGGCCGCGCAACGCGACGGCCAGGCGCTACTCTTGCGCATACGCGATGCTGGCCCCGGAATTGCTCTCCAGGATTGCGAGCGGGTGTTCACGCCGTTTTACAGCACGCGCAGCGGGGGCACGGGCCTGGGCCTGGCCATCGTGCGCGATTTCGTGAACAGCATGGGCGGGCGCTGCTGGGCCGAGCCCGCAGCGCTCCCAGGTGCCTGCATCGCGCTGAGCGTGCCTTTGTGGCAGGGCGCCCAGGCGCTGGAAAGCGGGCCTTTGAGAAACCCGGACGAACAGGCAAAAGGAGAAAATCGTGACGGATGCCGCGCGGATACTGCTGGTTGAGGACGATGAGGCGTTGGCGGAGGCGCTGCAGGATGCCTTGGACCTCGCCGACTATGTGACGGTGCGCGCGCACGATGGCGAAGAGGCCTTGCAACTGCTGGCCGGCGAAACCTTCCATCTCATGGTGAGCGATGTCAAGATGGCGCCCATGGACGGCTACACCCTGCTGCGCCGGGCACGCCAAGGCTATCCCGAATTGCCCATCCTGCTGATGACGGCCTGGGGCACCATCCAGGACGCCGTGGCCGCGCTGCAGGTGGGGGCAGTGGATTATCTGGTCAAGCCTTTCGACGCCGCCCTGCTGCTGGACAAGGTCAAGCGCCATTTGCGCGCCCCGCAGCGCCAGAGCGAAGACGGCCTGGTGGCGCGCGCGCCGACCATGGGCGCGGCGCTGCAGGTTGCGCGGCGCGCGGCGCAGACCGACGTGGGTATCATGCTGCTGGGGGAAAGCGGCGTGGGCAAGGAGGTCATGGCGCGCTACATCCATTCCAAATCGCCGCGCGCCCAGGGGCCTTTCGTCGCGGTGAATTGCGCAGCCATTCCGGAGACGCTCCTGGAGGCGACCTTGTTCGGCCACGAAAAGGGCGCATACACGGGCGCGAGCCAGGCCAGTCCGGGAAAATTCGAGCAGGCTCAGGGCGGCACCCTGTTGCTGGACGAGGTCACGGAAATGGCGCCCGGCCTGCAGGCCAAACTTCTGCGCGTGCTGCAGGAGCGCGAAGTCGAGCGCGTGGGCGGCCGGCGCCGCGTGGCGCTGGATTTGCGCGTGATCGCCACGAGCAACCGCGACCTGCGCCAGGCGGTGGCGCAAGGCGTGTTGCGCGAGGATTTGTACTATCGCCTGAATGTCTTTCCCATCCGCATCCCCGCCTTGCGCGAGCGCAGGGAAGACATCCTGCCGCTGACCGAACTGTTCCTGCAACGCTATGCTGCCACCCATGGTTCAGGGCGCGCGCCGCAACTGGACGCGCGCGCGCGCCGCGCCATGCTGGAGTGGCGCTGGCCGGGCAACGTCCGGGAACTGGAAAACGTCGTGCAGCGCATGGTGATCTTGTGCGACGGACGGGACATAGGCATCGATGACCTGATGCTGGAAGACGGTGCCCGGCTGGAGTTGCCGCCCGGCGAGCCCGAGGGTGACAGCGGCCTGGAGGGCGCTCAGGCGGAAAACGAACGGCGCCTGATCGCCGATGCCCTCAAGGACAGCCAGGGTTCCAAGAAACGGGCTGCCGAACGCCTGGGCATCAGCCCACGCACGCTGCGTCACAAGCTGCAGCGCCTGCGCGAGGCGGGGATGGCGGTCCAATGGGCATGAATATCTGGTATGTCTATTGCTTGGGTTTCGGCCGAGCGTACAGCAAGGAGTGAGATAGGCCATGAAAATCGATGCAATGGAGGCCCTCATCGGGCAGATGCGCGCCCTGGCCGCAGAGGCCGGCAGCAAGCCCCCGGCGCCAGGCGGCGCGGGGCAGGCCGCGGATTTTGCCAGCGCGCTCAAGGCTGCCATCGACGGCGTGAACCAGAGCCAGCATCAGGCCTCGGTCATGGAGCAGCAATTCTCCGCCGGCACCGGCAACATGAGCCTGAGCGACGTTATGCTGGCGGCGCAAAAAGCCAATTTGTCCTTTCAAACCATGCTGCAGGTGCGCAACAAGCTGGTCAGCGCCTACCAGGACATCATGAACCTGCAGGTCTGAGATGACGGGGGCGAGGGGGCATGATGTTGCCGCAGGCAGGATGCTCTTGCCGCTACGCCCGTCCGTCCGCTTCCGCTTGACGCCTGCCCGCAGCAGATAAAGCCATGGCCGCCAATCCCGCAGCGATGTTGTCCGACCCCATGGGCGCGTTCCGCAGCCTCGGCCCCAACCAGCGGTTGGGACTGGTGCTGGGCGTGGCGGGGCTCATCACCCTGGCCCTCGTCACGCTCATGTGGCTGCGCCAGCCCAACTACCAGGTGCTCTACACCAATCTGTCCGAGCGTGACGGCGGTCTGGTCATCGCGCAACTGCAAAAACTCAACGTGCCTTATCGCATCACCGACGGCGGCGCGGTGATCCAGGTGCCCGGCAACCAAGTCTATGACACGCGCATGAAGCTCGCCGCCAACGGCCTGCCCAAGGGCGCCGGGGTGGGTTTCGAACTGCTGGACCACGAACCCCTGGGCACCAGCCAGTTCGTCGAGCGCGTCAATTACCAGCGTGCGCTGGAAGGCTCGCTGGCCCACACGGTGGAGTCGCTCTCGGCGGTGGAATCCGCCACTGTGCACCTGGCCATTCCCAAGCCGTCGGTATTCGTGAGCGAGGAGGAAAAGCCCTCCGCGTCGGTGCTGCTCAAGCTCTATCCGGGGCGCGTGCTGAGCGCGGCCCAGGTGGCCGGTATCGTCCATTTGGTGGCTTCCAGCATTCCGGGCCTGAACGAAAAGGACGTGACCATCGTCGATCAGGACGGCAACCTGCTGACCGGGGCGCAATCCCAGCCATCCAACGGCGGGCCTTCGCAGTTAGCCTACCGCAACGCGGTGGAACAGCAATACCGGCACCAGATCGAATCCATCCTGGCGCCCCTGGTCGGCACGGAAGGCGTGCGCGTGGCCGTGTCGGCCGACGTCGATTTCGCCAAGACCGAGTCCAGCTCGGTGCAGTACGGCAACAGCCACATGCTGAGCCAGCAGTCCAACAGCAGCACCAGCCAGGGCAATGCCGGCGCCGCCGCCGGGGTGCCGGGGGCACTCAGCAATCAGCCGCCCGGCGGCGTGTCCGCGCCCTACAATGTTTCTTCCGGGAGCGTACCGCTCTCGGCACCCCTCACGCCTGCGCAGTTGACCAAGCTTGCGCCGACGCTCAAATCCCTGGCGCCGGGCAGCAGCAGCACGGAGCAGACCACCAATTACGATCTGGACAAGACGGTCAGCCACACCGAGCAGCCGGTGGGCGTGGTCAAGCGCCTGTCCGTCGCGGTGCTGGTCAACAACCAGGCGATTGCGGGCAAGAACGGCGCCGTGAAGATGCAGGCCCTTAATGCCCAGCAGCTCGCCCAGATCACCCAGTTGACCAAGGATGCCATCGGCTTCAACGCTCAGCGGGGCGACACTGTGACGGTAGTCAACATGCCGTTCACCGCGGCGGCGCAGAAAGCGGCTGCCGAAGCCACGCCGTGGTGGCGCTCCGAGTGGTTCTTCGATCTGCTCAGGAACACCGTGCCCTATGTCGTGGTGCTGATCCTTGGTTTCATGATCTACCGTGCGGTCAAGCGCAGCGGTGCCAAGCGTCCCGCCCCCGGCGCGCGCCAGGCGGCCGCTGCGGCGGCCGGCGCGCCGCGTGCCCCTCAGGCCGAGGTCGCGGCACCCGAGCAGAAGGCCGGCGCGCGCTCCCTGGACGAGGATGCCGCCGCCTCGCGCGAGCTGGTCAAGCAGGACCCGCGGCGCGCTGCCCAGGTGGTCAAGGAATGGTTAACCGATGGCCAATGAAGGCGACATCACCGGCCTGGAGCGCGGTGCCATCCTGCTCTTGAGCCTGGGGGAGGATCAGGCCGCCGCCGTCATGCAGCACCTCTCGCCCCGGGAGGTGCAGAAGCTGGGGGCCGCCATGGCGCGCATGAGCCGGGTGAGCGCCGATCAGGCCCATGCCGTGCTGAAGGATTTCCGCCAGCGCTTGGAGCATCAGACCGTGCTTGGGCTGGGTGCCGATCAGTTCGTGCGCGCCGCGCTGACCAAGGCGCTCGGCCACGAGCGCGCCACTTCCCTCATCGAGCGCATTCTGCACGGGGGCGAATCGAGCGGCCTGGAGAACCTGAAATGGATGGAGCCGCGTGCGGTGGCCGACCTCATCAAGCTGGAGCATCCGCAGGTCATCGCTCTCATTCTGGCCTATATCGACGCCGAACAGGCCAGCGAAGTGCTGCAGTTTTTGCCACAGCGCACGGCCTCGGAGGCGGTGCTGCGCCTAGCCAACCTGGACAGCCTGCAGCCCTCCGCGCTCAAGGAGCTCAACGAGATGCTGGAAGAGCAACTGGCCGGCGATTCGCACAGCATTCAGGTGTCCTCGGTGGGCGGGCCCAAGACCGCGGCCAACATCCTCAACCGCATGGAAACCGGCCAAGCCAATACCATACTGGAAGATTTGCGCGGCCAGGACGAGGAAATCGCCGCCAAGATCCAGGATCAGATGTTTGTGTTCGAGGATCTCATCAACGTCGACGACCGCAGCATCCAGACGCTGCTGCGGGAAGTGTCTTCCGAGACTCTGCTGTTGGCCCTCAAGGGGGTCAATCCCAGCCTCAAGGAAAAATTCTTCAGCAACATGTCCAAGCGTGCCGCCGAAATGCTGCGCGACGATCTGGAGGCCAAGGGCCCGGTCAAGCTCAGCGACGTCGAAGCGGCGCACAAGGAAATCCTGCAGATCGCCACCCGCCTGGAGGCG
The DNA here is from genome assembly GCA_021849595.1 of Pseudomonadota bacterium. Lineage (GTDB taxonomy): Bacteria > Pseudomonadota > Gammaproteobacteria > Burkholderiales > Thiobacillaceae > JAJXXS01. The sequence continues at coordinate 15,528 of JAJZSR010000001.1, read as the reverse complement.
GCCGGGCAGATACAGCTTGGCGGCGGCGGTGCGGAGGCGCTGGTTGAATGACTACCATCCTGCGGCGTGAAGAGCTCTCCGGCGTCGCGCCCTGGCCCGCGCCGACCGTGCAAGGCGCGCGGCCGGAAGCAGCCGGCGCGCGGCCCGAGGAGGATGCCGGCCAGGCCCGCGCGCGGGCGGAGGCGGAAGGTCGCGCTCAAGGCTATCAGCTGGGTTATGCCGAAGGCCTGGCCGCCGGGCGGGCGCAGGCCGCGTGCGAGGCGAATGAATTGCGCGCGCTGCTGACTCCCTTGGCAGCCAGCCTGCATCGGCTCGATCAGGCGACCGAAGAGTCGCTCACCGCGCTTGCGCTGGAGATTGCGCGCCAGGCGCTGCGCCACGAGATCAGGATCCATCCGGAACATATCCTGGCGGTATTGCGCCAGGCGCTGGGCGCTTTCCCGTTGCGCGGTGGAACGCCCTGGGTGCGCCTGCATCCGGAAGATGTCGCGCTGGTGCGGGCGCTCGCCCCCGAGATCGAAGCCGCGGGCGTCAGCCTGCTGGCCGACGATACCTTGGAGCGGGGCGATCTGATCCTGGCCGCCGACAGCGAGGAAAAATGGGCCAGGCCGGATCGCCGCTGGCGCGGCCGCGGCCATCCAGAGGGCGAAACCCGGCTCGATCTGCGGCTGGAAGAGCGCTGGCGCCAGATCATCGCCCAACTTTTCGAAGGTACGGAAGCATGACCGCGGCCGTGCCGGAAACTGCCACCCCGGATTGGGCGTGCCGCCTGGATTCGCTCCGGCGGCGCCTGGATGGCGACACGGTGAGCATGGCGCCGAGCGGCAGCCTGGTACGCATGCGCGGCCTGATCCTGGAAGCGCGCGGTCTGGACGCCAGCATCGGTGCGCGCTGCCGCGTCAACATGCCCAACCAACGGGGCATCGAGGCGGAGGTGGTGGGTTTTCACGGCGATCTGCTGCAGCTCATGGCGGCCGGGGACATCCAGGGCCTGGCGCCGGGCGCGCGGGTCACTCCGTTGCCGGCGGACATACGCGTACCCGCGGGCGACAGCTTGCTCGGGCGGGTGTTGGACGGCAGCGGCAAACCGCTCGACGGGCTGGGCCCATTGTTGCCCAGCAGTTATGTGTCGCTCGCCACCCACCCCATCAATCCCTTGCAAAGAGCCTTGATACGCAAGCCGCTCGACGTCGGCGTGCGCACCATCAATGCTTTGTTCGCCGTGGGGCGCGGCGCGCGCATGGGTTTGTTCGCCGGCAGCGGCGTGGGCAAGAGCGTGCTGCTGGGTATGATGGCGCGCAACACCGAAGCGGACGTCATCGTCGTCGGGCTGATCGGCGAGCGCGGCCGCGAAGTGCGCGAATTCATTGAAGACATCCTGGGCCCGGAGGGGCTGCGCCGGGCCGTGGTGGTGGCGGCGCCGGCCGATGCCTCCGCGCTGACGCGTATCCGCGGCGCCCAGGTGGCGACCGCGATCGCGGAACATTTCCGCGATCAGGGTCGCCATGTGCTGCTGCTCATGGACTCGCTCACGCGCTATGCCTTGGCCCTGCGGGAAGTGGCCCTGGCCGTAGGCGAGCCGCCGGCCGCGCGCGGCTTTCCTCCTTCCGTGTTCGCCAGACTCCCGGCACTGGTCGAGCGCGCCGGCAACGGCCACGACGGCGCCGGCAGCATCACGGCCTTCTACACCATCCTAATGGAAGGGGACGATCAGCAGGATCCCATCGCCGACAACACGCGCGCCATCCTCGATGGCCACATCGTGCTCAGCCGGCGTCTTGCCGAACAGGGACATTATCCGGCCATTGATCTGGAAGCCTCGGTGAGCCGGGTCATGCAGAACCTGGTCGCCCCGGCCCATTTGCGGCGCATGCATAAACTCAAGGAACTGGAAGGCCGTTACAGCAGCCACCAGGATTTGATTGCGGTGGGAGCGTACAACCCCGGCGCAGATCCCAATCTGGATCTGGCCGTGAAGGCTCATCCCGCCATCCGCGCCTTTCTGCGCCAGGACATGCACGAAGTTGTGACGTTGCCCGACAGCGAAAAACTATTGGCCGAACTGATCGACCCTTATCTCGCCGAGGGACAGCCGGGGTGAAACGAGGGGGCGGTTGATCGGGTATCTGCGCGGTGGGGACTGGTAAGGACTTGAAAACATGAAGAATCGCTTGACCGTCATCAAAGAGTTGCAGCGCCGGGCCGGCGAGGAGGGCCACGTGCTGGCCCAAGCGCTGGCGCGCCTTAAGCGCCAACTGGCCGAAGCCGAGGGCAAGCTGAAGATGTTGCGCGATTATGCCGACCAATACCGCGAGCAACTGCGGCGCGCCGAAAGCGGCGGCACGGAGTGGCGCCGCGCCCATGACTTGCGCGCTTTCATCGCGCGCATAGACGAAACCATTGCGGTACAGGAAAACGAACTGAGGAATTTGCAGTGCAGCGGCAATGGCCTGGTGGCTCAATGGCGGCACGCGCACCAACGGGAAAAAGCGCTGGGGTTGTTGGCCGGCCGCCACGAAATGGAAGCGAGGTTGCAGGCGGCGCGTCGCCTGCAGAAGGAAATCGAGGACTGGACCTTGCGCGCGCAGGCGGCTGCATCGAGTCTGGCTTGAGTCTTGCTTACCAAGGGGCGTGAGCTATAGCGACGAGGGCAATCATGTCTGTCACCCCTGTGCCAACTACTCCTGGTGAAGCTTCACCGGGCCCCGCCTCCGGCGCGATACCGGAAGAGGCCGGGGCTGCCCCGTTTGCCCAGGTGCTGGCCAAGGCTGCGGCGGCGGGGACAGGCAATTCCGCCGCGAAGGCGCAGGCTGCGGACCCGGCCGCGGCCAAGCCGCAGGAGGGGTCGGGGCAAAACATGGCGCCGCTGGAAGCGTTGCTGACAGCCATGCTGCCCGAGGCTGTCCCGCCGTCGGGTCTCGCCAAAGCGCCAGGCCACGGCCGTCCGCCGGAAAAGGACAAGGCGGTGCCGACGGGGCAGAGCGGCAACGGCTTGCCGCCTCTTGCCGTCCCGCTGATTCTTTCCGTTCCCCTGCAAAAAGTGGATGTAACCGCGCAAGCTGCCGCTACGGCGCCGCCCCAGGTTGTTGGGAGTGGGCAGCCGCCTGTCCGTCCGCAGCCCCTGGGGGAGGTGCTGCTGCCGGCCGCGTCGGAAGCAGTGGGTGCAACCCGTAAGAGCGGGTCCGAGGCTGTCGGCACGGGCTTGCCGCAGATGCCGGCGCCGGCCTTCCGCGCCGGTGAACCCTTGGTTCCCACGCCTGTTTCGGTCGCGTTGCGCCAAGCGCTGGAACCCGCCGCGCAGCAAACGCTGACACCGTCCAGTGGAGTGCACGGTGCTGCGGCGCCTTTGCGCGCGGACGCCGCGCCGGGCGCGCTGCCGACCCCGGGTGCAGCCCAGCTTCCCTGGCTGCCACCGGCGGTTGCTGCGCAGGCTCCGGCCCAACAGGGCGCGGTGGCGACGCCGCTGGCCTCGCCGCACTGGGGGCAGGATCTCGGGCAACAACTGCTTATCGGCATACAGGGCAATGCCCAGACGCTCACCTTGCACGTTAATCCGCCTCAGTTGGGACCGCTGCAGGTCCATCTGCAGGTAAACGACGGCCAGGCCAGCGCGCTGTTCGTCTCGCCGCACCTGGCGGTACGCCAGGCCCTGGAAGGCGCAATGCCGCAGTTGAGGGATATTTTTGCCGAGGCCGGCATGGCACTTTTGCAGACGCAGGTAAGCGCCGACGGCGGCGGCGCGCGCCGCGACCGTCCCCAGTACGGCGGGCGCACCGCCGCGGCGCTGCCGGTCGGGGAGGAGGAAAATGTCCCTAGTTTCACCTATTGGCAGGCGGGGTTCGTCAACACCTATGTCTGAGCGGCGCTGGCCAGGCGTGCTTGCCTGAGCGGCGCCCGCGGAGAGGAGCATGGAAGAAGAAGTCGCGGTTGAAGAAGAAGTGGTCGAGAAAAAGGGCGGCGGGAAGAAAAAATTCATTCTGCTGGTTCTTCTGCTCCTGATCGCCACGGGCGGCGGTGCGGCGTGGTGGTTTCTGCTGCGCCCGCAGATGGCACCCAGCCCGGAGGCGCTGGCTGCGGAAAAGGAAAAACATATGCACTTCATCTCCCTGGAGCCGTTCGTCACGAATCTGGCCAGCCAGGACGGGAGCGCGCATTATTTGCAGGTGAAGATCGATTTGAAGACTTTTGATCCCAAGGCCGACGAGCAAGTGAATGCCATGATGCCGGAGATCCGCAATGCCATCCTCAAGATACTGGCGGGCCAGGCGGCCAATCAGGTCGGGACGGTCGCGGGCCGTGAGGCGTTGCGGCGGCAGATCCTGGATGAGGTGAACGAATTGCTGGAAACGCGCGGCGGCATTCTCTCCCATCCCAAGACCGCCAAGTCCCCGCCCATCGCGGGCGTCTATTTCACCGCATTCGTGGTGCAGTAATGGTCAAGGAAGTTCTCTCCCAGGAAGAGGTCGATGCCCTGTTCCAGGGGATGCAGGGCGAGGACGAGCAGGCCCATGAGGAACAGTCTCAGGAGGGCGGAGTGCGCCCTTATGACTTGGCCAACCAGGATCGCATCGTGCGCGGGCGCATGCCGACCCTGGAGGTCATCAACGAGCGCTTCGCGCGGCTCTGGCGGGTGAGTTTGTTCAACTTCCTGCGCCGCGCCGCTGAGATTTCCGTGTCCGGCGTGCGCGTCATGAAATACGGCGAATTCACCCGTAATCTGGTGGTGCCCAGCAATCTCAATCTGGTGCAGATCAAGCCGCTGCGGGGAACTTCGCTGTTCATTCTCGACCCTCGGCTGGTGTTCACGGTGGTGGACAATTTTTTCGGCGGCGACGGGCGCTTCCATGCGCGCATCGAGGGGCGCGACTTCACGCCCCTGGAACAGCGCATCATCCGCCGCATGCTCGACATGGTGTTCCGCGATTATCGAACTGCCTGGAAGCCGGTATTGGAACTGGAGCCTGAATTGACTCGCTCGGAGGTGAATCCGCAGTTCGTCAACGTGGCGACGCCCACCGAGGTGGTGATCGTCTCGACCTTCAATGTGGAGATCGAGGGCGGCGGCGGCAGCTTCCATGTCTGCATCCCTTACAGCATGGTGGAGCCGATACGCGACCAGCTCACCACCGGCATGACTGCGGACCGTACCGAAGTCGATCAGCGCTGGATGCGAGCCTTGCAGGGCGAGATGCGCGAGGCGGAGGTGGAAATCGAAGTCGAACTGTTGCAGTGCGAGGTCCTGGTCAAGGATCTGCTCGCCCTGCGCGTAGGGGACGTCATACCCGTGGAGATGCCGGAAAGCGTGGTGGCCCGGGTCGACCATATCCCCATTTTGGAGGCTGCCTACGGGGTGCGCGACGGCCGCTACGCCTTGAAGGTCAAACAGCACCTCATGCTGGAGGGCGACGCGGCACAACTGCAAAGGAAATTCTATGGTTGAGACAGAACAGTCCGGCGCCGGTGCGCCGGCCGATGGCGGCTCCACGGACGCCGCGATGGCAGACGACTGGGCCGCCGCTCTGGCGGAGCAGGGGGGGCCGGGCGCTTCTCCTGCCGAGGTGGCGCGTCCGGCTTCCTTCCAGGAACTGAAAGCCGAAACGCCGCCGGGGCCGGTGGAGGAGAAGCTGGAACTGGTGATGGACATCCCGGTGACCCTGTCGGTCGAACTGGGGCGTACCAAGATCCAGATACGCGAGCTGCTGCAACTGGCCCAGGGGTCGGTGGTCGATCTCGACCGTTTGGCCGGGGAGCCCATGGACGTGCTGGTCAACGGTTTTCTCATCGCGCGCGGTGAAGTGGTATTGGTGAACGACAAGTTCGGCATACGCCTGACCGACATCATCAGCCCCACGGAGCGCGCCAAGCGCCTCGCCTGAGGCGCAGTACCCGCGGCGCCCGCGCGACGCGGCCCGTCAGCGTCGCGTAAAAAAACCGTCGCCGCTTTTTTTCCTCGTCAAAAAAACGTCGCCTGCCATGGTTGCTCCCTCCGCTGCTGATCCCTTTTCCTGGCTCGAACTGCTCAAAGTATTGGCAGGGCTGCTGCTGGTCATCGTCCTCATGGTTGCGGCGCTTTGGCTGCTGCGCCGCGCCCAGCCTGGCACGGCGGCCGGCACGCAGCATTTGCGCGTGCTCGCCACGCTGCCTTTGGGGCCGCGGGAACGCCTCTTGCTTATCCAGGTGGGCGGGCAGCAATTGCTGCTGGGTGCAGGCCCCCAGGGGCTGCGCACCCTGCACGTGCTGCCGGAGCCCCTGGCGTTTTCCGCGCCTGAGGCGGCCGGCTTCCCGGAATGGTTGCGCAAAGTGATGGAAAGGAGAGGTTCGAGTCCATGAGCAGAACGACGACGGCCGGCTGCATCGCCGGCCTGATACTGATGGCCCTGCCGGTGCTGGCTCCGGCGGCCGGCCTGCCGGCCTTCACGGCCACGCCCGCAGCGGGCGGCGGCACGCAATACAGCCTCAGTATCCAGACGTTGCTGTTCATGACGGCCCTGGTGTTCCTGCCCGCCATGCTGCTCATGATGACGGCCTTCACGCGCATCGTCATCGTCCTTTCCCTGCTGCGCCAGGCGCTCGGGACGGCGCAAATGCCGCCCAACCAGATACTCGTGGGCCTCTCGCTGTTCCTCACCTTCTTCGTCATGGCGCCGGTGTTCCAGAAGATCAACGACACCGCGCTGACGCCCCTGCTGAACAACCAAATGTCCCTCATGCAGGCAGTGGAAACCGGCTCGGCGCCGCTTAAGCAGTTCATGCTGAGTCAAACGCGCAGCGACGACATTGCGCTGTTCGTCAAGCTCTCGGGGCGTAAGACCCTGGCGTCGCCGCAAGCCACGCCCATGACCCTGCTCATTCCGGCCTTCGTTACCTCCGAGTTGAAGACGGCGTTCCAGATCGGTTTCATCATCTTCATCCCCTTCCTCATCATCGACATGGTAGTGGCCGCTGTCCTCATGTCCATGGGCATGATGATGCTTTCGCCGGTGACGGTGTCTTTTCCCTTCAAGCTGATGCTTTTTGTCCTGGTCAACGGCTGGGACCTGGTCATCGGCTCCCTCGTGCAGAGCTTCGCCCACCCATGAGCCCAGAACTCATCACCTCCCTAGGACAGCAGGCCCTGTGGGTCATGCTGCTGGTTTCCCTGCCTCTGCTGGGCGTCGCCCTGGTGGTGGGTCTCATCATCAGCCTGCTGCAGGCCGCCACCCAGTTGAACGAAATGACCCTGAGCTTCGTGCCCAAAATGATCGCCATCGGCTTGGCGGCGGTGCTGGCTGGACCCTGGATGCTGCATCTGATGATGGATTTCACCATCCGCCTGTTCCAGGAAATCCCTGGGATGCTGAACGGATGATCACGTTCACCAGCCAGCAGTTGGCGGCCTGGATGGGGGCCTTTTTCTGGCCCTTCGTGCGCATCCTGGCGCTGTTGAGCACTGCCCCCGTGTTTGGGGCACCCCAGGTGCCCATGCGCGTGCGCGCCGGTCTGGCGCTGGCCATCGCCGTGGCGCTCGCGCCCGCTCTGCCGGCCATGCCGACGCTGGATTTTCTCTCCGGCGCCGGGGTAGTTCTCTTGCTGCAGCAAATCCTCATCGGCGCGGCCTTGGGTATGACCGTGCTGCTGGTGTTCACCACGGTGCAGTTCGCCGGCACGGTCATGGGGCTGCAGATGGGCCTGGGGTTTTCCTCCTTCTTCGATCCGGTGCAGGGCGTACAGATCACCACGCTGGCGAGCTTCCTGAACCTCCTGGCCATCCTGCTTTTTTTGGGTTTCGACGGCCACATCCTGCTGCTGGGCGTGCTGGCGCGCAGTTTCGCGCTACTGCCGGTGAGCCCGGGCATGGGCTTGGCCAGCAGCGCCTGGCACACGCTGGTGCTGGAGGGCGGCGTGATTTTCAGCCTCGGCCTGGCGCTGGCGGCGCCGGTGGTAGGCGTCCTGCTGATCGCCAACATCGGTATGGGCGTGCTGAGCAAAATGGCGCCCCAGCTCAACATCTTCGCCGTGGGTTTCCCCTTGTTCTTCCTGCTTGGTTTTGCCGCGCTCTACTTCCTGATGCCTTTCCTGGCACAGGTGGTGAGGCATCTGGTGGAAATGAGCGTGGAACTGGGTGGGGCCATCCTGCGACAACGGGCCTGAGACGGCGTCATGGCGGAAGAAACGGGCCAGGAAAGATCCTTACCGGCGACGCTCAAGCGCCGCGAGGAAGCGCGCAAAAAAGGCCAGGTGGCGCGCTCGCGCGAGCTCATCACCAGCCTGCTGCTGCTGGGAGTGGCGGGGCTGCTCTACATGGGCGGCGGCGCCATATACGGTGCGGCGCAGCGGCTGTTGACCGGTGGTTTGGCGATCGACCGTGGCGCCGCCATGGACCCGCAGCAGGCCCTCGCGCTGGCAGGCGGCCTTTTGGGCGAGGGCGCCATGCTGCTCGCGCCCGTGCTGCTGGTGGCTATGCTGGCGAGCGTCGCGGGCGGGCTGGCCTTGGGCGGCTGGCTGTTCAGCACCGAGGCTCTGGTGCCGGATTTCGGGCGTGTCAATCCGCTCACGGGCTTGCAGCGCATGTTTTCCCTGACGGGGGCGCTGGAGCTCGTCAAGGCCCTGCTCAAGGCCTTGGTGGTGGGCGTGGCGGCCCTGCTTATTTTGTGGGCGCTGCGCGGCCATCTGCTGGGCCTGATCCAGGCCGACCCGCGCACCGCCCCGGTGGCGTTGGCCGAGCTGAGCGCACGCACCTTTCTGTGGCTGGCGGCGGCCTCGCTGCTGGTGGCGGCCTTCGACGTGCCCTATCAAATCTTCTCGCTCAACCGCAAGCTTAAGATGTCGCGCCAGGAAGTCCAGGACGAGGCGCGGGAAACCGAAGGCAACCCGCAGCTCAAGGCCCGCATCCGCAGCCTACAGAAGGAGCGTGCGCGCCAGCGCATGATGGCGGCAGTGCCCAAGGCCGATGTCGTGGTCACCAATCCGACCCACTACGCCGTTGCCATCGCCTACCGGGAAGGCAGGCACGGCGCTCCGGTGGTGCTGGCCAAGGGCATGGACCTGCTGGCGCAGAAAATTCGCGACACCGCCCGCGAGCACGGCGTGCCGGTGGTGGAAGCGCCGCCCCTGGCGCGTGCCCTGTACCGCCACAGCGAACTGGAGCGGGAAATCCCCGTGGCCCTGTATCGCGCCGTGGCCGAACTGCTGGCCTACGTCTACCAGTTGCGCGTTGCGCCGGAGGCGCTACCTCCGCAAGCGTGGCAGGTTCCTGAGGACATGGACATCCCGCAATGAACGGCACGACTCCCGCCTCCGGCCAGGCCACGGCTCCCGTGCGCATGTGGCAGCGCCTGGACTGGCGCAACCTGGCCACGCCGCTACTGGTCATCATGATTCTCATGATGCTGGTGGTGCCGCTGCCCACCTTCGTGCTGGACATCCTGTTCACGTTCAACATCACCCTGGCGCTGGTCATTTTGCTGGTTACGCTATACCTGACCAAGCCGCTGGATTTCGCCGCTTTTCCCACGGCGCTTCTGCTCACCACGCTGCTGCGCCTGTCGCTCAACGTCGCCGCTGCGCGCATCATCCTCATGTACGGCCAGAACGGCCACGGCGCGGCGGGGGAGGTGATCGAGTCCTTCGGGCAGTTCGTGGTGGGCGGCAATTACGCCGTCGGCATCATCATCTTCGCCATCCTGGTCATCATCAACTTCGTCGTCATCACCAAGGGCGCGGGCCGCATCGCCGAAGTCAGCGCCCGGTTCACCCTGGACGCCATGCCGGGCAAACAGATGGCCATCGATGCCGACCTCAACGCCGGCCTCATCGACCAGGAGGAGGCGCGCCGGCGGCGTGCGGAAATCGGCCAGGAGGCGGATTTCTTCGGCGCCATGGATGGTGCCAGCAAATTCGTGCGCGGCGATGCCGTGGCGGCCATACTGATCCTGCTCATCGACCTCATCGGCGGGCTCATCATCGGCGTCTGGCAGCATGGCCTGAGCGTGGGCGAAGCGGCGCAGAATTACACCCTGCTGAGCATAGGCGACGCGCTGGTGGCCCAGATCCCGGCCCTGGTGATCTCCATCGCCGCAGGCATCGTCATCAGCAACGTCACCAGCGACCAGAACCTGGAAAGCCAGCTCAAGGGCCAGATCCTCGCCAATCCGCGCGCCCTGGGCCTGGCGGCGGCCATCCTGGGCTTCCTGGGGCTGGTGCCCGGCATGCCGCATCTGCCGTTTCTGGGCGCGGCCTTGCTGCTGGCAGGGGTGGTACGCTACCGCGCCAAGCACGCCGCCGATCAGGTGCCTGTGCCCGAGGCGGCCGCTGCGCCTGCGCCGGAAACGGAAGAAGTGAGCTGGGCCAGCGTCGAGCCCATCGACCCTCTGGCGCTGGAAGTGGGCTACCGCCTCATCCCTCTGGTCGATGCCGGGCAGCAGGGCGAACTGCTGGCGCGCATCCGCGGCGTGAGACGGAAGTTCGCCCAGGAGATGGGCTTCCTCGTGCCGGCCGTGCACATACGCGACAATCTGGAGTTGCGCCCAGGGGGTTATCGCATCACGGTCAAGGGCGTGGAAGTCGGCAGCGGCGAGATCTTCCCCGACCTCTTGATGGCCATCAATCCGGGCCAGGTGCTCGGCGATCTCGCCGGCACGCCGACTACCGACCCCGCCTTCGGCCTGCCCGCGGTGTGGATCAACCGCGACAGCCGCGACCGCGCGCAAACCTTGGGCTACACGGTGGTGGATGCGGTGACGGTGGTCGCCACCCATTTGCATCAGATCCTGCAAAACCGCGCTGCAGAGCTGCTCGGGCGCGAGGAGGTGGAAGGATTGCTGGCGCATCTGGCCAGCCGTTCGCCCAAGCTGGTGGAAGACCTGGTACCCAAGCTCATCACCGTGGACCGGCTGCGCAAGGTGCTGCACAACCTTCTGGCCGAGGGCGTGCCCATCCGCGACATGCGCAGCATCGCCGAAGTACTGGCGGAGCATGCCGGCCAGGTGAGCGACAGCGACGAACTCACCGCCTTGGTGCGCGCCGCCCTGGGCCCCTACATCGTGCAGGCGATCTCGCCGGGCAGCCAGGAGCTGTCGGTCGCGGTGCTGGACGGTCAATTGGAAAACCTGCTGCAGAACAATCTGCGCGCGGGGGGCGACAAGGTTCCGCTCGAACCGGGGCTGGCCCAGCACCTCATGGAAAAAGCCACTGCCGTGATGCAGTCCATGGAATCGGGCGGAATGCAGCCCGTGCTGCTGACCGCGGCGCCGCTACGCCAGTTCCTCGCCAAATTGCTGGCGCGCCCCGCGCCGCGCCTGCGCGTGCTGTCCTATGCGGAAATTCCCGATCAAAAGCAAGTCCGAGTCATTGCCAGCCTGGGAGCGTAAAGCGTGAAGATCAAGCGTTATACCGGTACCTCCAGCCGTGAAATCCTGCAACGCATGCGGCGCGAACTGGGCGCCGACGCGGTCATCCTGTCCAACCGCGAAATCGTCGGCGGGGTGGAAATCGTCGCCGCCATCGATTTCGAAGAAGTGAAAAGCGTGCTCGGGCGTACCCCGGCGGCACCGCGTGCGACGGCAGTTGCGGCACCCCGCCCGGTCGCCGCCCCCGCGCGTCCCGCCCTGTCTGCCGCAGCTTCTGCCGCCGCGCCCGCTCGGCCGGTTGCCCCGGCGCCTATCCAGCCGGCCGCCGGCGCGACTCCCCCGGTGCCGGCGGAAATGGCGCGCCTGTTCGCCGAAATGGCCGACCTGCGCCGGCTGCTGCAGGCCGGCGGGGGGGCGCCGACATTGCCGTCGCAACAAGCCAGCCTGGTCGAGAGCGGCTTCTCCGCCGCCTTGGCCCAAACCTGCGCGCGCGAATTTCCGGGGCCGGGCGCCCTCAAGTCCTATCTACGGGCGCATCTGCCCGTTACCGCCGACCCCCTGGCCGGGGGCGGAGCGCACGCCTTCATCGGCCCGACGGGGGCGGGCAAGACTACCACCATCGCCAAGCTCGCGGCGCGCCAAGTGCTGCGCCACGGTGCGGACGCCGTGGCCTTGATCACGCTGGACACTTATCGCATCGGCGGTGTCGAACAACTGAAAATTTACGGGCGTATCCTGGGAGTGCCGGTGGTCGTGGCCCGAGGGGCGGAAGAGTTGGCCCGTCACCTGGCGGCGTTTTCCGGGCGGCGCCACGTCCTCATCGACAGCATAGGCTTGAGCCCGCGCGATGAGCGCCTCAAGGAACAATTGGCATGGCTGCGCGGCCTGGATGGCCAGGTCGGCAATGTGCTGGTCATGACCGGCGGCATGACCAAGCCGTTTTATCAAGCACTTAGCAGGTTATATGAACATCTTGCCGTGGCCGGTTGCGTCATCACCAAGCTGGACGAGAGCGGCGCCCCGGGCGCGGCGCTCGAATGGCTCATGGAACGCGCCCTGCCGCTGTGGTTCTGCACCGACGGCCAGGGGGTTCCCGAGGACATCCATGCCGCCGATTCCGGCTATCTGGCGCGGCTTTTTCCCGAGACCGGCGAGGGCGATGCAAATACGCCGATTTACCCCTTCAGTTCGGCGCCCGGAGCGCCGTTGGCAATGCAGGGAATTTGAGGAGCCGCCGCAGACAATGAGCGAACGGGACTAAGAACGAATGAGCAACGAGACCTACCAACACCAGCGAGGCGTGGGCGCGGCCGCCACGCCGCGATGCGTCCGCGTACGCGTTTATTCCGTGTTTCCTTAAGGAATGAGCATGGACCAGGCCGAAGGCTTGCGCCGCATGCAGCGTCGCCCCGTCAAAGTAATCACCGTGGCCAGCGGCAAGGGGGGCGTGGGGAAAACCAACGTCGTGGGCAATCTCGCGGTGACCCTGGCCAAGGCCGGGCGCCGGGTTTTGATTTTCGATGCCGACCTGGGGCTTGGCAATATCGACATCCTGTTCGGGCTGGCTCCCAAGCACAACATCTCCCATGTGCTGCAGGGCGAGAAAAGCATGGACGAAATCCTCGTCCAGGGGCCGCACGGCATCTGGATCCTGCCGGCTGCGAGCGGTGTCGCCGGCCTGGCGCAACTGGAGGCTCCCGCCCAGGCGCGGCTCATCGAGGCCGTCAGCGCGCTGGACATGCCGCTGGATTATCTTCTGGTCGATTGCGCGGCGGGCATATCAGGGGACGTGTTGACCTTCAGCCGCGCGGCCCAGGAACTCATCGTCGTGCTGGCCAACGAGCCGGCCTCGGTGGCGGACGCCTATGCGCTCATCAAGGTCTTGAGTCGGCACTACGGCCAGCGGCGCTTTCATTTGCTGCCCAACATGGTGCGCGACGCGCGCGACGGGCAGGTGTTGTTCGCCAAGATTTCCGAGGTCGCCGACCGCTATCTCGACGTGGCACTCGACTGGGTGGGCAGCATCCCGCTCGATCCGGCGGTGCGCGCCGCCGTGCGTATCCAGCGGCCGGTCGGAGATGCCTATCCCAACAGCCCGGCCGCGCTGGCCTTCGATGCCCTGGCCGCGCGGGTGCAGTCTTGGCCGCTGCCCAAGGGCCCGGGCGGGCAGATCGAGTTCTTCATGAGCCAGGTGCTGAGCGCCGGCACGCCCGCGGAAAGCATATGATGGCGCTCGGGTATGGGCAGGAGGAGACGCGCGAAGCGCGCCTGTTGCGGCACGTGTCCCTGGTGCGGCGCATCGCGCGCCAGACCGCGGCCTTGCTGCCGCCTTCGGTGGAACTGGCCGACCTGGAGCAGGCCGGCATCATAGGACTGTGGGATGCGCTGGAGCGCGATCGCGGCGAGAACGAGGAGCGGTTTGCCGCCTATGCCGCCATCCGCATCCGCGGCGCCATTTTCGACGAACTGCGCCGGCAGGACTGGATGCCGCGACGCGGCCGGGCCAAGGAGCGCCGCATAGAAAAGGCCGAGCGCAGCCTGAGCCAGCAATTGGGCCGGGCACCGGACGACGGCGAAATGGCGGCCTACCTGGGCATGGCGCTGGAGGATTACCAGGCCGAACTGGCCGGCAGCAGCATGCAACTGCTTTACCTGGAGGACCTGGCCCCGGATGGGGCGACGGATTATATCGACCGCCACGTCGAGAGCGCCGGACGCGGCCCGGAGGCGCAGTTGCAGAGCGAGGAAATGGAACGTGACCTGCAGCAAGCTATCCAGGCGCTGCCCGAACGCGAGCGGCTGGTGCTTGCCCTGTATTACCAGGAGGATCTGCAGCTCAAGGAAATCGGCACCGTGCTGGAGGTGACCGAGTCACGCGTCAGCCAGTTGCTGCGCCAGGCGGTCATGCGTCTGCGGGCGCATCTGCACGAGCACATTTTGTCTTAGCCACTGGCGGGAAAACCATGGCAACAACGAGCGGCCGAATGGCTGAGCAGGCGGGCGGCAAATGGATATCCTGAGCGTCCTCGGCCTCACCCTGGCTTTAGGCGGCATCTTGCTGGGTCAGTTTCTGGAAGGCGGGAAGGTCAGTTCCATCCTGCAGCTCACTGCCTTCATCATCGTCATCGGCGGCACCACCGGCGCGGCCATGCTGCAGTTCACTCTGCCGGTGTTCTTGAAGTCGCTCAAAATGGTGCCGTGGATCTTTCTGCCGCCCAAGCTGTCTCCCAAGGACTCCATCGCCATGATCCTGGAATGGAGCAACACCGCACGCAGGAACGGGCTGCTGGCCCTGGAGCCCATCGTTGAATCGGTGACTGACCCTTTCGTCAAGAAAGGCCTGCAAATGCTGGTCGACGGCACCGAGCCGGAAAAAATGCGCGCCACCCTGGAAATGGAGCTGGCCAGCCGCGAGCATGTCGATCGCCAGGCTGCCAGGGTGTTCGAGGCGGCCGGCGGCTACGCTCCTACCATAGGCATATTGGGTGCGGTGCTGGGGCTGATCCATGTCATGGAAAACCTGGCCGATCCGACCAAGCTCGGCGAAGGCATCGCCGTGGCTTTCGTTGCCACTATTTATGGCGTCGGCTCGGCCAACCTGTTCTTCCTGCCGGTGGCGAACAAGACCAAGAACATTATCCACGAGCAGATCAAGCTGGCGGAGATGACTATCGAGGGCTTGGTGGCGATCGCCGAAGGCGAAAATCCGCGCATCATCGAAGGGCGGCTGCAGAGCTTCTTTGCTCACGAGCGTTGGGATAACGGGAAAGAGGAGCATCCGGCGCCGTGAACCTGACCTATGCCATCCTGGCTTTGCTGGGCTTTGCCATATTTCTGCAGTTCATGCTCTGGCATGCACAGCGCAGAGGTTTGCGCCTGGTGCGTGAGCACGGCGAGCGCCTGGCGCTGCTGGAAAAGCGCCTCGGACTTGGCACCGGCGCGCCGCCTTCCGCCCAGGGAAATCCCGCGGCCGCGCGCCCGACCCCAGACCCCTTGCAGCAAGCCGTCGCCCTGGCGCGCGCCGGCCGTAGCGCTCAGGAAATCGCCTCATCCTGCGGCATCAGCGAGGCGGAGTCAGAGTTGCTGGTGCGCATGCGCGGGGCGCCGATGTGACCGCTCCGACCCTGCCTGCGGCAGGGGTGGGAGGGGCAACCCTCCTGCTCAAGGGCGCCGCTGCGCCGGCTGTGCCGAACTGGCAGTA
>JAJZSR010000039.1:16368-18848 GCA_021849595.1 Pseudomonadota bacterium | reverse complement strand
CCAGGTGGCCCTGCATTAGGGAAGTGGCACGCAACGCCCCCGGCTGCGGCCGGGGGCGTTGTTTTTTGCGCCGCTGCCTCCGCTACAATGGCGCATGGCCAAGCGCGACAACATTTTTCTCGTCGGACTCATGGGGGCGGGCAAGACCACCGTGGGACGACAGCTTGCCAAGCAATTGAATCTCGTTTTCTACGACGCCGATCATGTGCTCGAAGAGCGCACCGGTGTGCGTATCCCGGTGATTTTCGATATTGAGGGCGAGACGGGTTTCCGCGCGCGCGAGGAGGCGGTCATCCACGAACTGTGCGCGCTGACCGGCATCGTGCTGGCCACCGGGGGTGGCGCGGTGCTCTCGGCTGCCAACCGCGCGGCCCTGAAGAACAACGGGGTGGTGATTTATCTGCGCGGCAGCCCGGAGCAGCTCTACGAGCGCACGCGCCACGACCGCAACCGTCCTCTGCTGCACACGGCCGATCCCCTGGAAAAGCTACGCGAACTCTACGCCCAGCGCGACCCCCTCTATCGGGACGTGGCGGACGTGATCGTCGACACCGGCCGCCAGAGCGCGGTTCATCTCTCCCGCACCCTGCGCGAAAAGCTGGACGCGCTTTATCCCACGCAAGCCGGTTCATCCGGCGTTTGAAACACCGGGTCGTCTTCAGGCCTCGAAGCGCCGGTACAGCCAGTTGCCGATGCCTTGCCACCACGATTGCGCGATCGGTGGCGGCGCCGGACAGCGCAAATCCAGGCGCCGCCCGCTGGCGGGGAATTCCACTTCGGCGCCGGGCCGCCCGGCGGCGAAATGCCAACGCACGGTACGCCGGGGGCCGCGCACCTCGACGCTTGTGTCGCCCAGGGCAACGATCTCGGGCAGGGCGGCATCGCCTTCGAGCAGGCGCGGCGTGAGGACGACCAGAAAGCGGTCTGCGCGCCGGGCGCTGCCGGGTACAAGCTCCAGACGACCGATGCCGGGCTCGATGAGCGGATCGGCGTGGGCGATTTGGGCGTGGATGCGGCCGTCCTCGTTGTAGTCGGTACCGTCTACCCAGAATTCCCGGCCCGGCCCCCCCACCCAGTTCCATCGCCCGTCCGCGGGCAGGATGAACTCTCCGAACAGGCGCCCGCCCGATTGTTTGCGGGTCGGGTCGGGCGGCAGTTCCAGGCTGAAGCTGCGGCCGGCTATGTTGGGCTGGGCCTGGGTGTGCAGCAGCCAGCGCTTGGGGAACCGGGCACGCGTGGCGACGACTTGATCGTGGATGACCACGACGTCGTTGGCGCGGTCGTAGGCGATGGTGCGCCACATGCGCTCGACACGGCGGGTGCGGGCGGAAAACTCGCCTGGACCGGAGCGGATGTTGGTGTAGGCGGGCGTGACGTCGGCCACGGCGACCACCAGGTCGTCGCCGCTGTAATGGCGCAGCAGGGTGCCGGTGTGGTAGGTCTCGCGCTCGGCCAGCCATTCGCCCAGATCCATCGGGGCGGAACGCCCCCAGCCCGAGCCGATACGGCGCTGGCCGCCGTCGTTGGCGATGCGGCGCGCCGTCTTGCCGGGCATGGGTGCGGTGTCGTCGGGGTCCGTGACGGTGACGAGATTGTGCGCGACGCTCTGGTACTGATAGTTGAGATGTTCTTCCGAGCCGTAATGAGGGCCGTAAAAGCCGCTGTCTATGGCGAGTGCGCCGCCTTTGTACAGCGTGAAGGCGCCTTGGTCCAGATGGCTGTGCGACCAGTAATTGTCGCCCGCTTTGAAGGTGAAGTAGGTCGCATCCTGTCCCCAGTCGCTGCGGGCAATCAGCATGCCGAGGCCGTCCAGATGCTTGTCCAGCGGCCGCATGCCCAGCGCCTGGGGGTCAAGCAGCGTGGGATCGGTGAGCGGCCCCCAAGGCCAGGCACTTGGCTCGGGCGGGCGCGGACTGGGACGCACCAGGGTATAAGCTCCCGCATCGCGGTAGCGCACGGCGAGTGGCAGCACGTCGGGCACGATACGCTTGAAAAAGGAGCCGTCGCCCCAGCGCATGCAAGTGCCGTCCGGCCGGGTGCGATAAACCGCAAAATCCAGGAACCCCTGTATGCCCGGCTCGTGCGCAAAGATATCCTCGCCTGTGGCCGCCAGCCACATGGCCGGCAATCGATACACCGCCTGGCCGATGCCTATGCCCACATATTCGTTGCCCTCGTGCCAGCCGCCCTGCTTGCCCATGATCTGGCGCCACACCGGCAGCACGCGGTTTTTCCACAAGTCGTAGGTGAAGCGCATGGCGATGTCGGCCCGGGCGCTGTCGCGATAAAGCGCGAGGTTGGCGGCCACCAGGGCCTGCAAGGGACTGTTGTAGAGATAGACGTTGTAAGGTGAGAGCCGCTGCTTGCGGATGACGTTGATGAGGAAATCCAAACCGTCGGCGAGCTTTTCCCGCAGGGCGGTGCGCTGGGTTTCGCTCCATTGGTCGTGCAGCCAGTCATAGGCGAGCGCGATGGGTTTG
>JAJZSR010000039.1:0-16358 GCA_021849595.1 Pseudomonadota bacterium | reverse complement strand
ATGGCTTTGGCTTGGTCGTTGCCGCGATAATTGTATTCCAGGGCCATGAGCCGCCGGAAAAGCAGGTCGAGGTCGATGCTGCCGGGGGCGAGGTAGGCCTGGGTAACGGCGGCATCCAGATGTCCCTGCCCGCCGCGCGCCAAGCGTGTTATCAATTGCAGCCAGTCGCGGTTCTCGCGCCGCAGCAGGTCGATGTCTTCGGCACTGGGATGGGGCAGGCGCGGGTGCGCGGTACGGAAGCCGGGCAGATCGGGTGCGGGCAGGCTCTTGGGCTCGGGCAGCATATTGCGTCCGCGTTCGTCCGTCTCCATCAACTGCCGGCTGCCCTCGCGCCAGCCGGCCAGGGCGATGCTGCCGGCCACGGCGGCCAGCGCCAGCAACACCCAGCGGCGCGAAAACACGGGCGGCGTTGCCGGTGCCGCGGGCACCGTCCGGGCGGCCGGGACAGGGCGCTCCCGCACGGCCCATCCCGCCCACCAGGCGATGAGCCCGACCAGCGGGTCGGTGATGTCGGGCACCCGTCCTGGGACGGATTGCTGATGCCATTCCAGAGCGAACCAGACGCCGAACAGCAAGCCACCGCCGCCCATGCTCACCCAGGGGCGCAAGCGCCAGCCGGTGATCATGCGCGCCAACACGGCCAGCCCCAGGGCCGGCCAAAGCGTGTTGAGCAGGTCGTCGATGCCGGCCAGGCTGCCCACCTGCGCGGCGAAGGGTATCCAGTTGAAGGAATAAAAGCCGGGCAGAGTGCCCGGGCGCAGCTCGTCCACGACCTTAAAGAGAACGATGGCGGCAATGGCCAGCCAGGCCATGCCACGCAGGCTTTGCCAGGTCAGAAGCGACAGAATGGCGAGCGCCGCCAGGGCGGCGAGGAAAAACTCCAGCGACAGCGTCTGGCCCACGATCATGATCTTGAGCAGGGTCACGCCCATGACAAAAGGCAGCAGCAGGGGCATCACGGGCTCACGCGTAACGATGCGCGCCAACACGCCCACGGCCAGGATGGCGCCCAGGTCGGCAAGCGCCTTGGGGACATTGAACAGGCTGGGGTGGCGCAGCGTATTGGCCAGCGGCCGCAGCCCGGCCTTGAGCGTGCTCACGTCCAGCGACGGCGCGAAGGGCGCAAGCTCGGTCGCGGCCCACAGGATGAGCACGAACAGGGCGAGATTGGACAGGGTGCCCGGGGCGAAGCGCTGCGCGCGCCATTGCGCCAGCCGTTCCCCCGCGAAGCTTTCGGGCGACAGACCCAAGGCCAACAGGGCACCGGCCGCCGTGCCCAAGGTGTTGTTGAAAATGTCCTGGACCGAGGAGACCCGGCTGGGCAGCGCTTCCTGCAGGAACTCCATGCTGAAGCTCAGGGCGAAACCGGCGATCAAAGCCAGGACAAACGCCGCGGGGCGTCCCGCGCGCCGCCAGATCAGACTTAAAAGTAATCCCAGCGGCAGGTAGGCCAGCAGGTTCACCAGGATGTCGGCGCGCGAGTCATGGGCCGGCCAGGGGCTCGTGATAGGATTGTTCCAGGAGGGGGGCGCATGCCAGTGGGTCAGGGGAAACAGGCTGCCGTAAACGATCAGCAGGACGTAAAAAAAGGCCAGCCATTTAAGTCCGCTGGAAGGTCGAGGGGCTGGGGTGGGGCGGCGCATCGGCATGGGCACAAGTGTATCCCGCGAGAAGAAGACCATGAACCACATCGACGTTTTCAACGGTGATGCCGATGGCCTGTGTGCCTTGCATCAACTGCGCTTGGCGCAGCCGGTGGCAAGCGAGCTCGTCACCGGCCCCAAACGCGAGATCGCCCTGGTGCGCCGCGTGCGGGCCGCAGCGGGTGACAATGTCACGGTGCTGGACGTAGCCCTGGAGAAAAACATTGAGGCGGTGCGCCGTCTTCTGGACGCGGGTGTGCGGATACGCTATTTCGACCACCACAGAAGCGGCGAGCTGCCCCGCCATGCGGCTTTCGAGGCGCATATCGACACGCGTCCCGAGGTCTGCACCAGCCTGCTGGTGAACGATTACCTGGGGGGGTGCCACCTCGCCTGGGCGGTGGTGGCCGCGTTCGGCGACAATCTGGCGGATTCCGCGCGCCGCGCCGCCAGTCCCTTGGGATTGCCGGAATCCCGGCTGGACGCCCTGCGCGAGCTAGGCGAGGCGCTCAACTACAACGGCTACGGCGAGACCCTCGAGGATTTGCATTTCGCCCCAGATGAGTTGTATCGGCGCATGCGGCCGTTCGCCGACCCTTATGCCTTCATGGCCGAAGACGATGCCTTCACCGTTTTGCGCAACGGCTATGCCGAGGACATGGCTTTGGCGCGTGCCCTGCAGCCCGAGCAGGCCCGCCCGGCCGGGCGCATTTATGTCCTGCCGGCGCAGAAATGGGCACGCCGCATCAGCGGCGTCTTTGCCAACCTCTTGGCGAATGAGGCGCC
Source organism: Pseudomonadota bacterium (assembly GCA_021849595.1). Taxonomy (GTDB): domain Bacteria; phylum Pseudomonadota; class Gammaproteobacteria; order Burkholderiales; family Thiobacillaceae; genus JAJXXS01. The sequence goes on along the minus strand of JAJZSR010000039.1, from coordinate 13,929 downwards.
CCAGCAGGCCCATGCCGTGCTGACCGCGCGCGCGGACGGCGGCTATGTCGTGAGCGTGCGCGCCCCTCTCGTCAGCCCCAGAGGCGCCGACGAGCTGTGCGGGCGTTTTCCTACCGGCGGCGGGCGGCAAGGCGCGGCCGGCATCAATCATCTCGCCGAGGGTGATCTCGCCGCTTTCGTGGCGGCTTTTTTCGCCACCTATTCCTGAGGAACGCGATCGTGCAAACCCTTATCGCGCCTTATGGCGGTACGCTCAAATCCCTGCTGGTGAACGGCGAGGCTGCCGCCGGCCTGCGCCGGGAGGCCCTGGGCCTGCCGTCCATCGAGCTCGATTGGCGCCAGACGGCGGAACTGGAAATGCTGCTCAATGGCGCCTATTCCCCGCTGTCCGGCTATATGGGGCAGGCCGAGGTGCGTTCCGTGCAGGAAAATTTCCGGCTGGCCGACGGTGTCACTTTCTGGCCCGCACCGGTGACTCTCAAGGTCAGGGAAAAAGCCGCGGCCGGGCTGGCCGTCGGCGGGCGCGCGGCGCTGCGCGATGCCGAGGGTTACATGCTGGCCGTGCTGGAATTGAGCGACCTGTGGCCTGCGACGGAAAATGGCTGGGTCCATCTGGGCGGGGCGCTTGCGGGCGTGGACTTGCCGCCGCGCCATGACTTCCGTGAGCTGCGCTTGAGTCCCTCGGAACTGCGCGCCTCGTTCGCGCGCCGGGGCTGGCATCGGGTGGCCGCCTACCAGGCGCGCCATGCCATGCATCGGGCGCAATACGAATTCTGCCTACGCACGGCCATCGCGGAAGAGGCCAATCTGCTGCTGCATCCCTGGGCAGGTGGCGACATGGTCGAGTCGGGCGACTACTTCAGCCTGGCGCGCAGCTACCAGGCCGTGCTCAAGCGCTTTCCCTCCGCGACCACCCAGTTGGCGCTGCTTCCGGGCCTGCCGCCGCCGGCGTCGGCCAGGGACGTGCTGCTGCGCGCCATCGTGGCGCGCAACTACGGCTGCGCGGTGCTCATCATCGGCGGAGAGTTCCAGCCTGAGGGTGAGTGCCGGCGCGGCGAGGACATCGTCCACCCCCGCGCCGATTTCGATCCGGCGGCGCAGGCCCTGGCCTTGGGGGTCAAGCTCATCGCCTTCCCGCGCTTGGTGTACTGTGAGGATCGGGGCGAATTCCTGCCCGTGGGCGAAGTGCCGCCCGGCGCGCGCGCGCGGGCTCTGGCGGGGGATGAGTTTATGCGGCGCTTGCGTGAGGGCCAAAAAATTCCCGAGTGGTACAGCTTCCCCGAAGTCATCGCCGAGTTGCAGAAGGCCTGCCCGCCGCGGGAAAAACAGGGCTTCACGGTGTTTTTCACCGGGCTCTCCGGGGCGGGCAAGTCCACCTTGGCGCGAGCCTTGGCCGCCCGCCTCATGGAAATCGGCAGCCGCCCGGTTACGCTTCTGGATGGCGATATCGTGCGCCGTCACCTGTCGTCCGAGTTGGGTTTCTCACGCGAGCACCGCGACATCAACGTGCTCCGCATCGGTTTTGTGGCGAGCGAGATCACCAAGAACCGCGGTGTTGCCATCTGCGCGCCGATCGCTCCCTATCGGCATACCCGGCGCGACGTGCGGGCCATGATCGAGGCGGTGGGCGGCTTTATCGAAGTGCACGTGGCCACGCCTATCGAAACCTGCGAAGCGCGTGACCGAAAGGGCCTTTACGCCAAGGCGCGCGCCGGGCTAATTCCCGAGTTCACCGGCGTATCCGACCCCTATGAAACGCCCGAAAAGGCCGAACTGGCGATCGACACCTCGGACCTGTCCGTGGACGAAGCCGTGCAGCGTATCTTGCTCAAATTGGAGCACGAGGGCTATCTGCGCTGAGCGCAAAGAAACGGCGGCATTGAGCCGCCGTTGGGGATTTAAGCGCTTGCCTTTTCGATCGGCTTCAGCGCAGAGATTTGCGCCGCGCCCAGCCCATGCCAGCCAAGCCCAGGCCGATCAGGGCCAGGGAGGCCGGTTCAGGTACCGGGTTGGTCACCGAACCTTTCGGGACGGAAGCAAAGCGGAGGGTGCCACCGGCAACCAGGTATTCGCCGAATCCGTCGCCAAAGAAAGTTACCTTGGAAAAGAATCCAGTGTCGTCGATGGCGCCGATGAAGTTGGTGTAGCTTTGCTGGGCGACGATGCCCGGATTGTCGCTGGAACTGAGGGCATTGGCGGGGAGGGTCGCCGCGCCGCCATCGAAAGCAATCCACAGGCCGGAACCTTGGGCCGGAACGCCGTAAGTGGTTTGGATGGCCAACGGGCGGGTGTTGTTGTAGCAGCAAGTCGCCCAGTCGCCGATTTCGAAGCCGAAGGCGTTCACCGGGGAGGAGAAGGTGAAGGTCAGCCCAGAATTAAAGCCGGGGATGGGGTCTCCCGCGCTGGAACTGGGGTTGATATTCCAAACCGAGCCCGAGAGGGAAACCCCACCGCTGGAATATCCGCCCGAGGGAGTCACCACACTGCCGTTGGGGCGGGTAACCGTGACGGTCGCGGGATTGTTGTTCTTATCAATGTAGTTGTAGGTGCTTTGGCCGTTCAGCACTTGGGCGGTTACGACGGTTGCACCGGCGTTCGTGATGACATTGTCGAACTTGGTCGATATTTGATTGAGCGATGTGTTGACGATGTAGGGGACGGCGTAGGCGCTGGTCGCGCCGGACAACGTCAAAACCGCGGCCGCGCCTATCGCAACGGCCAAGCGGGTGTGGTTCCGGGCTTCGGTTTTCATTGGGCTCTCCTTATTCAAGACAAACGGCAATTACCTGTCATGGTTTTAAGCACCACGCGTGCCAATTATTAAATAACAATTAAACACAATAACTTGCTGCTGGGCGCCAGGAACGGAAAATTGAAAAACGTAAAAAATCCCGACACCAAGCCAAGGGAGCATCCTCAAGGCGAGTGACTCGGGTGCACGGGATGGCCGCGCCTTTGCCGTCTTGCCGCCTGGGCAGCTGCAAGTGGCATGAGGGTTTTAGAGTTGCTTACGGGGTGTGCCGGGCAAAAAAACGGCGGCATGCGCCGCCGTTGAGGATTTTGAATGCCTGCCGTTTCGATCCGCTTTAGCGCGGAGACTTACGCCGCGCCCAGCCCATGCCGGCCAAGCCCAGGCCCAGCAGGGCCAGCGTGGCGGGTTCGGGTATCGTCGGGGTGATGGGTTTGCCGCCCACGGTGATGCCGTCAAAGGCCATGCCCGAATCGTAGATTTGGTCGGCCCAGTCCACTACACCAAGCTCGAGGATGTATTGACCGGCGCCGGCGATGGTGTAATCCGACTGCACCCAACCGGTGTAGCCGCAGCCAGTGCTATAGCAGCGGCCGGAGTAACCGCCCAGCGGCGACCAGGTCGGCGCGCCCGGGATGATGGTTACCGTGGCCGGGGTGACGGTCCCGTCAATGGGCGGCAGGCCAAAACCCGGCACGCTATTGCCGCCGGGTGTCGTCCGGGCGGTGAACAGCACTGCCACTTGATTGAGGGAGTTATCAAGCAGGCGCGCCCACGCATAGTCGGCGTAGCCGGCGCCATCGGAAGTCACGTAATTAAAGTAGAACTGCAGCTTGTCGCCAGCGGTCGCCGAAAACACGCCGGAACGCAGACGGGTGCCGTCGGTGCCACCTATGCCCGGCAACCCCAAGCCGGTGATCCCGGTATTGCTGGCCACCCAGCCGTAATTGCCGCCCTCGGGCGAGGTGGTCACTACACCGTTGGCGCCCAAGGTGCCGCAGTTGCCCGTGCAGGTCCAGCCAGCCGGGATGCCGCCATCGAAGGCCGTTGCCGAAGCTATGCCGGATAAGGAAAAAGTGCCTGCGGCACACAAAGCCGCTAAGGCAAAATTGATTGCTGTTTGTTTGCCGATGGACATATTGCCTCCCATTTTTTGGTTGAAAAAGGTTTAAGAAGGCGGTTAGGTTGAATAGTCAAGGCCTAATCACGGCGGAAAACAAGCAATATAGAGGCCAATAATTAAATGACAATTAAAAACAATGTGTTGTGTAAATATTGGTTTTGGCTTGCGCGCCGAGATGTAAAAAAAGTCGACATTCGGTATTGGCGTCACTTTTGCCAGTCCGCCGGGACACCTGCTGCATCTGGCTCATGCGGTTAACGCCTGGTCCGGCAATCCCGGCGGGGGGATGGCGCTGCGTTTCAGCGTTCCGCCTGGCGGCAGAGGTACAGGGCTTGCTTGAGATGGCCGCAGGCCGTGCTGCTGCGGCCAGATCTTTCCTCCAGCTCGGCCAGGGCGAGAAGGGCCTCTACACTGGGCGCGAGCGCTAGGCTGGCCTCGAGATAGCTTTGCGACTTGCCCCACAGCCCCGCGGCGGCGCACAGCCGGGCCAGCGATAGCAGCAGGCCGGCGTCGCGCGGATGGGTGTTGAGCCAGGTTTCGGCCAACTCGATCTGGCGCGGTAGGTTGTCGGTGGCGATGGCGCCGTAAAAATGCGCCAGATCTTCGTGCCATGCCTCGTTCAGCGCGTTTTCCACGATGCGGGCGGCGATGACGGGATTGCCTTGGGTCAGGAAGGCCTCGGCGCCGCCGCGGGCCAGTAGGGGGGCGCGCTGCTCAGTTTCGGGGAGCTTATTCCAGAATTCCTGCAGCGCTTGAGCGCCCCTGCCGCTTTGGCGCAGCAGCCCGAGCAAGGCAGCCAGGCGCATCTGGCGGGCCTGGTCGGCATCCAGGCCGCCGCCCCGCCCCAGACTATCGATCAGCCGGAGGGCCTCGAGCCAATGGCCGCTTTTCAGCAAGGCCTGCAGCCTGAGGGTTTGCAAGGCGGTGTGCTTGGGGGCCAGCGCCAGCGCCTGGTCCAGGGTGCCGAGTGCGCCGGGTACGTCCCCGTTTTCGAGTTGCGCCTGGGCCGCAAAGTAGTGGGCTGCCAACGGAGCATATTCCCGCGCGACCGCCAGATGGGCGTCGCGCCGCTGGAACGCGCGCATGGCGTGGGCGGAGCGCGCGGCGAGCACGCGGGCCAGCCCGAACCTCGCGCCGTCGGCGGGATAGCGGGCCCCAAGACGTTCAGCCTCCTGATGGCGCCCTTCCAGCCAGGCGGCTATGACCGACTGGTAAAGGGCTTCCTGTTCTTCCCTTTCACGCCGCGCGCGGGCCTCGCGCACCTGCTGCGGCAGCCGCAGTGTCGCAGTGGCCAGGCGGACGAAAACCAGGGTCCCGCCCAGCAGCAAGACGAACAGGAACACGAAAGCGAGGCTGGAAAGTTCCATTCGCCACGGCGGAAACACCAGGACGACGTAGCCAGGCGCATAGCGCCCCGCCAGCGCCAGGGCGATTGCCAGCACGGAAAACAGGAGGAAGGACAGCAACCAGCGCATGGGCTCCCGGCTTTCAGCGGGGCGGCGGAGCCAGGGCCTGCAATGCCCCCAGCGTGGCGCTCAGCGCGGGAATCGGCGGCGCCACGTTCAGGCGCGCCAGGCGCTTGAGGGTCTGCAGCCCGCCCGCTACTGCGGCATCGCGGTCGTTAAAATAGCGCTGCGTGAGCAGGAGTGCCGCGGCAATGTCTTGGTGAAATGCGGCCTGGTCGCGCGCGAGCAGCCCGAGGCGCGCGGACAGCAGGCGCAGGCGCAGGTTGTCGCGCAGGTATAAGCCTTGCTGCGGGGTCAGGAGCGCGGGCTCCTCGCCGCCCAGGCGGTGGATCTGCACCAGTTGCCGGAAATCGGCGAGCAGGCGGTCGAGCACGCCGGCCGGTGCCTTGCCGGCCTGGGTCGGAGCCGCCCAGCGGCGGGCGCTGCTCACCAGCGGCCAGGCGGATACGTCCTGCGCCAGTTGGCTCAACTGCAGGCTTATCACGGGGATGTCCGGCTGCGCCACGGCGCGCAGGGCGGCCAGATCCTGGCCCAATGCGGCGCGCAGCCTGAGCAGGCGGGGGTCGTTCTGCTGCGTCAGGCGCTGGTTGGCAATCTCCAGGGCGAGGATGGCGCCGCGCACATTGCCCGTGGTCTGCAACTGGTCGTTGGCGGCATAAAGCATGTGCTCGATTTCCGCGAGCTGCCATTCCTGCCGGTCACGCAGCATGTCGCGCTGCAAGGTCTGCAGCGCCGCTTGTTGTGCCTGCGCCCCCGCCTGCTGGCGCTCCAGCGCGGCAACCCGGCCATCGAGCGCCTGCACCTGGCCGGTGGCAGCCTGCGCCGCCGCCTGGGCTTGCTGCATGGCGCTCTGGAATTGCGTCAGACGGCTGCCCAGTTCGGCGCGCATTTGCGCTTCCTGAGCGCGCTGGTAGAGCAGGCCGGCGCCGGTGCCGGCAAGGGCGAGCAGGGCGAGCAGCAGGGCGAACGCGGGACGGCTCATGGGCGGGCAAACCAGGCGGCCATGCCCGCGACGAGGCCCTCGTCGCCCGGTTCGGTGACGACGACGGTGTGTATCCCCAACTGGCGCGCGATGTCGGCGATGTGGGGATGAGGGGCGAACAGCGGCGTTGTCTTCAGCCACTGGCAGCCGAGCTTGCCCAGCATGTCATACAGGTTGCGCAGACTTTCGGCGCTGGTCACGGTGATCGCGGCGATTTCGTTGCGTGACCAGCGCCGCAGCAGGTCGCCGGTGGCGGCCTGCGGGCGCGCGCGCCGGTAGCACTCGGCGTATTCGACGCGCGCGCCGCGTTGCACGAGCACGTCGCCCAGCAATTCGCGCCCGCCCTCGCCACGAAATATGACGACGGATTTGCCCGCCACCGTGCGCAGCGCGGGGAGTTCCAAGAGCGCCTCGCTGTCGAAGCGCTCTGCCGGGGCGAGCACCTCCGCGATGCCGCAGCGCTTGAGTTCGCGCGCGCTCCCGCGGCCGATGGCGGCAACGGCCAGACGCGCGGGAAAGTCGCGGCGCGCGCGAATGAGGTTCATGGCCTTGGCCGCGGCGTTGGGACTGATGAAGATGGCCATATCGAAGCCGTCCAGGCGATCGATCAGGTCGTTGAGCGCGGCCTGATCTGCCACGTCCTGGATTTCCAAGGTGGGAAAGGCGATGGGTTCGCCCCCTGCTGCGCGCACCAGATCGATGAGGGGCTGGGCCTGATGGGCGGCGCGCGTGATGAGGATGCCGCGCCCCGTCAGCGGTCCCGGCTCAGCCATGGGCCAGGCGTTCCAGGATGGCCCCGGCGCCCCGTGCAAGCAGTTTTTCGGCCAAGAATATGCCCAAGGCTTCGGGGGCGTGGGCGGGCCCTGCCATGGCTTCCTCGATGAATTCTCGTCCGTCCGGACTGGCTACGAAGCCGCGCATCTGCAGCTCGCCGTCGCACAGCACCGCATGGGCGCCCAGCGGCACCTGGCAAGAGCCGCCCAGGGTCCGGCTTGCGGCGCGCTCCGCGCGCACGCATAGCGCAGTGGCGTCGTGGTTCAGGGGCGCCAAGAGTTTTTGCAGATCGTCGCGCACGCTGCGAATTTCCAGTCCTATCGCGCCCTGGCCGGCGGCCGGCAGACTCTGCTCCGGCGGCAGGTAGGCGCTGATGCGGTGTTCGAGTTCCAGGCGCTTGAGGCCAGCGGCGGCCAGCAGGATGGCGTCGAACTGGCCTTCGTCCAGACGGCGCAAACGCGTGCCGACGTTGCCGCGCAGGGGCGCCACGCGCAAATGCGGATAGCGTGCCCGCAGTTGGGATTCGCGTCTCAGGCTGGAGGTGCCCACCAGCGCGCCGGGCGGCAGTTCGGACAGATTCCGATAGCGATTGGAGACGAACGCGTCGCGCGGATCCTCGCGCTCGAACATGGCCGCCAGGACAAAACCGGCGGGCAGTTCCATGGGGACATCCTTCATGGAATGCACGGCGAGGTCGGCACGGCCTTCCTCCAGGGCCAGCTCCAGCTCTTTCACGAACAGGCCCTTGCCGCCGATTTTGCTTAGGCTGCTGTCGAGGATGCGGTCGCCGCGCGTGGTCATGCCCAGCAGCCGCACGTCGAGGCCGGGGTAGGACGCAACGAGCCGGGCGCTGACGTGTCTGGCCTGCCAGAGCGCCAGCGCGCTTTCCCGGGTGGCGATGACGAGCGAAGCCGGTGGGGAGGCCATGGATAGTAAACTGGTGCTATTTTTTTAGGCCGCCGAGACCGGCATGTTCGGGGAACAAGCGATTTCCCAGCAAGGAGTATTACCATGAGATTCTGGATTGCAGCATGCATCTTAACATGGGCCCTAGGGCTCGCCGGGGCGGCACGGGCGGCCGATGTGCCCATGAGCACCGATCTGCAGGCGGAAAGCGCCCGCGCGGCGGCGCTGAACGTTCCCTTAATTGTCGTCTTCACCTCGCCGACCTGCCACTACTGCGAGATCGTCAAGCGCGACTATCTGCTGCCCATGATGAAAAATCCTGACACGGCCGGCGCCGTGGTGATACGCCAGATCGTCACGGACTCGTCGGCCAGGCTGAAAGATTTTCACGGTCGCATCACCACCCAGGCAGCCTTTGCCGGGGCTCAGGGCGTCACGCTCACCCCGACGGTGGCTTTTTTTGACGATCGTGGCAGAGAGGTGGCGAAACCCATCGTGGGATTGCTCAATCCGGACTACTATTACGGGTATCTCGAAGACGCCGTCGCGCAAGCGAAGAAACAAATCGCCGCGCGACCCTCTTCGGTAGGGCCGGTCGCCGGCCGGCACGTGGCGGCCATCCCGGCGCCATGACGCTGGGCCAGCCCTTTATTGGCGCTTAAATTCTTTCATTATCAAGCGACTTGATGCTTGCATTAGAAGCGCTAATTCAATTATTATAAAAAGCTAATGTTTTTTGACCGCCTGCGCTCCGGCCCTTTGGCGGTGGCCGTGTCGCAGTTGGTCGCCGCGGTTTTGCTCGGACTGGGTATCCTGGATTGGGTAGGCGCTCAGGCGGCGCTTTCGGCCGCCTACGGCGTGGTGGTTGCGTTGCTGGCAACATTGCTGTTGCTGGCCCGCAAGCGTGCCCTGGAACTGCGTCCCGAATGGGATGCCGCAAGGCAGATGCGCGCCGCCAAGCGGACGGTGTGGGAGCGCTTGGCGCTCGTCGCCGTGCTGCTGTCGTGGGGCTTTCTGTCGGGGAGCATCGCAGATGGCTGGATGGTGTCGGGCTTTGTCGCCGGCCAGGCTTTGTGGTTCGTGGTCCCGCTGTTCGCGCCGGTTGCGGACAGGTAGTACGTAGGTGAGTTCTGCATGGTCGCGCCATGCACAACTTACTTATTGAACGAAAACAAGATGACGCAAGAGACGCTCACCGCAGGTGAATACATCAAGCATCACCTGCAGAATCTGGTTTACGGCCGCTTGCCCGATGGTACCTGGGCTTTCGCTTCCAACCCCGAACAGGCCAAGGCCATGGGCTTCATGTCCATCAACGTGGACACCATGTTTTTCTCCATTTTCCTGGGCGCACTGTTCCTGTTCTTGTTTCGTCGCGTCGCGGTGCGCGTTACCTCCGGAGTGCCCGGGGGTTGGCAGAATTTTGTCGAAACAGTGGTCGAGTTCGTCGACAAGTCGGTGCGCGATTCCTTTACCTCCAAGAACAACATGGTGGCGCCCATGGCGCTCACCCTGTTTGTGTGGATCTTCCTCATGAATCTGATGGATCTGATCCCGGTGGACTGGCTGCCCCGCCTGGCGCACGAACTGGGCATTCCCTACCTGCGCGTGGTGCCTAGCACCGATCCCAACATCACCTTCGGCATGTCCCTCACCATCTTCGTGCTGACGCTTTATTACAGCGTCAAGGTCAAGGGGCTGGGCGGCTTCCTGGGCGAGCTGACCCTGCAGCCTTTCGGCAAACTCGCGTTGCCGGCCAACCTGCTGCTGGAGGGCGTCAACCTCATCTCCAAGCCCGTGTCGCTGTCCCTGCGGCTGTTCGGCAACATGTATGCCGGCGAGATGATCTTCATCCTCATTGCCCTGTTGTTTTCTCAGGGCGTGATCCTGGCCGTTACCGGCGGCGTGCTGCAGTGGGTGTGGGCGGTATTCCACCTGCTCATCATCACGCTGCAGGCCTTCATTTTCATGACCCTTACCATCGTCTACATGGATATGGCACACCAGGAACATCACTGATCGGCCCGATGTGCCCTGCTTTTATTGACTTCAACTTGGATCTTTAGGAGAAAAACATGGATATGACTCATGCTCTGCTGTATGTCGCGGGTGCCATCATGATCGGCCTGGGCGCGGTCGGTGCCGGCGCCGGTATCGGCACCTTGGCCGGCCGTTTTCTCGAGGGCGCCGTGCGCCAGCCCGAACTCATTCCCATGATCCGTACCCAGTTCTTCATCATGATGGGTCTGGTGGACGCGGTGCCCATGATCGCCGTGGGTATCGGCCTGTATGTGCTCTTCGCCGTGGCCGGCTAAACGACGCTTGCCTGCCTCCCCGGGGGGAGGCTGCCGCAGAGATACCCTATGAACATCAATCTGACCCTCATCGGGCAGTCCATCACGTTCCTCGTGTTCGTGTGGTTCTGCATGAAATTCATCTGGCCGCCCATCGTCGCGGCCCTGGAAAAACGCCGCCTGCAGATCGCCGACGGCCTGGCGGCGGCAGACCGCGGCAAGCACGAGCTCGAGCTGGCCGCGCGCAAGGCAGCCGACGGCCTGAAAGATGCCAAGGCGCAGGCGGCGGAAATCGTGGCGCAGGCGGAAAAGCGCGCCGGCCAGATCATCGAGGAGGCCAAGCAGGCCGCCCATGCGGAAGGCGAGCGCCAGTTGGTGGCGGCGAAGGCGGAAATCGAGCAGGAAGCCAACCGGGCGCGCGAGGCGTTGCGCGAGCAGGTGGCGGCCCTGGCAGTGGCCGGCGCGGAAAAAATCCTGCGCCGCGAGGTAAACGCCCAAACCCACGCTGATCTGCTGAACCAACTGAAGGCCGAGCTCTGATCATGGCGGAACTCTCTACCCTGGCGCGTCCTTATGCCGAGGCGGTGTTTCGCCTGGCACGCGAGGCCAAGGACCTGGGCGGCTGGGAGGCACGCTTGGAGATGCTGGCGCAGATCGTAGCCGATGCCCGCATGGCGGCCTACCTGGCCGACCCCATGGTGGGTGCGGCGCGGGCGGCGGAAACCGTGATCGCCGTGGCGGGCGAAGGACTGGGCCAACGTGGCACGAATTTCGTGCGGGTGCTCGCGGGCGGTGGACGTCTGCCCCTCTTGCCGGAAATCCGCGCCCAATACCAAGCGCTCAAGGACGCCGCCGAGGGGGTGCTGGAAGCGGATATCGTCAGCGCCCTGCCGCTCGACCAAGGGCAGATCGACGCGCTGGTCGCTGCCCTGAAGAGCCGCTTCGGACGCGAAGTACATGCCCGCGTGGCCGTCGATGCCGATCTCATCGGCGGCGTGGTCGTGCGGGTGGGCGACCGCATCATGGACGGCTCGGTCAAGGGGCGGCTGGAACAGATGGCCTACGCCCTCAGGGGCTGAAGATTTTGCGGGGTGGAGCGCCCCGACGATCCGATTTTTAGATTGAGGAACCGACTCTGTCGGAAACCAACATGCAATTGAACCCAAGCGAAATCAGCGAACTGATCAAAGCCAAGATCGAGAATCTTACTTCCGGCTCCGAGCTGCGCACCCAGGGCACGGTGGTGTCTGTGACCGACGGCATCGTGCGCATCCATGGCTTGTCCGACGTCATGTCCGGCGAGATGATCGAACTGCCGGACAATACCTTTGGCGTGGCCCTGAACCTGGAACGGGATTCGGTCGGCGCCGTGGTGCTGGGGGAATACGAGCACATCAAGGAAGGCGACACAGCCAAGTGCACCGGCCGCATCCTGGAAGTGCCCATAGGGCCGGAGCTGCTCGGCCGTGTGGTGAACTCGCTGGGGCAGCCCATCGACGGCAAGGGCCCTATCGCCGCCAAGCAGACTTCGCCCATCGAAAAAATTGCCCCGGGCGTGATTGCGCGCCAATCCGTCTCCCAGCCCATGATGACCGGCCTCAAGGCCGTGGACTCCATGGTGCCCATCGGCCGCGGCCAGCGCGAACTCATCATCGGTGACCGCCAGACCGGCAAGAGCGCGGTGGCGATCGACGCCATCATCAACCAGAAGGGCACGGGCGTTAAGTGCATCTATGTCGCCGTGGGCCAGAAGGCTTCTTCCATCGCCAACGTCGTGCGCAAGCTGGAAGAGCACGGCGCCATGGAGTACACCGTGGTAGTCGCAGCGCCGTCTGCGGACTCGGCAGCGATGCAATACATCGCGCCCTACTCCGGCTGTACCATGGGCGAATATTTTCGCGACAGCGGCGAGGACGCGCTCATCGTTTACGATGACCTGACCAAGCAGGCCTGGGCCTATCGCCAAGTCTCGCTCCTGCTGCGCCGTCCACCGGGCCGCGAGGCATACCCCGGCGACGTGTTTTACCTGCACTCGCGCCTGTTGGAGCGAGCCGCCCGCATCAATGCGGCAGAGGTGGAAAAGCGTACCAACGGCGCGGTCAAGGGCAAGACCGGTTCCCTCACCGCCCTGCCCATCATCGAAACCCAGGCCGGCGACGTGTCCGCATTCGTGCCGACCAACGTGATTTCCATTACCGACGGGCAGATTTTCCTGGAGACTGATTTGTTCAATGCCGGCATCCGCCCCGCCATCAACGCTGGCCTGTCGGTGTCGCGCGTGGGTGGAGCAGCGCAGACCAAGGTCATCAAAAAGCTGGGCGGCGGCATTCGTCTGGCGTTGGCCCAATACCGCGAACTGGCGGCGTTTGCCCAGTTTGCCTCCGATCTGGACGATGCCACCCGCAGGCAACTGGAACGCGGCAAGCTGGTCACCGAACTCATGAAGCAGCCGCAGTACTCGCCCATGGGTGTCGCGGAAATGGCGGTTTCGCTGTTCGCCGTGAACAAAGGCTACATGGACGGCCTGGAGGTGAAGAAGGTGTTGGCGTTCGAGGCCGCCCTCCAGGCCTATATGCGAGACAAGGGCAATGCCGTCATGGAGAAGATCCGCGCCAGCAATGATCTTGATGCCGAGACGGAAAAGGAACTCGCCGCCGCGGTGGAAAGCTTCAAGCAGAACGCAGTGTTCTGAAGGGCGCTCGATCATGGCTGTCGGCAAGGAAATCCGCAACAAGATCAAGAGCGTCGAAAGCACGCGCAAGATCACCAAGGCCATGGAGATGGTGGCCGCTTCGAAAATGCGCAAGGCCCAGGAACGCATGAAGGCGTCGCGTCCCTATGCAGAGAAAATCGCCAATGTCGCGACCCATATGGCTTATGCGCACCCGGAGTACAAGCACCCCTTCATCCTGCCGCGCCCCAACCCCAGGCGCGTGGGCGTGATCGTGGTGACTTCGGACAAGGGCCTGTGCGGTGGCCTTAATACCAATGCCCTGCGCCTGCTGGTGAACCAGATGAAAACCTGGGAAACCAGCGGCATCCAGGTTGATGTCACCGCGGTAGGCAACAAGGGGTTCGGCTTCATGCAGCGGATGGGCGCCAATACCGTTTCCCACCTCGTGGGCGTAGGTGACACCCCGCACATGGAAAAGCTGATCGGCCCGGTCAAGGTCATGCTGGACGCCTACACGGAGGGCCGCATAGACGCCCTGTACCTGGTGTACAACCGTTTCGTGAACACCATGAAACAGGAGCCCCAGCTCAAGCAACTGCTGCCCCTGGAACAGGCCGCGGGCGCTGACGAAGACAAGCTCAAGCACCACTGGGACTACATCTACGAGCCGGAAGCCAAGGTCGTCGTGGATGGGTTGCTGACCCGCTATATCGAATCCCTGGTTTACCAGGGCGTGGTGGAAAACATTGCCTGTGAACAGTCGGCGCGCATGGTGGCCATGAAGTCGGCGTCTGACAACGCCAAGAACGTCATTGATGAATTGAAGCTGATCTACAACAAGACGCGCCAGGCCGCCATTACCAAGGAATTGTCCGAGATCGTCGCGGGGGCGGCGGCAGTATAGACATTAAGCAAAGCGAAAGTTACGAAACCGGAATCGTGAGCCGGGGTGGCGACCGCA
>JAJZSR010000198.1 GCA_021849595.1 Pseudomonadota bacterium | reverse complement strand
GGTGTGGGCTGTGGCAGGATGCAACCATCCAAGTTAGTCTCCTGAATATGAAAATCCTGATCGTCGAAGACGAGCCCAAGACGGGCGATTATCTGAAGCAGGGGCTCACCGAGGCCGGATTTGTAACGGATCTGGCGCGCGACGGCTGGGACGGGCTGGAACTCGCCAAGGCGGGGCACTACGACCTGATGATCCTGGATGTGATGCTGCCTGGCCTCAATGGCTGGCAGGTGCTCGAAGGCGTGCGCCGCGCCGGGGTGGATATGCCGGTGCTGTTCCTGACAGCGCGCGACCAGGTCGAGGACCGGGTCAAGGGGCTGGAGCTGGGCGCTGACGATTATCTGGTGAAGCCTTTCGCCTTTGCCGAGCTGCTGGCCCGGGTGCGCAGCCTGGTGCGCCGGGGACATAACAGCCTGGAATCCGCTGTCCTCAAGGCGGCCGACCTGGAACTCGATCTGCTGCGGCGACGCGCCACGCGGGCGGGGCGCAAGATCGAGCTGACCGCCAAGGAGTTTGCCCTGCTGGAGCTGTTTCTGCGCCGCCAGGGCGAAGTGCTGCCGCGTAGCCTGATCGCCTCGCAGGTCTGGGACATGAACTTCGATTCCGACACCAACGTCATCGACGTGGCGGTACGCCGGCTGCGAGTCAAGATCGACGATGGCTTTGAATCCCGGCTCATCCATACCGTGCGCGGGATGGGCTATGTGCTGGAAGCCGGCCCGGAAAGCGCGGCCCAATGAAATCCCTCTCCCTGACCACCCGGATCAGCCTGCTTTTTGCTGTGGCCGCTGCGCTGGTCCTGCTTGTAACGAGCTATTTCCTGACGCAGGAGGTGGAAGCCCATTTTGAAGAGGAGGACCGGATCGAACTTAGCGGCAAGCTGGCGCTCGTTCGGAACCTGTTCGCGCAAGCCTCGAACAGCAACACCCTGGACCGTCTGCCCCAGCAACTGGACGACGCCCTGGTGGGTCATCATGGGCTCGCCGTCGTCGTGGCCGATGCGACGGGGAATATCTGGTTCGCCACCTCGGGCGCGAATTTTCCGCGCACGCTGCTGCAAGCCTGCCAGGCGCAGCCCGCCGCGTGTACGGATGGGACCTTGCATCAATGGGAGCATAAGGGCGTCAGCCATCGGGGGATGGCTGTGTCAATCACGGCAGGCAGCGGCGGGCCCTACACCCTCGCCGTGGCACAGGACATCGAGCACCATGCGGTTTTCATGGACACGTTCCGTTCGGTGCTGGGAATCGCCATTGCCCTGGCCGCTCTGGCCATGGCGGGCCTAGGGTGGATCGTTACGCGATGGGGGCTCTTGCCCTTGCGCCGGGTCACCGACACCGTGGCTGGAATTTCGGCCGAACGTCTCGGCGCGCGCCTTGAGGCTTCGGGCCTTCCGACCGAACTCATGCCGCTCGCTGCCGCATTCAATGCCATGCTGGCTCGCCTGGACGACTCCTTCCGGCGGCTCTCCGATTTCTCTTCCAATATCGCGCACGAACTGCGCACCCCGATCTCCAACCTTATGACCCAGACCCAGGTGGCGCTTTCCGGTGCACGCGACACCAACGAATACAAGGAAGTCCTGTACTCAAGCCTGGAAGAATACGAACGCATGGCCCAGATGGTCGGCGACATGCTCTATCTGGCCCAGGCCGACAACGGCCTTCTCACGCCGGGCCGCGAACGCGTCAACCTGGGTGATGAAACACAGGGCCTGTTTGATTATTTCGAAGCGTGGGCGGAGGAGCGCGGCGTTTCCCTGGCCCTGACGGGATCGGCCACCGTGCCTGGGGACCGGCTGATGCTGCGGCGTGCGCTCAGCAACCTCCTGTCGAATGCCATTCGACATACGCCGCCCGGCCAGACCGCGCGCATATTGCTGGCGATGCACGGCGACAAGGCCGTCATTACCGTCGAGAACCCTGGCCCCGAAATTCCGGCCGAGCACCTCCCCCGGCTGTTCGACCGTTTCTACCGCATCGACCCGTCGCGTCAACGCAAAGGCGATGGCGCCGGGCTGGGGCTTGCCATTGTCAAATCCATCATCGACGCACATGGCGGTTCGATCAAGGTCGCATCCGCCAATCAGGCGACGCAGTTCCAGCTCACCTTGCCTGCCTTGTCGGGATAATGCCCATGTCTCCTGTTAACGACTTCGTAGGCCGCCTTGCCTGGCTGGGCCGCACACGCTAAAGTCAAACCATGCGTCGACTTCGGATATTCCTCTTCCTGCTGCTTTCCATTGCGGTTCCGCTGCAGGGCTACGCGCATTTCGCCCAGCCGCTGGTGCCCTGCCCGATGGAAGACGCCGCAATGATAGCGATGGTGGATGCAGACACCGCGCACGATTGCTGCGACGAATCCAGCTCGCAGGCCTGCAAGGCTGGCAAGCCCTGTCAGACTGGCGGCCAGCATTTTTCGGTTTCCACCTTCGGCCTGCTGCCGCAGGAACCGGTTCCGGCCACCCGCTTCCCGCACATTGCGGCGGACATGTTCTCCTTCGACCCGGCCGCCGCCTGGCGACCGCCGGCTCAATCCTGACTCCCTGAACCGAGTGCTGCACTGCGCCCGCCCGAGCGGACGCTGCTGCGGCCGTTTCGCGCCATCGCGCCGCTGCCGGTCCGATGGTCGCCGTTCTCGCAAGGAGTTGGAACATGGTCATTTCCCTGTCTGCTGCCCGCCTGTGGCAGCCCCCGGTTTGCCGCACGGCTGTGATGCTCGTGTGGGCGGGCCTCGCCGGATCGGTCTGCGCCGAGCCGCTTTCATTCGATGACGCGCTGACACTCGCCGTGCGCGAAACGCCAGCGCTACGCGCGGAGTCGGCGCAGATCGATGCGGCCCGCCAGGCAGCGATCCCGGCGGGCGCACTGCCCGACCCGAAACTTGCGCTCGGCATCGACAATCTGCCCATCGAGGGGCCCGACCGCTTCAGCCTGGGCAGCGAACCGATGACCATGCAGCGCATCGGCGTCATGCAGGAATTCCCCAATGACGCCAAACGCGGTGCGCGTGTGGATGCTGCGCGCGGCCGGGTTGCGTTGAGTGAAGCGCAAACCCGCATCACCCGGCTCGCCGTGCTGCGCGAAACCGCGGTGGCCTGGATTGCACGCGATGCGGTAGAGCGCCAGCTTGACCGCATCGATGCACTGGATAGCGAGAATCGCCTGTTCGACGCTGCCGTGCGTGCCCGCATTGCCGGCGGCAAGGGCAGCGCGCTGGATGCGGTGGCATCGCGTCAGGAGGCCGCGATGATCGATGCGCGCCGGGACGAACTCACCGCGCGCCGCCAACAAGCCATTGCGGCGCTCAAACGCTGGGTGGGCCCGCGTGCAGCGGCGCCCCTCAAAGGGGCTGCGCCGGAGTGGCCCATTGCGCGCGACACGCTTGAACACGCACTGCACGGGCATCCTGAACTGGCGATCTTCGACCCCAAGGGGCGTGTGCTGGACGCCGAGGTGGCCGAAGCCAAAGCCGACAAGAAACCGGACTGGGCACTGGAACTGGCGTACGCGAAGCGCGGCTCGCAGTTCGGCGACA
>JAJZSR010000038.1 GCA_021849595.1 Pseudomonadota bacterium | reverse complement strand
GTAATGCCCGCCCGGCGCGGCTGCCCAGACTAAGTCGATGCGCTCGGCGGCCTCCCGCGCCAAGGCATGTTCGACCATGCTTTTGACGGGCCCGAAACCACGGCCGAAGGCGATGAACAGCAAGGCGTGCTGCGATTCGTCGTCCAGCAGGTAGTCGCCCCAAGGGCCGTATAGACTGACGCTGTCGCCGATCTTGAGCCCTTCGAACACGGCGGCGCCGAACGCGCCGCCCTGGCCGCGCTCGACATGAAACTGCAGGTTGCGGTCATCGCACGGGCAACTGGCGATGGCGAATTCGGCCGTGCCCGCCCCCGCCACGCCCAACGTCAGGCTTTGCCCGGCGAGGAAGCGCAGGCGCGAGGAACGCGGCGTCTGCAAGTGCAGAAGCCGCATGTCCGGGCTCAGCGCCTGCACGGATTTCACCCTGGCGGTGATCTGCTGGGTGGGGATGTCCTGCGCCGAGTTCGCCTCCAGCGTCTCCAGCGTCACGTCGCCCACCGGGCTGTGGCAGCACATCAGGGTGTAGCCCTGCTGCTTCTCGGCCTCGGTGAACACATAGTCGAAATGACGGATTTTCATGACCTGGCCGGAGATCACCCGCGCCTTGCACAAGCCGCAGTTGCCCGTGCTGCAGCCGTAGTTGAGCGCCAAGCCCGCCTTCAGCCCGGCTTCCAGGATCGAGTCGGCGCCCTCCACGAGGAAATCATGGCGGCTGGGGCGCAACGTGACGTGGGCGGACATGACACGCAGCATATCATCCATGAGCGCCAGCGAATCAACCGCCTCCGTCTCGCCCAGGACGCGGCGCAGCCCGCTTTCCACCCAGCGATCCACTTGGCGCAAGGCCTCCCGCGCGGCCGGCCCCGAGCGTTCCATGAGCCCTTGCAACTCGCCCTGCAGGCCGGTGACCAGGGTATGATAGCGTTGCAGGTGTAGCTTTACGTCCGCCAATTCACGGCCCTGTTCGAACAGGCGTTCGGCCAGCACCTCCTTGGGCGGAAGACTGCGCTCCCGGACCCGGCGGGCAAACGCCTCCTCCTTGATTTTCAGGGTCTTCTCGAAGGCCCCGGAATCCTCCAGGCTGATGTCCGGATAAGCCTTGAGCAGCTCGTCGGTGGTGATCATGCCGTCCATGGCATGAAGGCTTCCCTCCTTGATGCGCTGCTGCAAGGCGGCGCGCGAAACCCCTACGAGACGCGCGGCGCGGGCCAGCCCGAGAAGATGAGACATGTGCGCTCCATAACGAGTGTCCGGCGCCAATCTTCGGCCCAAACCATGCGCCAGGCAAGCCTTCGCTTTCCCTGGTTAAGGCTTGTCACTACAATTGAGAGTGCTTCATAAATAAAAATATTTTCCGGCCTTGCCGGACGGAGAACTGCGATGGCCGAGCCGGTCTTGTCATTTCTGGTTGCAGAGGAATCCCCGCCTCCGGACGGGCTCTATAAGCTGCCCGCCCTGCGCGTACTGTCGGAAATCGCGTCGTCGCTCAGCAGCGAGGCAGACATCGAGCAACTGCTCGACCGATTCCTGTCCACCATGATCCGCCTGGCCGGGGCCGATGCCGGGGCAGTGCGAGTGCTCACCGCCGACGGCCGCGGCCTGCGCCTGATCGGAGCGATCGGCCTGCCGGAGGACGTGGTCGAGCGCGAAAGCATCGTCCCGGTCGGCTGCGGCATCTGCGGGCAGGCTGTGTCGCAGGGCGCAGCGCGCAACGACCGAGTGCTGCACGTGTGCAAAAAGAATTTCGGCGCCGGCGCCTTTGGCAGCCGCTGCGCGCGCGTGGTTGCCGTCCCTTTGCAGCACAAAGGCAATGTGCTTGGGGTGTACAACCTGTTCATGGCCAGCGAGCGCACCATACCGGAAGAGGTCCAGTTGCTCTTCGCCTCCATCAGCGAGCATCTGGGCATGGCCCTGGAGAACGTGCGGCTGACGCGGGAAAACCTGCGCATCACGCTCATGAACGAACGCCAGACCCTGGCGAGCGAAATCCACGACTCCCTGGCCCAAACCCTGGCCTACATGAAAATGCGCCTGGACATGCTGCGCCAGGCCATAGTCAAGGGCGACAAGGTGTTTGCCGAGAAATTCCTCGGCGACGTCGATGACGCCGTGGAGTCGGCCTACTCCGGGCTGCGCGAGCTGATCTCCCAATTCCGCCACCGCATGGACCCGCGCGGGCTGGTGCCCGCCCTGGAAGAACTGCTGCAGCAGACCCGGGAAAAAATCAATGCACGCGTGGAATTCGTCAATCTTGCCCCGGACATGCAGCTCAATCCCGACCAGGAGGTCCAAGTCTACCGCATCGTCCAGGAGGCGCTCGCCAACATCTGCAAGCATTCCTTCGCCCGCAGCGTGGAGATGCGCCTGGAGGAAGGAGAAGGCCAGTACGTGATCTGCGTCACCGACGATGGCATCGGCCTTTATGCGGCCGGCCATCAGGGGCCGGGCATGCACTTCGGCATGAACATCATGCACGAGCGGGCCGAGCGCCTGGGCGGCAAGATCAAAATAAAAAGCCGTGTCGGCGAAGGCACGCAGGTGCAGGTCATATTTCCGGCCACACGCCGACCGCTGGCGCCATGAGCGAGGTCGTCAACGTCGTCCTGGTCGACGACCACACCCTGTTCCGCAAGGGGCTGGCCGAGCTTCTGGAGCATTCCGGCCTGGTGCGGGTGGTCGGCATGACCGGCGACCATGAGGAAACGCGCACTCAGTTGAGCGAGTTGAAGCCGGACGTGGTGATCATGGATCTGCACATGCCCCCCGAGGACGGCATCACGCTCATGACCCGCCTGCGTGCCGAGGGCCTGGTCTTCCCCACCCTGATCCTGACCGTGAGCGATGCCCAGGAAGACATGGCAGCAGCCTTGCGCGCCGGGGCACAGGGCTATCTGCTCAAGAACATGGAGCCCTCCGAAGTGGTGGACGCCATCCAGCGCGCCGCGCGCGGAGAAACGGTGATCGCTCCGCAAATGACGGCCAAGCTCGTGAACCTGCTGGACGCCAAACAGGGCCGGCAAAACCTGCTCGACCAGCTTACCCAGCGCGAACAGCAGATCCTTTCCTATCTCGCGCGCGGCGAAAGCAACAAATCCATCGCGCGCGCGCTGGGCATCAGCCATGACACCGTCAAACTCCACGTGCGCAACATCCTCGCCAAGCTGAACCTCACCTCGCGTGTCGAGGCCGCAGTCTTTGCCGTCGAGCAACGCCTCGCGCCATCACGCCCAGGCGCCGGCAGCGCAAAAGCCCAGTAAAGAACCCCGGTCGCACGACACGGGCGCTCCTGTGTTGCCGGCCTGCCTTCTACCCTTTTTGCCCGCCGAGGGTTGGCAGGACAAATCCGGAACAAAACCATTAACAGCAATTTAAGAAAATATCTCTCCCAACGGGATGGAAGGGGAATCGTGCTCGACAATTCCGGCCGATCTACGGATCTATTCACGCGACACTGCTGCGCAAACCCATAATCACATCATGGTCAAAACCTGCCGCACATCCGCATCTCCCCCGCCTTTCCACGCGCGGCAACCTTGCCCCAAGCTGAAGACCCGGTTGCCGCGAGTACCGCTGCAATTCCATGGTCATGTCCGTCAAGCAAGCCGGGCGCGCAACGCGGCCGTGCAAACCGACCCGCGAAACATCGGGCGGCCGCCGCCCGACAGCCCTTCCGATCTGAACTATGCTAAAAAAGTAGATGACACTGCAGTCTGCTGCACCCGCTGGTTAGACGGGAACAAACGGGTAGCGAGGCGATCGAGAGACTGACCATCGCTCCATCGACATCTCGCCGACAGGGAGAAGTTGGAGGCCAACCAAAAGACGGGCGCGCCAGGCCTGGTAGGAGGTGCGTCTATGACACGACAATCCGACAACTTCGAAAACGACGTATTGCGGCAGAGTGCCGAGGATCGCCAGGAGTGGCAGCCGGCAGGCACCACGCCCGAGGGACATGCCGCCGTGCAACAGGCGTTGCACGAGTTGTATACCCATCATATCGAGCTGGCGCGGCGGAACGAGGAACTGCAACGGACCCGGAATGCGCTGCGCGACTCGGAAAGCCAGCACCGCATGCTGTCCGAACTGGCCAGCGATTGCATTTGCCGGATCGCTCCGGATGGACGCTGCCGCTATGCATCGCCGTCCTGCCGCAAAGTGTTCGGCCACGACCCAGAGGACTTCCTTGCCGATGCCGCCTTGCCGGAGAGGCTCGTCCATCCGGCCGACCGCTTCGCCTATCGGAAGCATCTCGATCACAGCCGGATTGCGCCGGGCCATGAGCTAGAATTCCGTATCCGCCGACCCGACGGCAGCGAAGCTTGGGTTGCCCAGCAGTGTCAGCCGATCCACGACGAGGCGGGAAATTTCTATGGGCTGCGCAGCTCCACCCGCGACATCACGGAACGCAAGTGCGCCGAGGCCGCGCTGGCGGAGAGCGAGGCTCAGTATCGGGCCGTGATCGAAACCGCCGCGGACAGTTTCTGGATGCTCGACGGGCAGGGCCGCATCCTGGCGGTCAACGATGCCTATGCGCGCCGCTCCGGCTACAGCCGGGAGGAGTTGCTCGGCATGCACATCAAAGACCTGGAAGCCAGGGGGTCGGCAGATGATATCTCCCACCATATTGCCAAGCTCAAGCGCGAGGGCAGCGACCACTTCGAAACACTGCATCGCGCCAAGACAGGCGAAATCTGGCCGGTAGAAATCAACGCGGCCTATTGGGCCAGCGCCGGCGGACGCTTTTTTGCGTTTGCGCGCGACCTTACCGAGCGCAAACGCACCGAGGCAAGGCTGCAGACCATGCATGCGGAAATGGAGCGGCTCATGCAAGTGCATGTGGCGGGCCAGACCGTCGCCGCGCTGGCCCACGAACTGAACCAGCCGCTCAACGCCGTGGCCTCATATGCCGAGGCTGCTCTGCGTCTGCTGCGGGCCGGGAGCCCGCAGCCGGAGCGCCTGCAGCGCGCCATCGAGGGCAGTGCCGAACAAGCCCACCGGGCGGGACAGGTGGTGCGCGAGCTGCTGGCCTTCCTGAGAAAGGGTGAGGTGCAAACCGAGGCAGTGGCTCTCAACGACGTCGTGCTCGGGCTAGCCGCCAAGCTGGATGCCGACGGCAGCCGAGCGGTGCGGACCCGGCTGGACCTGGAGGCCGACCTCCCCCCGGTGAAGGCGGACCGACTGCAAATCGAAAAGGTGCTGGCCAATCTGCTCCACAATGGCATCGAAGCCATGCTGGAAGCCCAAGTCGATCATCGGCTCATCGCGATCACGGTGCGCACTGCCGCAGAAAGCAATCTGGCCCAAGTGACGGTGAGCGATCACGGCCCCGGCATCGACAGCGCCGCCCTGCAACACATCTTCGACCCCTTCTTCACCACCAAGCCTACCGGACTGGGCATGGGACTTGCCGTGAGCCGCGCCATCATCGAGGCCCACGGCGGCCAGCTCTGGGCCGACACGGATCAGGGCCGCGGTGCCAATTTCCACTTCACACTACCCTTCGCTACATGAACTCGCCCACCATTTATATCGTCGACGATGACGCGGCCGTACGCGACAGCCTCGGTCTGTTGTGCGAGACCGCCGGCCTCGGGGTGGAAAGCTACGCCAGCGCCGAGGCATTCCTCAATGCCTATCAGCCAGATCGGCCGGGCTGTCTGGTACTGGACGTGCGCATGGCGGGTATGAGCGGCCCCCACCTGCACGCGGAGCTGACCCGGCGCGGCAGCGCGTTGCCCGTCATTTACCTGACCGGCCAGGGCGACATTCCCATGGCAGTGCGCGCAATGAAGGCAGGCGCAACGGATTTTCTGACCAAGCCGGTCAAGGGTGCCGAATTTCTGGAGCGGGTGCACGCCGCACTGGAGCAGGACTGCGAACGGATCGACAGCCAGGAAACCCAGGCGGATGACTGCCGACGCCTGGCGCTGCTGACCCACCGCGAGCGGGAGATCATGGCGCTGGTTCTGGAAGGGCATGCCAACAAGGTCATTGCCAAGCAGTTGGGCATCAGCCACCGCACAGTGGAAATCCACCGCTCCCGCATCCTCGCCAAGACAGGCACCGGCAACCTGCTGGAACTCGCCAAGCTGGTGGCCGAGTGCGGCGCTACGGGAATCGGCAGTACGCAGCCGGCACCGCTGCACGAATCCTGAGCCACCATCGTCGTCTTACTGCTATACGTCGGACGGCATACGTGCACGCACGTATTCTGCCTTAGGCACTCTCATCATATGGTTCATATAGGCTTTATGCGATGGCGCATGTGGACGAGGCCGCTGGTGGTCCGCGTGGCGAGATGCCGAAATTTTCGCGGGAGTATTCAACCATGACGGTAAGCATAGGCATGCATCGGGATGCGACAGCCGCCGGCACTGCACCGTCCGAACCCGGCCGGGCCGAGGCGGTCGGCCGCGACAAGGAGTTACCCAGCGCGCCAGGGCTCGATGCGCAAGGGCAGATCGTGGATTGCCGGGACAACGTCCGCGCCATGTACGGCTTCGAATGCGAGGGACTGGGGGCCACGCTCATCGCGGCACCACTGCCGGAGCTGGCCGAATTGCTGTCTGAAGGCGACGTAAATCCCTACCTCGCCTACCTGTGCCGGTGCGCCAGCCCTTCGCTCTCGGTGCCGCGCGACAGCGGCAAACGCCGCGTGTTATTCCTGGGCTCGGTCACGCTTTCGACCGGCCCGAGGCCGGCAATCATCGGGCGCGCCGGGCCGCCACAGGCAGCGGCACCTGCCCAGCATGGCAAAGCGGGGCTGCCGCTTTGAACAGGCAGCCGCGCTGGACTGCCGATTTACACATCGAGGCGCTTCTCGCCACTCTGCCCGTGGGGATCATGTTTACCAATACCGATCGCGAGGTCCGCTACATCAATCCCGCCCTCGCAAAGCTCCTGCGCTTCGGCGACGACTTGTCGGCCGCCCTCAAGCGGCCTCCCCACGAGCTGCTGAGCCGATTGAGCGGGCAGCCATTCGACCATCCCGCAATGGCCGAAGACGCAGCGCCGATCGAGATCGAGACAACAGACGGCCGCATCCTCATTTGTTCGTTCCGCATGGTGCGCGATGCGGGCGACGGCCCATTGGGCTGCCTATGGGTGTTCGAGGACGTGACCGAACTGGTCATGACCAATCGCAAACTTAGGTACTTCGCCGACCACGACCCCCTGACCGGCCTGCTCAACCGGCGCCGCCTCCTGGAAGAATTGGAACGCGCTCTGTTTGCCAGCCAGCGCGCCAGGCATCGCGTCGCCCTGTTCATCCTTGACTTGGATCACTTCAAGGACATCAACGATGCCCATGGCCACAAAGGTGGCGATACCTTGCTCAAACACATGGCCGATGTGGTGGACGGCGAAATTCGCCGCAATGAAATACTCGCGCGCCTGGGCGGAGACGAATTTGCCATCCTCGTTCCGGAGGCATCGCTGCCCGAGGTGGAAGTCCTGGCCGAACGCGTCGTGCGGGCAGTGGCCGGTGCCGAACCGGCCTTAGAGGAATTGGCCCAGCGCCAGACCTGCAGCGTTGGCGTGGCCTTGTATCCCGACCACGCGCAGAGCATCGAGGGCTTGCTGGCATGCGCCGATGCCGCCCTGTACCGGGCCAAGAAGAGCGGCCGGGACAGTTGGCGCATCGGTTGCGAGCAAGGCTCGCCGGCAAAACCACCGGACAAGTCTCATGAGCCCCAGCCCATCGCCGAACTTAATGAGTTTATCGATCGCACGACCGGTGCCGATCCGCCTGACGCTTCCCAGACGCTATTGATGCCAGACACAAAGCTCCCAGACTTATGACTCGCGACTACGACACCAACGAAGACGATCTTTCGCAGCAGCTGGAAAAAGAAGCGCATGTCGCGCCGTCTTCGGACGATCTGGAAATCCGGGTTGACATCACCGAGATGTATCTGAACGAAATCGGCCGGCGGCCGCTGTTGACGGCGCACCAGGAAATCGAGCTGGCGCGCCGCGCCAGGCGGGACGATTTCGAGGCGCGCCAGAAAATGATCGAGCACAACCTGCGCCTGGTGGTGAACATCGCCAAGCACTATGCCAATCGCGGGCTGGCATTGCTGGATCTGGTGGAGGAAGGCAATCTGGGACTGATCCACGCCCTGGAAAAATTCGACCCCGAGCGCGGCTTCCGTTTTTCCACCTATGCCACCTGGTGGATCCGACAGAACATCGAGCGCGCCATCATGAACCAGTCGCGCACCATCCGCCTGCCGGTACACATCATCAAGAGCCTGAACATCTATTTGCGCGCCCAGCGCCATCTGGAAGCGCACGGCATCAGCGATCCATCCACGGAAGATATCGCCAACCTGACCGGGCACGACGTCAAGACAGTGCGCCAGACCCTGGCCGCCAACGTGCAGGTCGCCTCGCTCAATGCACCGTTGGAAGTCGACCCGGACCTTAGCGTCGGCGACGCGCTGGTGGATGAAACGGCACGCCCACCCGAGGATTTGCTGCAGCATGCCGAAATGGAAAGGCTTGTGCACGAATGGCTTGCGCAGTTGAGCGCCAAGCAATGCTGGGTCATCGAATGGCGCTTTGGCCTCAACGGCCACGAAATCGCCACTCTGGAGGACTTGGCCCTGGAATTGAAAGTCACGCGCGAGCGGGTGCGCCAAATCCAGATGGAAAGCCTGCGCCTCCTGCGCCAGATGCTGCGTCGGCGCGGCGTGTCGCACGAGGAGCTGCTGTAGATGCAACCGAACAACCGACATCGCAGGTCAGCCGCAAGCGTTGCCGGGCTACTCGTCGCGATACGTTTGCCTGCCGGTAAAGAACACCATCAAGTCGGGCGCCATAGGCAGCCGTCGTCACGTCGGAGTTTCTCCGTTCGCTGCGAAGGCTTTCATTCCTGCCGGCCCCACCATGAGTTCCGGTACAGCCTGCCCTATTACTTCCGTCGGGTTTCGAACCTTAGGTACCCGCCAATAATCAAGGCAAGGCAAGCGTCGAAGCAAGTAAATCAGCGAATTCGCTTTGCATTTGACTTCATTATGCAATACGTTGAATTAGCACTCAGACAAGAAACTTCCTATGGCTGTGCCCGCTCCGGCCCTCCCATGGAGACTGGTAAAAGCGGTTGATGCCGATGTTCATGACTCGGTGAACAGAAGTTGGAGAGTGTAGATTGAACCAGGCGGGCAAGCACGGCAATGCGGCAGTCTCCTCCTCGGCTGCGTCGGGTGGCGCCCCGGAACGGCAGGTACTGGTTCTGCTCCCCGGCGCCAACGCATTAGCCTTGCGTCAGATCGTCGATGCCCTGCCGGACTGGAACATTTTTCCGATGTCCGACCTGAATGCGGCAAAAAACGTCCTGCACGACCGAACCTTCCGCGTGGGGCTGGCCGTCATCGACACGCCGGTCAGCAGAAACCTCAAGGATATGGAAGAGGTGATCCTGGAAAGCCCAGGCACCGAATGGATAGCCCTGGTGTCGCGTACCTGCCTGGAGATACCGGGACTCACGCGGCTTCTGGCCGATGTGTTCTATGACCATCACAGCCTTCCGGTCGATCGCGAGCGCCTGTTGGCGTGCATCGGCCATGCCTATGGCAAAGCCGCGTTACGGGAACGCCTCGCGGCCGAGCCTGGCAATCTCGGACGCTTCAATATGGTCGGCAGCAGCTCGGTGATGCAGCAGATGTACAGCGATTTGCTCAAGATGTCCCCGGTGGACGCGCCGATCCTGATCACGGGTGAGAACGGAACCGGGAAGAAACTGGCGGCGCGCGCGATCCATCAACTCTCCCCCCGTTGCGATGAACCTTTTGTTGCCGTCAACTGTGGTGCGCTGCCTGCGCAACTCATTCAAAGCGAGCTGTTTGGCCATGAAAAGGATGCATACGCTGGCATGCGTCAGCGCAAGACCGGACACATCGAAGCGGCCCGGGATGGCTCGATCTTCCTCGACGAAATCGGCGACCTGTCGCCGGAACTGCAAGTCAACCTGCTGCGCTTTCTGCAGGAGAAATCTAACGAGCGAGCGGGCTCGGCCCGGCAGATATCTGCCCCTGTCCGCGTAATTGCGGCCACCCGCTCGGATCTGGAGTCCGCCGTGAAGAACGGTCGTTTCAGGGAAGATTTGTACTACCGGCTTAACGTACTGCACCTCAAAATTCCGGCGTTGCGCCATCGTGAAGAGGACATCGAGCTGCTGGCCCGGACCTATTTCGAGCGGTTTGTTCGGGAGAAGAAGTCTGGCGTCAAAGGCTTCACTCAGGAAGCAGTGCAGGTGATGCGCCAACACGACTGGCCGGGCAACGTTCGCGAACTCATCAATCGGGTACAACGCGCAGTCATCATGAGTAACAATCGGCTGTTGACGGCGGCCGACCTGGGCTTGGAGCGCAGGGATCAAGCACGCCTCCTCATGACGCTCGAAGAAGCGCGCGCGAAGGCGGAACGAGACCTCATTCAACTCGCGCTTCGTGCGCACGGACACAACGTTTCGGAAGCGGCCCGGCATCTTGGAATATCCCGGGCAACCTTTTACAGACTACTGGGCAAAGAACACAACCTTAAAGAGGTCTTTGTTGAGAACCCATAAATACTTGACGACTTTTTCGATACCTCGGGCATTGCGTCCGGGCGGATTGATATCGAGAAGGGCGCATGGTAACGAAAAGACGTACACAAGCGACGGAAGAGCGGCACATCGACCAATTCGCAGATTATCGATAAACATTCCCTGGATCAGTGGCAGCGTCGACCTTGGAGACGGATATGACAACAAGAAATTTTTGCCTGGTTGCCATTCTGAGTGGCGCAATGTCTGTTGCCGAGGCCGCCCCTGTGATCCTCAGCCCAGCCCAAATGGATGCGGTCACGGCCGGTGCCAACATATATGCCGACGCCGTAGCGCAAGCCGCAGGCCAGTTTACATACACCTCGGCAATTGCCACGGCGATCTCGCTCAACGGACTACTACGATATTTGCCAGGCGTCGGAATGGGGGCAGTAGCCGCCAACCTGGCAATTGCCACCGGCCTGTCGGCACAAGTCAACGCATCTGCCAAAGCGACGATTATGAACGGGCAGCCAAATTTGGCGGGTTACGTCCCAACAAGTGAAGTACTTGCCCAGGCCGGCGCCAGCGGGCCGTTCACTCTCGCGGCGGCCTCCGCCGGGGGGTTTGCCATCCATGAGCAGAATTACTTATCGGGTTATGCGGCGGTGGTTTCCGCCCCGGGGCGGGCTATCGCCATCACTACCCCGCCGATCGTATTCGGTGCGACAGCGGGCAAATCCATCGCCATCAATGGGCAGCCTTATTGGCCACCCAGCAATGCAGTGAAAGCGATACCACTCCAGCCCTCAGTAGGGCCGGGAGCAAGCACTGCGGTGGTGCCCGTGACCACCGAGCAATCCGGCAGCAAAGTTGTGACTTTCACGGTCACAACGGGTCAGCCGGGCAGCAATGCGCCGAACAACAGCGCCACCATGTCGTTAACCTTCTCCGTGCCGCCGTCGGCGCCTGTTCCTTCCGTTTACCTGATTGGCCTTCCGATGGCCGCACCGGTGGGGATCAGCAACATATATCCAATACAGATGAGGATGTGAGGCTGCCTTTTGAGCCGCGGCAGAAACCTGTTTATGCGCCGCATAGGCCGAAGAGGGGCAAGCGCTACTGAACGCACCTGTCGAGGGTGGGCGAATTTTTCTCATTTTGCATCGGCCATTTTGAATGTGCTCGACGGCTGATCTATGGTGGGAATGTCCGAGTAATCCCAAAAACAAAATGGATACCCAGAGAGATCTCGCAGCCAAAGCAACACTGACGGGCGGGTGGCCATGACAAGCGAAACGCGGCCCGCCGATCAACTGCCGGAACAGGGCGACGGCATGGGAATCAATCAAGCCGCGAGCAGAAAGCTGCGCGTGAGCCTCAAGCAGTGGCATATGCTGCATACCGTGGTGGATTGCGGAGGGTTTGCTCCCGCATCGGAGCGGTTGCACCTCAGCCAGTCTGCCATCAGCCACGCGATAGCCAAACTGCAGGAACAGTTGGGAGTCATTCTCCTCAAGATCGAAGGGCGAAGGGCCAAGCTCACGGAACAGGGGCGCGCTCTGATGGAGCGGACACGTCAGCTGATCAACGAAGCTGCCGAGATCGAGAGATATGCTGACAGCCTGGGGCACGGCTGGGAGCCGGAAATTCGTCTCGCGGTCGATCTTGCTTTCCCGACGGACTTGTTGATGCAAGCGCTGGCAGAATTTTCGGGCCCCGGGCATGCCACCCGGGTCTTGTTATCCGAGATGGCGCCCTCCGGTGTCGAGGAGGCCTTACTCCAGGAGGAGGCGGACATGGCCATCAGCCGGGAGGTGCCACTGGGCTTTCTGGGACAACCGCTGACAAACGTGGATTACATCGCCGTACTTGGTCCCAAGCATCGCTTGCTCAGCCTCGGCAGGGAGATAACCGTGGCGGATTTGAAACGGGAAACCCAAATCGTCATCCAGGACCCGAGCCCCCATGATAGAAACGGCACAGGCCATTGGCTGGGGCAAGGGCAATGCTGGCATGTCAATTCTTTCGACACCGCCACAGCGGCGGTCAGAGAAGGCCTGGGCTATGCTTGGCTGCCCAAGCACCGTATTCGAGATTGGCTTGCGGACGGGGGGCTTGTGCCTCTTCCGTTGCGCGACGGCCACTCCAATGCGGTGACTTTGCACCTTATTTATGGGGGATCCGCCCCCCAGGGCATGGCAGTCAGCCACTTGGCCAAAGTGCTGCAGCATGTCAGCAATAATAATGACGGGGGCCCGCCCAGGGGCTTACCGAGAGGCTCCGAGGGTCTTAATTGAAACGGATCGGCAGGGTGAGCTGGATGACATACCTCGGGGCATCGGCGCCCAAGCCCACCCCCAGCGTGGCATCCAACATCACGTTCTTGGCAAGGATGGAGGACGCGCCCAGATTCAGCATGCCTATGGTCTGCTCGGACCCTGGCACATTGACGCCATTGAGCTGCAGTTTTTGCACGAAGGTCTGCGAGAAGGCGAATAACAGCGACGTCTGAGGGCTGGCCGCCATGAGCGCTCCCAAGGAAAAGCCCGCCTGATCGCCCTGCTTGATCTCATTTTTCGTGAAGGCCTTCTGGTAATACAGGCTGCCCACGAAGGCAAGCGGATCCTGCCGTGCCAGCGCGACCACCTGAACCTGGGCCGCCGGCGAGCCGCCGGCAAGCACCACCCCGTTGTTGGACTGCTGGCCGTTGCCCACGATATAGGTGAGGCGCCCGATGACGTCCGGGCGCCAGCCCCGCTCATGCGTCAAAGTCTTCGCGATGCCGATCGAGAAATCGCCCAAGCCGTTGGCGTTGGCCGAGCTAGTCGTTCTCCCCAATGTGCCGAAGTCAGCAAGCGTGGATTGATGAACAAAGTTGTAAGGGAGGCCCAGCTCGAGTTGACTTTCCCATGGCAGCCCGATCTTGAGAGCGAGGTTTCCGGTGACTTCATCCCTCTTTACTTGAGTCGGGTAAAAAACGTAATACCCAGAAGCTGGCTCCTGGAGTTGATTCACAGTGGTTTCCCGGCGGAGATAAGTGACGCTCGGCTCGAAATCGATCTGGCCGCGCGGCAGCAGCAACGCGCCAGTCTGGGTAAGGGTCCTCTCCAGAGCGCGCTGGGCGGCTTCCTCATCAACCGAAAAGCTCCCCGGGCCACCGGACGCGCCGGCGGGCCGGCCGGCCCCGGCCGCCGGTGGTTGGGATTGCGCGGGTGCGGGCGGCGGAGCGGACGCCGCTGCTACCTTGCCCGCCGGGGCCGCCGGTCGCGTTTGCGGCTGGGCGGCGGCCGCCTGACCTGTCTTCTGCTTTTCGAGCAGGCGTTCGAGTTCCGCCACCCGCCGCTGCAGTTGAGCAAGCTCGGCCCCCTGCTGCTCTAGCTTGCGGTCGAGTTCGGCCTCCCGTTTCCGCAAGGGCACATCCGCGGCCCTCGTCGGGATCGCTGAACACAATAGCCCAATGCCGGCCAGGGCCGCCACCAGGATCTTCTGCGGGCTTTGCCGATTCATTTCTTATCCTTTGTTTTGCTGATGTTGCGACGCAAAAATTTACAAATAAGTATATAGAGTATTCATCGCAACATGACAAAGTCGCCGGGCCGCATGGCCAGTTCATTGGGGGGGCCCTCGACGCCGTCGCGTCGCTCGACGACGAAGCCGACATGGCCCAGTTGCGGAAAGTCGATCCAGTAATGGAGAAACTCCTGCACGAGCATGGTGCGATTGCCCCAGGCGGGGTCGGCCAGCAGCACGCGGTTGCCCAGCATCCCGCGAAAAATCACGAAATGGTTGTAGCCCAAGATGTGGATGGGCACCATGATGGGGGCCATCTTCACCAGGTCTTTTAGCTCGAGCTGGCCATAGGCGACTCCGAGATAGCCATGGGCATCCGTATAGCGCTTGAGATCCAGCAAGGAGAATCCCTCACGGACCCGCACCAGTTCAGGATTCTTGAGGTACTCGGGCCGGTTCATCATGAAGAGGGCGATCTGCTTTTCGGTCACCGGGACACCGTATTGATAGCGCAGCAGGGTGGCGAGCCCGGCCGCTCCGCAGCTCAAGTCCCAATGCTGGATGACGACATGCACGCGCCGCATTTCCAGCAGCGACGTGACCACGTGTTCGACGGCCTGGGCAGGGGCGGCCGACAGGGCAAACAACAGCATCGCACAACCGGCGCGCAGCAGGGCGCTCGCCGTAGACCAAGTCATGGAGAGTTCCTCAGCTTCAGGACAACGTTGGACGGCCACAAGACATCAGGGAGCAAAAAGGATACTACCGTCATATGGCATGTCAGTGTGAGCCTGGCAGGCTTGCATGCGCTTTGTAGTCTGCCGTTTTTTCAACGCCCTCTCCGAATATCTCGGGGCGGCATGCAATGGCAAAGAAAACTGCACGAAACCAAGCGGCGGCCCAGCGGTGGTAACCACCGGGCCGGCTTGGCAACCTGCGAAGCAGATCATGCCGCGCAGGGTTCTCAAAAATACCGTCAGAATACCGAAGGGCCGGCGAACGAGCCGAACGCCATGGTGGCGCTGCCGCTGATCGATGTGCCCCCGACTTGCTGGTTCGCGGTGATGGTGTAAGTCGTAACGACCGTGCCCGGCACCGCTGCCGAAGTCGTAGCCGCCGTGCCGGAAACTGCCCCCGGCCCGGTTGCCGTTGCTGTTCCGACGGCTTCGCTTCCCGCCGCATAGCCCGTCAAAGTAGGCTGTCCGTTCATGGTGTCCTTGGTGGCGATCGCCGTGGCAGACGTGCCGGTAAATGCGAAGGGGCCGGCGGCAAAGGCCAAGGCGCCTCCGCCGGTACTGGCGCCAGCCGTTACCTTATCCATCTCGGCCGGCCCCAGGATTACGGGGCCGGCCATGGCCATGGGCATGGCACCGCAAAGTAGCGCCAAGGCGCGAAGAGTGGGCCGTATCATGTTTTTCTCCTAACTCTGGTAGGGAACCAGGCGCCCCGCGCTTTGCGTGGGGCGCCTGCTGCATCCGCTTGCCCGATTAGGGGAGCGACGCGGTTGCCGTCGCACCGCTGGCTGCTACCGCCGGCAGGAAATACACTGAAGCGGCGATCGCTCCGCTTTGGGCGCTTGCCGTGGCGAGGCTGTTGCCCATCGCTACGGTCTGAGTGACAGCGCCGGTAGCCGAAATGATGTCACCGCTGGACAGCGCGAGAGCGCCGGCAATCGCAGTGGCTCCCGCGGTGATTCCATCCATTTGCGTCGCGGACAGGGCCACGGGATCCGCATTGGCGACACCTGCGGCGGCAAGCAGAGCGCCAGCGACTAGGGTAGTGGTAATGACTTTCATTTTGCAACTCCTTGTGTTGAGTTAACGTTTGGTCGGTCAGTTTCCAGACGTCTGGACCTTACATCGCAGAGGACGAGGAATAGGCTAACGAGCCCGAGCCGACCAAATTGATCTTGGTCACCTCGAAGGTCTTGCTCATGTTCACCTGAACACCGGCTTGAGCAACGGTCAGGGTAGCAGCCACGGAGCCCACGGCCAGAGCGGTCGCTTGGGCATTGGCGAGCCCGCCGGCCGTCACGCCGTCCATCTGCACAGGTGTGAGCTGCACAGGTTGGCCGGCAAATGCGCCCGTCGACAAAGCGAGAAGTGGCGCGGCCACCAGAGTGCTTAGCAGTTTCGCTTTCATTTGTGATACCTCCTGCAAGTTAATGGATGATCGAACAGTTAGCCTCACGCGTTTGGCGTCAGACTGCTCGCAGGTTAGGTGTCCGGAAGCGCAAAAATAAGCGCAAAATTTAGCGGCAAATTGCACAATAATTCATCAATGCAAAAATTTTTTATTCAAAAAATACAATAAGTTACATTACAATTCAGCTCACGTTGTGTAACGGAAACAAGACAGCTTCAGAAGCGCCGGAACCCACAATCCCAATCGGTTCGCACGCCCATCCGCCATGGAAGCGGCTCTTGCTGTCCGTCCATCCGTTTACTGAAACTTGGAACCCTTGTCTGAGAACTGAGACAATACCCCCGGGCAAGATGGCCAGTGCATGGCGGGCGGTTTCCCCATGCTGCTGTATCGAGTAGGTTTTTTATTCAACGTTGTCGGACAACGATGCTGCTCCAGTTTTGAAACAGGTTGCAGGTGCTTATCGAGACCATCTTGGTGGTAGCGAGATACCGCGATGAATTCCTGATTGCTGTTTTCGAAAGCGGTCTTGATGAAGAAGTGCACCAGGCCGGGCCCCTGATCGAGCGCATGCACTAAAACGACGCTGCGGCCAGTGACGCCGCAGCCTCCAAGAATGGCGAGCCTCGCGCCTATTCCGCTTACTTGCTGGTAAAGACGTACACCCCGTCCCAATCAGAGGGTGGCGGTTCCTTGCGGTAGCGGGCGATACGCTCCCGATAGACTTCATAGAGCCGTTCCGGCGCCTCCGCCTGCAAGCGCGCCAGTATGGCCTCGGCACCGTCCCAATCGCGCCCGCGATAGCACGCGAGCGCGGCGCTGAAACTCTCCGCCCGCGCCTTCGGCACCTCATCCGCCGCATCCGCACGGCCAAGGGGTTCGAAAATGGCCACGGGGGTTGCCTTGCCTTTCACCCGCACGACATCCACTGGCCGGTAAAGAAAATCCGGTGCGAGCAGGCGTGTCGCATCGCTGACGAGTATGCCTACGCCATATTGCTTGGTAAGGCCTTCGAGACGCGAGCCCAGGTTCACCGCGTCCCCCATCACGGTGTAGGAAAGCCGGAACGACGATCCCATGTTGCCCACGCTCATGCGCCCGCTGCTGATGCCTATGCCTATTTTCACCATGGGCCAGCCGCGCCGGGCAAAATCCTGATTGATCTGCGGCAAGGCGGCCTGCATGGCAAGCGCCGCGGCCACCGCGCGGGGGGCATGGTCGGGCAGGTCCACCGGGGCATTCCAGAAAGCCATCAGGGCGTCGCCGATGTACTTGTCTATGGTGCCGCGCTCGCCCTGGACGATAGCAGTCATGATCGATAAATATGCGTTCAGCACCTCGGCCAGTTCCGCCGGTGGGAGGTTCTCGGAAAAATCGGTGAAGCCCCGAATGTCGGAAAACAGCACGGTCATTTCCCGCGACTGCCCGGCCATGGTGTAGCGGCCGGGGTCGCGGCTCATTTCCTCGGCCAATTGCGGCGGCACGTACTGCCCGAACAGCCGGGTAATCTGGCGCTTGGCGCGAAACTCGGCAAAAAACCCCCAGGCCGAGTTGAACAAGAACAGGCCCACGACCACGGCCAATGGCGGCGCAAGCGGCAGCACCCAGTGACGGCTCCATAGCCAGCCGTAGCCCGCCAACATGCCGGCCAACAAAGCGAGTGCCAAAAGACCCTCCCCCAGCGGGCCGAAGGCCATGCGTCCGCCCAGCATGGCCAGCCCCACGGCCAACACCGCCACGACGGCCGCGAAGCGCCCCCAGGGCGGCGTATAGCGCAATGTTCCGTCCAGCATGCCGGCGATGAGGGCGGCGTGTATTTCCACCCCTGGGAAGGCGTTGGAGAAAGGCGTGACGCGTTGGTCGGCAAGCCCCGGCGCAGTGGACCCCATCAGCACGATGCGGTTTTCCAACTGACCCGGCGCCACCCGCCCGGCCAGTAGGTCCGCGGCGGAAATGTATCGGAAGGGCTTTCCGGCGCGGTAGGGAATATAGACACGGCAATGCCGGTCCATAGGCAGCCGCAGACCCGCGACGGACAGCCAGGGTTGCCGCCAGCGCCAGAACAAGAATTTTACCGGCGTCATGCCGCCGCTCATGGGTTCGGCGCCGAATGCGGCATTGAGCGTGCTCACCGCCAGAGCCGGATAAAGGCCGCCGCGGTAGCTTAGCAACAGGTCGGCGCGCCGTGCCGTACCGTCCTCATCGGGCAGCATATTGAAGAATCCCGCCGTCGGCGCCGCGCGGGCCAGTTGGGCGATATTGGCACCGTAGCCCACGGCCTCATCCGGCGCCAACCCCTGCCAAGGCGCCAGCGCAGGTGCCGGCAACACGCCGGCGGCGCTGGCCGGCGAGCCGGCGGGGATGAAGTAATAACCCAGCGCGACAGGGCGGCCGGCGAGCGCTGCGGCAAAGCGCGCATCATAGTCCAGCCGCGGCCGCAAGACCGTGAGTTGACGCCTGAAATCCGCGTCTTGCGCCAGCGGGCCGGACGCCAACGCCTCCAAATGGCGCAAACCGGAGCTTTGATCCGCCTCGGCAAACACCACATCGAACCCCAGCGCAGCGATGTGATCCCGGTCAAAAAGCCTCTGCACGAGCCTGGCCATCACCGCTCTGTCCCAAGGCCAGCGTCCGATTCGGCGCAGGCTTTTTTCGTCGACGTCCAGAATGACGACGCGATCGTCCTCGCCGCTCGGGGCGGTGGCCGCGAGCCAGCTGTCATAGACGAGATATTCCAGGCGCTGGAAATAGGGCAGATGCAAACGGCCGGCGGCCTGCAGCGCCAGCAGTGCGATGAATAGGACGGAGAAGGCGCCCTGGGCGAAAGCAACCCGCCTATGGAACTTCACTTGA